>NZ_CP060204.1:345000-690000 GCF_014250475.1 Selenomonas timonae | reverse complement strand
ATCTCAGCGATGTGCGCGTCCGAGAGCGGTTTCGCCGCATCCTCTGCCGCGATGATAGCGCCGATCGCCGCGCGCACCTCTCCGGCGCTGTGCGCTCCCGCTTCCGTGCCGACGGCAGAGGAGAAGAACGATTTGAGCGGGACGAGTCCGCGCGGCAGGTCGATGTATTTGTTCGCAACGGCACGGCTGACGGTCGACTCGTGCATCCCGAGCGCCGCCGCGACGGTCTGCATCGTGAGCGGCCGCAGTGCCCCTGTCCCATGCAGGACGAAATCCGTCTGCCGCCGCACAAGCTCCTCCGCAACGCGGCGCAGGGTCTCGCCCCGCTGCTCGATGCTGCGGATGAGTGCGCGTGCCGCATAGATGCGCTGTGCGATGTAGTCGCGCGTCTCCGCATCCATCTCCGCCGTATTCCGATAGAGACGGGAGACGCGTAGGCGCGGCAGCTGCTCGTTGCAGACAGCGAGCTCAAATCGTCCGTCTGTCACCGTAAGCCGCACATCGGGGCGGATGTAAGCGGGCGCCTCCTTCCCATAGGCACTGCCGGGCTTGGGCGAGAACGTCCGCAGGATGTCGACAGCCGTCTGCACGTCGGCAAGTGCCGCGCCCTCCGCGTGTGCAATCGCACGATAACGCCCGTCCGCAACGGCGCGCAAATGCCGCTCGATCATGGCGCGCAGCAGCCCCTCATAGATGCCTGCCCGCTCTGCCTGCAGGCGCATGCACTCGGTGAGGTCACGTGCACCGATGCCCGCCGGCTCAAAGCTCTGCAAGATGCCGAGGATGTGCTCGACCTCTGCCTCATCCGCACCTGTCGCACGTGCCGCCTCGGCGAGCGGCACAACGAGATAGCCGCGCTCATCGAGCGAACCGACAAGGAAGACGGCAATGGCCTTTTCACGCAGATCGGCGAAGCGGATATCCACCTCGCGCAGAAGCTCCTCCTCGAGCGTGAGGGCAACCGGCGCAGAGAGCTCCCGCTGCTCGTGCGCAGTCTCCGCCTCATAGAAGTCATCAGCATCATAGGGCGCGGCGAAAAAATCCCGTTCCTCTGCAAGGGAGCGTTCCGCAGCCTCGTACGTGGAGGCCGACTCCTGCACAGGATCAGCGTCCTCCATCTCAAGGAGGGGATTCTCGAGAAAGGCGTGCTCAATCTCCTCCTGCAGCTCGGGTGTCGACAGCTGCAGGATGCGGATCGCCTGCTGCAGCTGCGCCGTCATCACGAGGCTCTGCGTCTGTTTGGTCTCCTGTGTCAGCCGCAAGGACAGCCCTCCTTTCATCGTTCTGCGCTATCCGCGCACGAAGTCGCCGTCTGCCTCCATGCGCCAGACCTCGTCAGCTGCTCCTGCGTGCGCCGCGAAGCGCAGGACATTCGGCGCGTCGCTTCTCTCGTAGAACGCTCTCGCGTCCTTCACCGAAAGCCCGCCCTGTACCTTGCGGGCGATGAGACGGTCACGCAGGAGTTCAGGCGACACGTCGATGCGGAGGGTGTAGTCGGCGAGGGCATGCAGATTGCACCACGGCTCCTCATCGAGCAGCAGCCAGTTCCCCTCGACGAGGAGAATGGGTGCATCCACTGTAAGCGCATCGAGACGCGGGTCGTGGATGCGGCGGTCATAGACGGGAAACGCCGTCACGCCCTTCTTTGCCGCGCGGAGCTTTTCCGCAAGCAGCGCCACGTCGAAGGTCTCGGGCGCACCCTTGATGTTTTTCAGCGGAATCTCCGCGCCGTCCCGCAGAATCGTATGCGCGGCAAGATAACTGTTCAGGTAGTGAAAGCCATCCATCCCGAGCGCCTGTGCGGGTGTCAGCACCGCGTGAATGCGCGTCAGCTCCTCGAGAAATTGAAGGAGGGTAGATTTGCCCGTCGCGGGCGGCGCAGCAAGAAACACGAGGATGCGGCATCCCGCTTTCCGCTGCATCTCCGTGAGGCGACGCAGCAGCGGCAGAAACAGCCCCTCCACCGTATCGGCGTTGTAGCGGATCTTCTGCGGCAGACCGTTCACCGTCATTGCGTAGCTGCGCCATCGTTTCTCGTGCATGAGGATCTCTCCTTTCATTGTTTTATTGTAGCAGAGAGTCGGGGGTTTGGAAATACTGAAATCCCTTGATTGACGGTGCATACGATACTTCAACTGCATCGTTCATGGCACCCCTTCCACCGCTTCGCGGTCCCCCTCCCCCGTGGCGATCAACGTCATCCAATCACACTTCGCTAACGCTTGTGTTCTTGGGACGTTTTCGCATACGACCTGTTGCCCAATCAGCTGTGTCCTTTCGGACTTGCTTCTTGGACAGGTCAGCAACGGGGGAGGCTTGGGAGAGCGGTATATGAACTTCCCCCGTCACAACGGGGAAGTGGCACACCATAGGCGTGACGATAGGGGCGCTTCGAACGAGCCGCACAAAAAGAGCTGCTGCACGAGTCAAAACAACTCATGCAGCAGCCCAAATATTCTATTTTAGTCCTTCATGCGCGGCACGGTCATGGTGCCGAAGGTATGCTCCTTGCGGTGGCAGTGCGGGCACTCGTTCTCGATCAGTCCCGTGTAGCCGCAGACAGGGTCGCGGTCGACGGGGTGGTTGATGGAGAAGTAGCCCATGTCCGCGTCGTGCATGGCGCGCACGACCTTCTCGAACGCCTTGACGTTCTTCGACGGGTCGCCGTCCATCTCGATGTAGGCGATGTGCCCCGCGTTCTCAAGCGCGTGGTACGGTGCCTCGATGCAGATCTTGTCGTACGCGCTGATGTCGTAGTAGACGGGGACATGACTGGAGTTCGTCATGTAGGAGCGGTCGGTGACGCCGGGGATGATGCCGTACGCCTTCTTGTTTGCACGCTGGAACTGTCCCGCTGTGCTCTCCGCCGGCGTGCCGAAGGTCGACCAGTTGCGGTGCTCCGCCTCGGTGTACGCATCGGTACACTCCCTCATGTGTCCGACGATCTTGAGCCCGAGCTCCTGCGCTGCCGCGCTCTCGCCGTGGTGCTTGCCCGTGAGGACGACCAGGCACTCGGCAAGCCCGCAGAATCCGATGGAGAAGGATGCGTGCTTGAGGAGATCCTTGATGGAGTCGACGGGGTTCGCCTTCTCGCTGTCGAGCCACACACCCTGTCCCATGAGGAACGGATAGTTGTAGACGTGCTTCTCCTCGATGATCTTCAATCGGTCGAGGAGGTAGTCATGACACAGCTCGATGTAGTAATCGTAGAGCTCCCAGAATTTATCGAGGTCGCCCTTCGCCTCGAGCGCAAGCTTCGGCAAATTGATCGTCGTAAAGGAGAAGTTGCCGCGGCTGCCCGACTGCTCGGGACCGTTGACGTTGCTCATGACGCGCGTGCGGCAGCCCATGGTCGCGACGCAGCTGTTGTAGTCGCCAGGCTTGTAGTACTGGAGGTTGTACGGCGCGTCGAGGTTGACGTAGTTCGGGAACAGTCGGCGCGCACTGACGCGGCAGGACTCGATGAAGAGGTCATAGTTCGGATCCTCGGGGTTGTAGTTGACGCCCGCCTTGAGCTGGAAGACGGAGATCGGGAAGATTGCCGTCTCGCCGTTGCCGAGCCCCTGCCAGATGGCGCTGAGCACCTCGCGGATGACGAGGCGTCCCTCGGGCGAGGTGTCCATGCCGTAGTTGATCGAGCTGAACGGCACCTGTGCGCCCGCGCGCGAGTGGAGCGTGTTGAAATTGTGGATGAGCGCCTCCATCGCCTGATGGGTCTCCTCCTCGACGCTCTCGCACGCAAGCTGATAGACGGTGTGTGCATCCGCCTCGAGTTCCTGTGCCACAGGCGTCTCGAACGCGGCGCTGTAGACAACGTTCAGCGCGCGCAGGAGTTCGGCACGCGCCTTCTCCGCGCGCTCATCATCCTGCTTCTCTGCATAGACGCAGACGGCAAAGTCGAGCTCTGCACGCAGTGCTTTCTTGAACGCCTCATGTGTGAAATGGCCGCGCCCAAGGCGGTAGAGCAGCGCCTTCCATGCCTCCTCGACAATCGCCTTGCGGAAGGACTTCTTCACGCCGTCCGCCATTGCGTAGTCAAACGCGTTGATGCTCTGCCCGCCGAACATATCGTTCTGGTTCGACTGGATCGCAATGCACGCGAGGCTCGCGTACGCGCGGATGGAGTTCGGCTCGCGCAGGAATCCGTGTCCCGTGGAGAAGCCGCCGCGGAAGAGTTTCAGCAGGTCGATCTGGCAACAGTTGAACGTGATGAGCGAGAAGTCCTTGTCGTGGATGTGGATGAAGTTCTCGCGGTCAGCGGTCGCATAGCGCTCGTCGAGGACGTAGTTGTCGACGAAGTGCTTCGCGCCCTCCGCGCCGAGCTTCAGCATGATGCCCATGGACGCGTCCGTGTTGATGTTCGCGTTGTCGCGCTTGAGGTCCGAGTCGACGGAGTCCGCGAAGAAGATGTCGCGGTAGCTCGCCATGAGGTGCTTCTGCGCAAGACGGCGCTGCGCATGGCGCTGGCGATACGTGATGTAGCGGCGCGCGATGTCGTAATGGCCGTGCGCGAGCAGCTGCTTCTCGACGAGATCCTGAATCTCCTCGACGCTGATCTCCGTGCGTGCACCGAACGCCTCCTCAACTGCCGTCGTCACCGCGTCGATCTCGAGCGCCGTCATCGGATGGACGTACTCCTTGCTCGCCGCCGCGATTGCATTGCGGATCTTCGCACGATCATAGGGCACGGCATGCCCCGCGCGCTTCGTCACCGTTGTCACTGTCATGTTTTGAACTCCTTTGTAAAACACTATATCTTGTGTTTATCATGTCGTTGTAGCAGAACATATTGTATCAGAGGATGAGGGAATTGGCAAGAAAATTTTGCGAGGGGTGCTCCCTTATTTTCCGATCCGCAAACTATACAGACAATTCTGAACCACGTTATGCTATAGGAAGAAATTTCCTCTGCAAAAAGAAAGGAGCTGTCCCCATGGGTCCCATCCTCTCCATCGGACTCATCGCCCTCCTACTCTCCACGGCGGGCTGCGCGAATCCCGTCACCAAGGTGATCGACAAGCTGACGGATGATGAGCCCGCCACTTCGCAGCAAACGACAGAGAGCGCCCCTGCACCCGCACAGACGCAGACACAGGGGCAGCCCACCGCGCAGCAGCAGAACGCCGCCCTCGCCGCACAACAAGCGCAGCCCGCAGCGCCTGCATCCGCATGCACAACAGCGATCTCCTCACGTTGAAGTCACAGATTGATGTCGGTACGCAGGTGGCAATCGAAGAGTAAGAGCATACAAAAAGCCGCCCCCTTGCATGGAGATGGCTTTTGTGTAGAAAATCTGTTTGTGTTTTTTCGTGCCACAGTGTATAGTGCAAATGAAACGTCCTTGGGCGGGAGCAATCTCGCGGCGGTGTCTTTCCCCCGAAGGGGGGTGAGCGGATATGTCTGAGATTGGAGCGATTCTTTTTTGATCGTTGCCACAGGCTACATGCTCGCGATGACAAAAAAGTAACCGCCCATTCCCACAAATGAGCGGTTATAGATCATAACTTAGCGACTTTGGAAAGATGCCGTCATAGGACGTTTCTTTCTGTTTTCATTATAGCAACGATTGTATTGATTGACAAGAAGAAAATGCAACGAGAAATTACAATTTTTTCCGCACAAGCCCCATCGCGAGCTCTGCGTTGCGCGCCGCGAGTCCCCGCATCTGTGTGAGGAGGTCGGCGTTCGCCGCCGTGAATTCGTGACGCGCCGCCCATTTGCGGCGCACCTCCTTCAGGACGCTCGCAGTCGTAATGTCCTGCAGATCGTTGACGGGCTTCTCGCCGATGGAGCGGAGGAAGCGGTCGACCTTCGGATCATATGAGATGCCGATCATGGGAACGCCCATGACGCCCGCAAAGATGAGGGCGTGCAGACGCACGCCGATCATGAGATCCATGTTTGCGACGAGGGAGAGCAGCTCACTCGTACTGTACTCATCCGCGAGGACGGTGCACTCCTCCTGCGTCCATGCGGCAACGGTCTTTGCCGTCTTTACATCCTCGGGGTACTGCATGGGCAGGAAGATGACGCGCGCGCCGAGTTCGCGTACAACAGCATCGCTGATCTCGGCGAGGATTTCCTTGTAGTGCTGCCAGCCCTGCCAGTCGCGCACGGAGATGCCGACAACGGGCTTTGCCCCATCTGCGCCGCAGCTGCTGAGGATGGCGCGCCCCGCCTCACGGCCGACGGGATGGATGCCGAGTACGGGATCCGCCGTGCATTCCATCGGCGGGCGCGTGATGCCGAGGCGGCGCAGCTCCGCCATCGAACCCTCGTCACGCACGGTGATGAGCGAGACGCGGTTGCCGAGCCAGCGCATGCAGTGGCAGGCAAAACGCCCCGTGACAGGGCCAATGCCCTGCGCATACAGCATGACCTTTTTCCCGAGGAGGAGGGCAAGCAGGATAATGCCCATGTAGTAGTAGAGGCTGCGACGACTTGTGACGTTCTGCAGGAGGCTACCGCCGCCGCTGATGAGGAGGTCGGCGCGGCGCAGTGCACCGAGGATGCCGCCCATGTCAAAGGAGCCGACAGCGTGCACGCCGTGCCGGCGCTCGGTGTCAGCAGGGTCGGCGGTGATGACGGTGATATGAAGTTCCGGGTCCAAATCCGCGAGTACCTCGAGCATCGCCGCGAGCATGGCTTCATCGCCTGCGTTCTTTGCCCCGTAGTACCCCGATACAACGATCCGCTTCATCGGGTAGAATGCCCTCCGTTCCGTTTCCCATTCCTATGATTGCTTCCCCCGCTGCGGCAGGGAAGGCTTTGTTATACGGTATTGCCGTACAAAATGATGCGATGCTCTGAGCGAACCCTAGTGGAGCAAGCGGAGCAGAGTGTGCGACCCGCCCCCGACGGATTTCTACCGTTCAAGCGAAGCGCGTTTGAAATCCGTCGGTATTTAGGCGGACGAGCACACGACCGCTTGCGCAACTAAGCGTTCGCGAAGAGCACGCATGAAAAGGCTATCCTTCCCTTTTCACGCGCTCCAAGAGATGATTCCATGCGGCGACAAGTGCCACGAGTACCGCGCCGATTGCACCACCGAGGAAGATGCCGCCGATGCCACGCACAAGCGACATCTCGATCGGCGTGCGCATATGCGCAAAGGTTTCCACCATCGACCCCTGTCCGATGGTCGCGACGAGCACGAGTCCGAAGATGATCCACGTCCGCCACCTGCGCGCCGCACCATAGAGCGCGAGCAGGAACGCAGGGTGCCCGATCAGGAACTCCTTCGTGCGGGGGCGCGCGTAGAAGAGCTGCTCGAGTGCCGCGCGCATCTTCAGCTCGATGCCGGGCACAGGCATGCCCGAGGTATGCCCGCTGCGCAGGACGAGCACGACGAGCGCCCCGATGAGGACGAGCCCGCCGAGGAGTGAGCCAACGCGCACGGGCGTCGCCATGATCTCGCGCAGCTGCCCAAGCACCCCCGCCGAGGCGTCGAACTGCCCGTCAAAGATGTCAAACCGCTGCATGAAGGCAATGGCGACGAGCACCATCGGCAGGACAAAGGTCAGCTTAATCCCACGGAAGATGTCGAACTCGAGAAGATAGCGCGTGTCCGTGAGTGCACCCGAGAGATAGGACGCGCCGATCAGCGACAGCGCGCTCGTGATACCGAGCAGCACAAGACCTGCGACGAGGATGCGCCACGTAGGCGCGTTCTTCTGGAAGCGCCGACCACGCAGGAGATCGAGAAGCACAACGATGGCGAGCGTTGGAAAGAGATTTGCACTCGCAAGTGCCGCGACAACCCGCACCTTGCTCCCCGCGCCGATGAGGATCGGCATCATCGTGATGAGAGCCGAAACGGCGAAGAAGAGCAGGACGGCTTTTCTGCGGCGATTGAACGCAGGAATGACAAGCGAGAGATAGAGCACACCTGCCGCCGCAACGCCCATGATGACGAGGGCGCGCAGTACGCGCGATGGTTCATAGGAGGCGAACATGCCAGCCCGCCCGATCTTGAATCCGTGGGACTCGAGCGCCGCGCGCGTGTCTCCGAAGTACTTCATATTTGTCTCGAGGAGGCTCATGTTCGGCGCGGGTTCGTCGTAGATGCGCAGGAGGTTGATGCGGATGTTCCGCTCCTCGTCCGTCGTCACCCAGCGCTCGACGGCATCTGCGATCTTGAGCTTCTTCAGCTCGTCCTTCGGGATCGAGTAAAGGCGCGCAACATTGCCGTAGCCGACGCCCTCCGCGATCTCGTCCATGCCCTGCTGGCGGTAGAACTGCAGCTGGGTCACGCCCTCGATGAGACCGAGGGGGAGACGGCGTGCGCGCATCTCGTCGATCGTCGTCTGTAGCGCCTTCGGTGCACCGAGGGTCTCCTGCCCCGAGAACACAATCGCCGAGACCGCAATCCCGTCCATGCGTGAAAATACCGCACGCACATCGTCCGGCCTGCAGTCGTGGTAGTTCGAGGGACGCGCGATCACGTCGAAGCCCGCCGCATTGACGGCGCGCATCTCATTGGACGGCAGCCCGATGTTGCGCTTTTCAAATGCTTCGTAGTGATCCTTGACGGCGATGACCTCGTCCGCACCAACTGTGTGGACGGTGACGCGCGCCGCGCCGAAGCGGCGGAAGAGATCCTCCTTGAGCTCGGCATAGGTCACGGGGTCATGTGAAACAACATAGATCTCCGTACCGACAATCTTGCCTTCCTCGACGAGCGCACGCCAGCGCGGGTCGGTGAGCGTTCCCGTATGGTAGGCGGCAAGGAGATCCGCGCCCTGCACTGCGTTTGCCTTCCCGTTTTTGTTGAATTTTTCAAAGGTCGTCTCGTAGACAGCGAGCGAGGTGATGCCCACTTCCCTGGCGCGGGCAAGCACATCCTCTGCGGGCAGTCCCTCACGCGCGGCGAGCTCGAGCAGCCCCTCGTAGTCGACGGCGAGCTCCACCGTGCGTGAGTTCTCCTCTACAGCGTGGCGCTCCATGCCGATCACGAGGCTCGCGATGAAGCCGACGAGGATCGCCGCCAAGAGGATCGGATGATAGTGAAATTTCTTCATGTATGATTCCTTATTTCCCCGCCGTCAGAATAACCACGCCGTCCTTCTCCTCGACGGTCTGGAACGCGAGCCCGAACGGCAGCGTGTCAGCTCGTGCGACGAGCACATCCGGGAAGAGCCCATCGAGACTCAGCACATTCAGCCCCATCCCACGCGCAGAGATACGGCGTGCCTTGTAGTAGAGGTCGCCGCTGACGATGGAGAAGCCTCCCTCAATCGTGACCTCAAAGGTCTGTCCGAACGCGCGCGTCTTTGCTGTTGTGAGGACGCTTCCCGGATGCACCGTGACGGCAACATCGGTGAATTTATCCGCTGCATTCGTAATGAGCTCGCGAATCGCGTCCGCATCGACGATGCCGCGCATCTCGACGCTCTCTGCTGCGGTGAGGACAAGCTGCTGCTCGGAGAGGAGCTGCCTCATGTCAAAGCGCAGGTTCGTGCCCGTGACGGTCAGCTCGCGCACGAACACCTTCCCGATGCGTCCCTGTCGGATGACGCCGTCCAGTGCACCGATCTCGCCGAAGACGAGGCGCGGGCTGTCCGTGATCGAGATCTGCACATCCTCCGCGCTCGTGCGGTCACGCAAGGCGTCCGTAATCATATGCGTGACCACAGTGGGAAGCGCAAAGATGCCCGCAGCGACGGCAACAACGATGGCAAGGACGACGGCTGATGCTTTCCACATGGGATTCTCCTTAGAATTCGTGATTCGCCTTTGCGTTTAGATACGCACGGATAAAGGGATCGATCTCCCCGTCCATGACCGCCTGCACATTGCCCGTCTCGGCGTTCGTACGCACGTCCTTCACCATCGTATATGGCTGGAATACATAGGAGCGGATCTGGCTGCCCCACTCGATCTTCTGCTGTACGCCCTCGAGTTTGGCAATCTCCTCTTCCTTCTTCTCCTGCTCGAGCTCAAAGAGCTTTGCACGGAGCATTTTGAGGCACTGCTCCTTGTTCTGCAGCTGCGAGCGCTCGTTCTGACACTGCACGACGATGCCCGTCGGCTCGTGCGTCATGCGAACGGCAGACGAGGTCTTGTTGATGTGCTGTCCGCCCGCGCCGCTCGCACGGAAATAGTCGACGCGCACATCGTCCATATTGATCGGGACTTCCACAGCATCGTCAATCTCGGGCATCACATCGCACGCAGAGAACGAGGTGTGGCGCCGCGCCTGCGAGTCAAACGGAGAGATGCGCACGAGGCGATGCACGCCCTTCTCGGATTTCAAAAAGCCGTAGGCATTGTGTCCCTTGATAAAGAGGGTTGCAGACTTCACGCCCGCCTCATCGCCCGGCTGCAGGTCGGCGGTCTCGACGGTAAAGCCGTGCCGCTCTGCCCAGCGCCCGTACATCCTAAGGAGCATCTGCGTCCAGTCCTGTGCCTCCGTGCCGCCCGCGCCCGCATGGAGCGTGAGGATGGCGTCGTTTGCGTCGTAGTCGCCCGAGAGCAGCACCTCAAGCTGGAGTGTCTCAAGCCCCTCGGCAATGAGGGTCAGCTCCGCGCGAATGTCACCCTCCATCGTAGGATCGTTCTCCTCGATGCCCATCTCGTAGAGCGTCTCGGCATCCTCGTATTTTGCCTTGAGCTCCTCGTAGGTATCGACGCCGCCCTTGAGCGCGGCGAGCTCCTGGTTCAGCTTTTGCGCCGCCGCCGCATCGTCCCAGAAGGACGGCTCGCTCATCTTGTACTCGAGCTCGGCGATCTTCTCCTCCTTCGCGGGGATCTCCAGAGAGATGCGCATCTGATCGAGCTTTTCGCCCAGATCATTCAGTATCGGTTTCAGATCTTCCAGCATAGTTTCCTTAAATTCTCCATTTATTTCCGTATCAGACTGACACGCGTCAAGGTGTGGGGTATACTGCCCAAAAGTGAACCCTAGTGGAGCAACCGGGAAAAGCGTGCGGTATGCCCCGGCGGATTTCGTTGTTCAACCGAAGGGCGTTTAGAAATTCGCCGGTATTTGAGCATACAAGCACGCGAACGGTTGCAGAACGAGGCGTTCACGTTGGGTAGTGGCCTCCTCTTTTATTTATCCTTCCCGTGGCAGTTCTTATACTTCTTGCCGCTGCCGCAGGGACACGGATCGTTGCGCCCGACCTTTTTCCCTTCCTCGTTCTTTGTCGCCTTTGCCTCGGCGGGGACGGACTCGTCACCATGCGAGGCGCGTGCGTTCATGAGGTGATCCTCAAGCTTCGAGCGCTCGCGTGCAAGCAGCTGCTCGGCGCGGCGCTGTGCCCCCTCGTCCATAACGGGCGCGGGACGCGGCGTGCCGTCTGCGGAGACAGGCGCCTCTGCCTGTGCCGCTGCAGCCTGCGGGGTGACGATGCTCACATGGTACATGAGGGAGGCAATCTGATCCATGATGGACGCCTCCATCTCCTCGAACATCGTGAGTGCCTCGATCTTGTACTCGACAAGTGGATTGCGCTGTCCATACGCACGCAGGTTGATACCCTCACGCAGCATATCCATGTGGTCGAGGTGATCCATCCACTTCTGATCGACAACACGGAGCATGACGACCTTCTCGAGCTCGCGCATATTCTCCTCGCCGAACATCAGCTCACGTGAGCGGTAGCCCTCCTCCGCGACCTTCTCGAGTTCCTCCTGGATCTCGTCGCGTGCAAGTGCCTCGAGTTCCGCTTTTTTCAAGCGACCCGCAGGTGCATACACCTTCTCCGCATCCTCGATGAGCGCGTCAAGCTGCCACTCCTCGGGGTAGAGTTTTTCGTTTGCGTACTGCGTCATCTCGTCCTTGATGATGTGCTTTACCATCGCAAGGATATTCTCGCGCAGGTTCTCGCCGAGCAGGATCTTCTTGCGCTCGCCGTAGATGACCTCGCGCTGCTGGTTCATGACATCGTCGTATTCGAGGACGTGCTTGCGGATGTCGAAGTTGCGCGCCTCGACCTTCTTTTGCGCGTGCTCGATCGAGCGCGTGATGATCGCGTGCTCGATCGGCTCGTCCTCCTCCATGCCGAGGCGATCCATGATGCCCGCAATACGGTCGGAGGCAAAGAGCCGCATCAGATCGTCCTCGAGCGAGAGGAAGAACTTCGACGCGCCGGGGTCGCCCTGACGCCCCGAACGTCCGCGCAGCTGGTTGTCGATGCGCCGCGACTCGTGGCGCTCCGTGCCGACGATGTAGAGTCCGCCGAGCTCCTCGACGCCCTCACCGAGCTTGATATCCGTACCGCGTCCCGCCATATTTGTCGCGATCGTAACCGCGCCCTTTTGACCGGCGTTGGCGACGATCTCGGCTTCCTTCTCGTGGAATTTTGCATTCAGGACGACGTGCGGGATGCCGTTCTTCTTGAGGACATTCGACATCTCCTCAGACTGCGTGATCGAGGTCGTGCCGATGAGGATCGGCTGCCCCGTCTCGTGGATCTCCTTGACCGCACGGCCGACGGCGCGGTACTTCGCTGCCTTCGTCTTGTAGATGACATCCGCCTCGTCGACGCGCTGAATGGGCTTGTTCGTCGGAATGACGATGACGGGGAGGTTGTAGATCTTGAGGAATTCGTTCTCCTCCGTCTTTGCCGTGCCCGTCATGCCCGCGAGCTTGTCATACATGCGGAAATAGTTCTGGAAGGTGATGCTCGCGAGCGTCTGCGACTCGCGCTGGATCTTGACGCCCTCCTTCGCCTCGATTGCCTGATGCAGACCGTCGGAGTAGCGGCGTCCCTCCATCAGACGTCCCGTGAACTCGTCGACAATGACGATCTCGTCATCGCGCACAACGTAGTCTCGGTCGCGATGCATCAGCGCCTTTGCGCGCAGCGCTGCCGTGAAACAGTGCGAGAGCTCGATGTTCTCGGGCGCGTAGAGGTTCGTGATGCCGACGATCTTCTCGATCTTGGGCACGGCGGAGTCGGCAGGCGCGACGGTCTTTGCCTTCTCGTCCACCGTATAGTCCTCGCCCTCCTTGAGATGGCGCACGGCCTCCGCCATGACGCGGTAGTTGTCCGTGGACTTCGTGCCGGGACCGGAGATGATGAGCGGCGTGCGCGCCTCGTCGATGAGGATGGAGTCCACCTCGTCGACGATCGCATAGTGCAGGGGGCGCTGTACCATCTGTCCCTCGGAGAGCACCATGTTGTCACGCAGGTAGTCAAAACCGAACTCGTTGTTCGTGCCGAATGTCACGTCTGCGGCATACGCCGCCTTGCGCTCGGGGAAGTCCATGTTGTGTGCGATCAGACCGACCGAGAGCCCGAGATAGCGGTAGAGCTTGCCCATCCACTCGCTGTCACGGCGCGCGAGGTAGTCGTTGACCGTGACCATGTGGACGCCCTTGCCCACGAGCGCATTGAGGTAGACCGCCGTGGTGGCGACGAGGGTCTTGCCCTCGCCTGTGCGCATCTCGGCGATGCGCCCCTCGTGGAGGCAGATGCCGCCGATGAGCTGCACGTCGAAGTGGCGCATGCCGAGCACGCGGCGCGAGGTCTCGCGCACGACGGCGAACGCCTCGGGCAGGATTTCCTCCATCGTTACGCCTTCTGCGAGCTGCTCGCGGAATTTCCGCGTGTAGCCCGTCAGCTTGTCATCCGTGAGGTTCATCATCGTGGGCTCAAGCGCGTTGATCTGCTCCACGATCTCACGGTAGCGCGCGATCTCCTTGTCATTGTTGTCGCCAAGGAAGCGTTTTAGAATCGAAGATATTCCGAACAAGTAGTTTCACACTCCTGTATATGATAATAGCGTACCATTCGTTGAAAGACAATATTCGTTTCATTATAACACAAAGCCCCCGCCTTTGCATAGGGAATATACAAAGACGGGGGCGGGAGGGAATTGCAAGACGGAATTGGTTGAGTAGACTGCGATGGAAAAGATTGCTTCTACGCTTCAATCCCCTCGTGCATGAGGAAGTCAGCCGCCGTCATACAGGTGGGACGCACGATCGCAAGGCTGAGAAAGTCCTTATCACCCGTAAGAATCACATCCACATTCGATGCGATTGCGGCATTGAGAATCGGCTGATCCTTCGCGTCCCGAATGCGCTCAGATGTGCGTTCCTCCTCGGGAATCAATTCATATGCCATCGTAGCAAGAAGCTCCTCCGCGGCCGCCAAATACCTCACAGCCTTACGCTGCAAAATCTCACGCAACTCACTCACATTGCGTTCGCACAAGACAACATGATGATGTTCCACAGCATGAATCAGTGCGAGCGCAGGCTTGGAGCGCGGGAAGAGGAGCGCCGAGAACAGGACATTCGTATCAATCAGTATCCGCATAGCGTACACCGCAGCGCAGTTCATCGACAAGCGCCTGCACCTCATCCTCACTATGTACGCCCATATCCTCGGCCGCACCGGCAAACGCTTCCTGTGCCCGCTGGATTGCCGCTGTCGAGGCGTTGCTCACAACGATTTCGCCGCCATGTGTTTGAAAAAAGAGGATCTTATCACCGGATTTTAGCTTGAGCATACGCCGGATTTCGAGGGGAACCGTAATCTGACCGCGCGCGGAAACTTTCGCCAAATTCATAAGAAACACCTGCCTCTGCATCGTGAGATAAAAGCGCTCGTTCTATCCCATCATAGCCCCTCGCAGCCGAAATGTAAAGATCAGCGTCCCTTCTTCCCGCCGCCCAGCAGCTCCTTTGTCAGGCCGCGCAGGTAGTTCATGACGAGGCGCACGTCGTCGAAGGTCTGGCGTCCCTTCTTCGTGACGAGCCCGCTGTTGATGAAGATCGGGTCGATGAGCGGGATCTGGACGAAGTTGTCCGTCGGAAGCACGGACGGGCGTGCGAGGAAGGTCGAGCCGATGCCCGCGTGCACAAGGTTCTTGACCGTGTGCAGATAGGGCGAGTAGTGGATGACATTCGGCTTCTCGCCCATGCGCCCGTATGCGTCCTGCACGAGGCGGTCAACGAAGAAGTTGCTGTCGAGCATGATGAGCGGCTCGTCCCGCAGGTCTGTAATACTGAGTGAATGCCGCTCCGCAAACGGATGGTCGGGCCGCGTGACAAAGGTGCACTCGCAGTCGAAGAGCTTTGCATAGGAGAGGCGCGCGCTGAAATCGACGGTGTAGTTCGTCAGCGCAAAGTCGAGTTTTTCCTCCTCGACCATCTGCAGGGCGCTCACGCCGCCCGTCTCGATGATCTCGAGGTCGATCTCGGGATGATCGCGGCGGAAGTCGCCGAGGATGTGCGGCAGGAAGACGACGCCGAGCTGCAGGGGCATCGCAATCCGTACCTTTGCGTGGCGGTGTGCCATATTGCGGATCTCATCGTCGAGGCGCGAGACCTCCGTGAGGATGTAGGAGACCTTGCCGAGCAGCTTTGCGCCGTCGGTTGTGACGGTGATCTTGCGCCCCTCGCGGTGGAAGAGGTTCAGCCCCGTCTCCGCCTCGAGCGCCTGCATGGCGACCGTGACGGTTGGCTGCGAGACGTGCAGATGCTCTGCCGCCTTCGTGATGTTCTGCCATTGGCAGACCTCATAGAAATACCGCATTTGTACCAACGTCATCCGATCATCTCCCTTTTCACAGAGCCATGCATCCTTCGATTTATGATTCAGAAAAACTATTTCGCTTATTAGTTTACTATATATGTCAACAAAAGAACAGTATAAAAGTCACAGATAAAATATTTTTATAGTCGCAGGCTATTATTTTATCGTAAAGAAATATTTTTATTTATGCGGAAAAAGTGCTAAGGTAAGGTCACTACAGAAATATGCAATAGAAAAGGGGAACTGAGATGGCAGTATATTTCGCAGATGCAGTGGAGCGTTTCGTAGAGGACATGCTCGAGGCAAACGCAGACAATCTGAAGGCATTCGAGACAAAGACGGGCGTGTATTCCAACGTCGACCCGGACACGCATCACGATGTCCAGATTCCCGACGTGCATCTCACAAAGTAACCTACTATCATCCTACTACAGATAGATAAGGGAAAAAGCGGGCGGCTGACCACTGCCCGCTTTTTTCGTGCGCGGAAAACAGGATTTCAGCAAATCCTTGGCACAAGCTCCCCGAGGGGCAGATCGACGATGCGGATGCCGCCGAGAGCGGTGCGCAGCCCCACTTCGCCCGGTGCCTCCGCCGTTGTGTGCCCGATGACGCACGCCGCACGCCCATGCGGGTCGGCGTGCATGACATCCAGCACGCGTGCCGTGTCCTCGGGCGGGACGAAGGCGAGGAGCTTGCCCTCGTTTGCAAGCGTGAGCGGGTCGAATCCGAGGAGATCGCAGACACCCTGCACGGCGGGATGCACGGGGATCGCGCCCTCCTCGAGGAGAACGCCGACGCCCGCCGCTCCTGCAAGTTCGTTCAGCGACGCCGCAACGCCGCCGCGCGTCGGATCGCGCAGGACAGCAATGGAGGGTGCCGCCGCGAGCATCGCCGCCGTCATGTGGCAGAGCGGTGCGCTGTCGCTCATGATCTCGGGCGGAAGCGTGAGATTGTGCCGCGCCGCCATGACCGTTGCCGCATGATCGCCGAGCGTGCCAGAGACGATGATGTCCATGCCCGGTTTGATATTCACGGGGGCAATGTCCACGCCCTCAATCATCTCGCCAACACCCGCCGTATTGATATAGATGCCGTCCCCGCAGCCGCGCGGCACGACCTTTGTATCGCCCGTCACGAGGAGGACGCCCGCCTCATCTGCCGCCGCGCGAATATCGCGCACGATGCGGCGTAGGGTCTCGATGGGGAAGCCCTCCTCGAGGATGACGGCGAGCGAGAGCCAGCGCGGTACTGCGCCCGTCATCGCGAGGTCGTTGACCGTCCCGCAGACGGCGAGCCGCCCGATGCTCCCGCCCGGGAAGAAATGCGGCTGCACGACATAGGAGTCCGTCGTAAACGCCGCGCGTCCCGCGAGCGGCAGGACAGCGCCGTCATGCAGCGTATCGAGAATCGTATTGCCGAGCTCCGGCAGCACAACCTCCTCCATCAGCGCGTGACTCATCTGTCCGCCCGCCCCATGTGCGAGCGTAATGACCTCATGCTCCATAGCGGAACCTTCCTCCCCCATATTTATACCATGCAGCGCACGTCCCCTCAACCGAGACCATGCACGGCCCTATGGCGTGCTCCGGCACACACGCCTTGCCGAAAAGATTGCAGTCACGCGGCACAATCGCCCCGCGCAGCACCTCGCCGCAGCGGCAGCCGTGGCGCCCGTCACCCACAGTCTCCACCGAGAGCGGGCGCACGCGTGCAAAGTCAAATGTCGCGTACTCCTCGCGCATGGCAAGCCCCGAGGCGGGAATCTCGCCCAGTCCGCGCCAGCGCACCGATGCAGGCTTATAGACGCGCTCGATTGCCGCACGCGCAACGGGATTGCCCGCAGGGCGCACAACCGTCTCATAGGCGTTCTCGATGCGCGCCTCCCCCGCCCCGATCTGGCGCACGAGCAGCTGAATCGCGCGCAGGATCTCAAGCGGCTCGAATCCGCCCACAACCCCCGGCACAGAGTAGTCCCGCGCAAGGAACTCGAACGTCTCCGTCCCCGTCACCACCGAGACGTGTCCCGGCAGGAGGAAGCCGTCAACATGCGTCTCCCCGCCGTCGAGAAGCGCGCGCATGACGGGCGGCACAAGCTTCTGCGCCGAAAAGAGGAAGAAGTTCCGAATCCCCTGTGCCTCTGCCGCGAGCACCGCCGCCGCCTCGGTCGGTGCCGTCGTCTCAAAGCCGACGGCGAGGAAGACAACCTGTTTCGTCGGATTCTCCGCCGCAATCGTGAGTGCATCAAGTGGCGAGTAGACGATGCGGACATCCGCACCTGCCGCCTGCGCCTCGGCAAGGCTCGAACGCGTGCCGGGCACCTTCAGCATATCGCCAAACGTCGTGATGATGACATCCTCCATCCCCGCGTACGCAATCGCCGCGTCGATGTAATCGTCCGCCGTTACGCAGACGGGGCATCCGGGTCCTGAGACGAGCTCCACCTCCTCGGGGAGAATCTGACGCAGTCCCGCGCGAAAGATCGCAACCGTATGCGTCCCGCAGACCTCCATCAGGCGGATGCGCTTTCCGTGCGTGCCGACAATATCGCGCAGCTCTGAGATAATTTCCGCCGCACGTGTCTGCGTGTCCTGCGCGCTCCTCATGGGATACTCACCACCGTACGCGGTGCACCACGCATCTCCGCACGCAGCGCCTCGATCCGCTCCGCCTCGTCCGCCTCGACGATCTGCATCGCAAAGCCCGCGTGGACGAGCACATAGTCGCCAATCGCCGCCTCGGGCAGCAGCATGAGGCTCGCCGCGCGGCGCACCCCGTTCACCTCCACCGAGGCAAGCTGATCCTGTATCTCAACGACTTTCGCCGGAACTGCCAAACACATATTTTCTCCTTTATCTTAACCCATCATGGGGATGTATCATCCTATCGTTATGCTGCACCCAATCGTTCAAGGCGCCCCTTCCACCGCTTCGCGGTTCCCCTCCCCCGTGTCGCACGGGGGAGGCTTTTTATATCGTGCTGCCGTCAGCGGCGCAAACACACTGTATTAGCCGCTTTTTCCTCACATTCCCATCCTTGCCAACGCGACCGCCGCCTGTCCGTATGCAATCCCACCATCGTTCGGCGGCGCAGCGTGCGGCAGAAGCACGCGGAAATCCGCGAGATACGCAAGCAGCTCCTCAAGGAGCAGCGCGTTCTGAAACACGCCGCCCGAGAGCACCGCCGTGCGCAGCCCTGTGAGCGCCGAGAGCAGATGCAGCACCTCTGCGACCGCCGCCGCCATTGTCACATGGAAGTCGAGCGCACGCCCCGCACGTTCTTCCGCCGAGATGCACTCCACACCGTCCGCAAGCGCTGCGAGCACGGGCAGGAAGTCCACCGTGATCGGCGCCGCCGTTAGGTTCACACGATAGGGCAGGATAACGCCCGCGCGCCGCGCACGCCGTGCAAGCAGCTCCAGCCCAATCGCCGCCTGCCCCTCGTACGCATTCATGCGGCACAGGCCGAGGAGCGCCGCCGCCGCATCGAAGAGACGCCCCGCGCTCGACGTCAGCGGTGCATTCACCCCTGCCGCCGTCGCCTGCACGAGCAGCTCCCAGCCCGCAGGAAGCGCCTCAATAAATTTCGGCGCGCGCCGGGCTATTTCCTCCCCGTACATCGTATGCAGTACCCAGAGCGCAAGCCGCCACGGCTCTTTTGCCGCGCGGTCGCCGCCCGGCAGCGGGAGATAGGCGAAATGTGCGCGCCGCTCGTAGTCCCTCATATCCGCCGCGAGGAACTCCCCGCCCCACGAAGCCCCATCCGCGCCGTAGCCTGTCCCGTCGAGCGTGACACCGAGGACGCGCTCCCACACATCATGCTCTGCGAGCACCGCTGCAATATGCGCGTGATGATGCTGAACACTGACGAGCGGCAGCCCCTCGTGCGCCGCACGCGCACGCATATACTGCGTCGAGAGATAGGCGGGATGGAGATCAGCGGCGAGCAATGCGGGGCGCACCTCGAAGAACGCCTCGTAGTGCGCGATCGTCTCCTCGTAGGAGCGGAGCACGGCATGCTCCATCAGGTCGCCGATGTGCTCGCTCAGAAAAGCCTCCTGCCCGCGCGTCAGGCAAAAGGTATTCTTTAGCTCCGCCCCACCCGCAAGCACCGATGTCCCCCCATCAAAGGGCAGCGCGAGCGGCGTCGGCGCAAAGCCCCGACTGCGGCGTACGATCTGACGCCCGCCCGCCGTCATGCGCAGGACGGAATCGTCCACGCGATGCACAATCTCCCGATTGTGCACGAGAATCGCATCCGCAATCCCCGCAAGGCCGCGCACGGCAATGTCATCCTCGTAGATGATCGGCTCACCACTGAGATTTGCGCTCGTCATCACCCAGAGATCATCCTCCGCAAGCAGGAGGAGATGCACGGGCGCATACGGCAGGAGCACGCCGAGGTATGCGTTCCCCGGCGCAACACTCTCCGCCGCCGGGTTCCGTGCATCGGCGCGCCGACGCAGAAGGACAATCGGTGCAGCAGGCGATGTCAGCCAACGCTCCTCCTCATCCGAGACCGTGCAGAGCCCCCGCACCGTCTCCATACTGCCCGCCAT
Organism: Selenomonas timonae; assembly: GCF_014250475.1. Taxonomy (NCBI): domain Bacteria; kingdom Bacillati; phylum Bacillota; class Negativicutes; order Selenomonadales; family Selenomonadaceae; genus Centipeda; species Centipeda timonae. The sequence goes on along the minus strand of NZ_CP060204.1, from coordinate 669,951 downwards.
CACGGCAAGCGCCTTCGCCTCGCGCCGCTTGCGCTGTCTGAGCCGCGTGACCGCCGCCTCGCTGCGCGCATCGCACGCGAGATGATAGCCGCCGATGCCCTTGACGGCGAGAGTGCCGCCCCCTGCCACAATGCGCCGCGCCGCCGCAAGCGGGTCACCCGCTGCCTCCGCCCCGTCCACGAGGAGACGATAGGAGGGGCCGCACGCCCCGCACGCATTCGGCTGCGCGTGAAAGCGGCGGTCGGCGGGATCATCATACTCGTGCTGACATGCGGGGCACATCCGAAACGGAGCCATCGAGGTCAGCGGCCGATCGTAGGGCACACCGCGAATGATGGAGTAGCGCGGCCCGCAGTTCGTGCAATTCGTAAAGGCGTAGCCATGCCGCCGATCTGCCGCAGAGAGGATCTCACGCCGACAGTCCGCGCAGACCGCAAGATCGGGCGAGACGAGCGTCCGTGCCGTCGCCCCCTGCGGGCTCTCCAGAATGCGGAACGCCTCCTCCCCCTGCGACGGAATATCCGTGAACGTCACAGCCGTCACCGACGCCGCAAGCGGCGCCTCCGTGCGCAGGGCATCTGCAAAGGCGTCGAGTGTCGCCGCCGTGCCCTCCGCCTCGATACCAACGCCCGCGCTGTCATTCAGCACCCAGCCGCTAAGACCGTATTTTGCAGCGAGCCGATAGACGAAGGGACGAAAGCCCACGCCCTGCACAATCCCTGAGACACGAAAGGCGCGCCTTTCCCGCGCGCCCCCGTTCACGGGGCTCTGCCCCGGCGGCGTATGTCCACAATCCGTCATGCCGTCTGCCTGCGCGGCACACTGCGCTCCTTCGGAATAACGCCGAAGCGCACGAGCTCCTCCACCGCACGATGCGCAAAGGAGGGGAGCGCCGCCGCCATCTCGGGGCTGAGCGTCAGCCCCGCCGTCAGCTCATAGGGCTGCATGCCGAGCACAACGACGTTCGGAATCGACCGCCCCGTCACCGTCAGCCATGCGAGCACGTCCTGAATCCCGATCTCATGCGAGGACATCTTCTCCTGAAAATGCGCCATCACCGCATCGTTCTCGAAGCGATAGACCGTTCCAGGCGCGGCGTCACCCGCAACAGCGTCGAGGATGAGCAGCTTCTCCGTGCCCGTCACGAAATGCAGCAGCTCGGGGCCAAGCGTCCCGCCGTCGAGCAGGCGCACCTCCTGCGGGAAGGAGTAGTGTTCCTCGAGATACTCCATCGCACGCACGCCGAAGCCCTCGTCGCGCAGGATGATATTGCCGATCCCGAGCACCGTCACAGGCGCAACGGGAACAATTTCGTCATAGATGCTCTTCACTGCTGCCCTCCTCCGCGCTTCTTTGCTGCAATCTCCGCGCGCAGCCAATCGTACCACGCCGCAAGACCCTCGCCCGTCCGACACGAAATCGGCAGAACGGAGATCCCGGGGTGGAGCGCCGTAATGTCCGCGCGCGCCGCCTCCATATCGAAATTCGTATAGGGCAGGATGTCCACCTTGTTGAGGAGTGCAACTGCCGACTCCTTGAAGATCAGCGGATATTTCAGCGGCTTGTCGTCCCCCTCCGTGATGCTGAGCGCGACCGCCTTCCGATCCTCACCGAGCGCAAACTCGGCGGGGCAGACGAGGTTACCCACGTTCTCGATCACGATGAGGTCGAGCGCCGTGAGATCGAGTTTCTCCAGCGCCGCCGCTACCATCGCCGCATCCAGATGGCAGCCGCCACTCGTGTTGATCTGCACGACAGGGGCGCCGCAGCGTTCAATGCGCGCCGCATCCTTCGTCGTGAAGAGATCGCCCTCGATCACCGCCATGCGCAGCTCTTTGCCGAGCGCCGTGAGGGTCTGCTCGAGCAGTGAGGTCTTGCCGCAGCCGGGCGATCCGAGGAGGTTCAGCGCGTAGATCCCGTGCCGCGCAAAGAGCGCCGCGTTCTCCGCCGCCGCCACCTCGTTCCTGCCGAGGATGTCCGCCTTTACAACTACCTTCATAACCTATTCCATCTCTATATAGTCCACGCGCATCTCGCGCCCGCCGATGATCTCCATGCCGCCGCCGCAGTCGGGGCAGAGGTAGTCTGCGGGGCGTATGCGGCGCTCTCTGCCGCAGTCATGACAGCGCCCCGTAAACGGAACTCGCTCCCATGTTAGCGCGGCGTTCTCTGCAATCGTCCCGCGGATGACCGAAGAGAACGCAAGAGAGAGCGCCTCCGTCTCCACCCCCGAGAGTTCCCCGAGGAGGAGATGGATGCGCTCAATCCGCTGTGCCGCGTGTGTGCGCGCATGGTCGAGGGCGATATCGAGGATGCCCTCTGCAATCGCCATCTCGTGCACCCTAGAGCTCCGCCGTGAGACCGTGCGCGGCAAAGGTGCTGATGAGCTCCGTCATCTTCGTCTTTGCCGGGTCATAGTCCACCGTCGTCTCCCCGTCATGCGTATGGATATGCACATAGAGGACACCCGAAAGGCCAAGGAGCGCCTTCTCCACAGCGGCGGCATTCTCCTCCGTATAGCCCTTCACAAAAAACTGCAAATGCGTCGTGCTCTCCGCGAGCCCGCAGCCGCATTCCTTACACATAGTTTACTCCTTTATTTCCAAATCAACGTACTTGATGAAGCGCCTCCCTCGTCGAAACGGGGGAAGCTAAGGAAGCACTGATAAATTCAGCACCATCATCTTGACGCATCTTTTTTGCCCGCACTGTGTCGGCAAATCCTCCACATAGCTTTGGCTATGCGTCCGGTTTGCCTCCTTGTTCGGACGAAAAAATCTACGCCAATCTGACGGACTTCATTTTATCAGCGATTCCCTAATATCGCGCCCCCAATGCACCTACTCCACATCCCTCGCATCAACAGGCGTATGACGCAGGAGCTTCGAGCCTGCGAACATGCTCGATACCTCCGCCTCGCCCTCCATGAACTCGGCACGCACAACCATGTAGAAGTGCCCAATCGCGAAGAGGATAATCGCCCACGCCGTATAGTGATGGACGAAGTGCGACATAAACTCGTTGCCGAGCATGCGGTTCACCCACCCGAACATGATGCCGCCGGGGGCAAACGGCTCTGTCATATAGTACATGGCAAAGCCCGTGAGCACCTCGATGGCAACGAGCACATACAGCCCTGCGTACGAGGCGCGCGCCAGCGGATTGCGCAGGAACGGCTCATGCGACGGCTTGATGAGCATGTAGTGCAGCCCAACGTCCATCATGTCGCGGTAATACTGCTTTTTCCAGAAATGCGGGAAGAGGCGGTCGCCGCGGTTGATGATGAAACCGTAGACGCGCCCAATGAAGCCCGCACAGAACGCAAACGCCGCAATGAAGTGGATGTTGCGCACGAGGTTCATGAGGAGCGGCGTATTCGTCGGCTCCGAGGCGAGGATCACGGGCGGCTTCGTGATGAGAAAGCCTGTGATAAAGAGGACGATGATCGCAATGACCATCAGCCAGTGAAAGATACGCAGAAAGGGACTAAAGAGGTAGTACTCCTGCCGCTGTTCTTTTTTCATGCGGATCGCCCCCTATTCGTCCACGCGCACGCCCGCATAGGGATCGGTCGTGACGACGCGGATCTTCTCCCCCTTCGCGTTAAAGAGGTGCGTCGAGCACGCCATGCACGGATCGAACGAGCGCACCGCCTTCACGATCTCGAGCGGCTTGTCCGCGATCTTCACGGGCGTATCCATCATCGACATCTCGTACGCGCCGTGTCCCGCCGCATCATCGCGCGGGCAGGCGTTCCACGTCGTCGGCACGACCGCCTGATAGTTCGCCACCTTGCCGTCCTTGATGACGACCCAGTGACTGAGCGCGCCGCGCGGTGCCTCGTAGAACCCGACGCCCTTTGCCTCCTTCGGCCATGTCGAGGGATCCCACTTGTCGTTGTTCACCACGCGCGTGTCGCCGCTCTTGATGTTCGCAACGAGCTTGTCAAAGAAGAACTTGCTGATCTCCGCCTGCAGCTGCGCATCGAGCGCACGCGCCGCCGTGCGGCCGACCGTCGAGGGCAGCCACGCCTCGGCGGGAACGCCGAGCACCTTCGTCACTGCGTCGATCTGGTCGACAATCATCTGCTCCGCCCACGTGAGGTCGCCGAGCAGCCCCTGCTTTGCCTTCGTGTAGAGGACGATGTAGCGCGCGAGGGGGCCAACCTCGCAGAGCTTGCCGCGCCACTTTGGCGTCTTGAGCCACGAGTATTTGCCCTGCTCGTTCAGCGCCTTCCACTCCGTCTTCGTGCCTTCCTTCGGCTCCGTGTAGTGCGGCTTCGTCTCGCCCTCCCACGGATGCAGCCCCTTGCTGTCGCCGCCGCTGTACTCGTACCAGCCGTGCTCGACGCTCTCGCTGATAACCTCGGGGTCGGAGACATCCTCCATCTTAAAATCATAGACCTTCGCCTGCATCACGCCGCCCGCAAAGTTCTCGACAACGCCGTTGCAGCGCACGAGCAGATCCTTGAAGAAATCGCCGTTCGTCGCGCCGCTGAACGGCTCCTGCGGGAACATACCGAAGGCGAGCACGCGCTCCTTGGCGAGGCCGCCGCCCGAGACATAGCCCTTCTGCACGTAGAGATGCCCGATGGCGAGCACGTCCGGCAGGTAGTAGTCGTTCATCATATGACGCGCAGACTGGATCGAGCGATCCACGATCGCGAGGCGTGCCGTATTGATCGGGGCGTTTCCGTCCTCCATCGAGATGGAGCAGGGCATGCCGCCGAGCACATAGTGCGGATGCGGGTTCTTGCCGCCGAAGACGACGTGCGGCACGACGAGGTCGCGCTGCTTGTCCAGCATCTCGAGGTAATGCGAGATCGCCATGAGGTGCACCTCGGGCGGCAGCATCTGATAGTCGGGGTGATCCCACCACTGCGCGGAGAAAATGCCGAGCTGGCCGCTCTCCACGATCTTCTGCACCTTCGCCTTGATCGCCGCATAGTACTCGGGGTTCGAGACGGGCACGTCGTGCGGATACGCCTCCGTCTCAAGCCCCGCAGGGCCACGGAACGGCAGACGATAGGTCGCGAGCACCGTGTTCTGGAGCGCCGCCGTCGCCGCCGGATCAGCCTTCAGCGCCTCGAGTGGGCTGACCCAGTCGAGTGCGTGCAGATGGTAGAAATGGATGATATGATCCTGATGCCCAAGGCACGCCGCGATGATGTTGCGGATGTAATGCGCGTTCTTCGGGATCGTGATGCCGAATGCGTCCTCCACGGCACGCAGACAGCCCAGCGCATGGGACGACGTGCAGACGCCGCAGATGCGCTGAATGTATGCCCACGCATCGCGCGGATCACGGTCGTTCATGACGAGCTCAAGCCCGCGCCATGCCGTACCGGAGGAAATGGCGTCCTCCACCTTGCCCGTCGCCTCATCCACCTGGATCTCGACGCGCAGATGTCCCTCAATGCGGGTGATCGGATCTACGACTACGTGTTTCATTCATGCACCTGCTTTCCCTCTTGCTCCAACTGCTTCTCATGATGCTTCTTCTGCACAAGGCTCGCGCCCGCATGCGCCGCAACGCCGACTGCCGTCGCGACGGCAAGGCCTGCGCCGACCATGTCGACATCGATGCCGTCGTACTCAGGCAGACGCCGCGAGAAGGGCGCATCGTCCCAGAAGTTTGCATTGCTGCAGCCGATACAGGGTGCGCCGGACTGGATTGGATAGGACATCCCCTGATACCAGCGCAGATTGCCGCAGGAGTTGTAGGTCTCAGGGCCTCTGCACCCGAGATGATAGAGGCACCAGCCCGCCTTTGCGCCCGCATCGTCGAAGCGGTCGGCAAACATGCCCGCATCGAAGAAGGGACGGCGGTAGCAGGTATCGTGGATGCGGTTGCCGTAGAACTGGCGCGGACGCCCCTCCGCGTCAAGCGGGGGCAGCGTGCCGAAGAGCGCGACGTGCATGACGACGCCCGTCATGACCTCGGCAATCGGCGGACAACCGGGCACGGCAATATACGGCTTCGCGCCGATGAAGGCACGGATGCCCTTGGACTCCGTCGGATTCGGCGCCGCCGCCTGAATGCCGCCCGCCGTCGCGCACGTGCCGTAGGCGATGACCGCCTTTGCGCCCGCCGCGACACGCTTCAGCGTCTCCTCGAAGGGATGCCCGCCCGACATGCAGGTGTAGGCATGATCGCCCGTTGCGACCGCGCCCTCGACCGCGAGGATGTACTCGCCGTAGTACTTTTTCATCGTCGCCTCGAGATGCTCCTCGAACGGCTCGCCGCAGCCCGCACTGAGGACGTGCGTGTACTCGAGCGCGATGCTGTTCAGGACGAGATCGGATGCGAGCGGCGCACCCGAGCGGATGAAGGACTCATCGCAGCCCGTGCACTCGTGCCCGTGAATCCAGATCACGACCGGCAGCGGCTTCGTCTCTGCCGCCTCGACGACCTTCGTCATCATGTCCGTGCTGAGTCCCATCAGCGAGGTGAGCGTCACGCAGCCCTTCAAGAAGCTGCGCCGACTCATACCCTTCGCGAGATAGGACTCCCACAAGCTCTCCCTCTTACTCACATGAATCCTCCTAACAAATACACAGGCGTCCTTTTGGGCGCTTTATTGAGAACCAATACTAATCATAGAAAATATTTATTATTATACATCCTGAAGGGCGAAAAAGAAACATTGTTTTCGCTATTCTAGGAGCTAATTTTATGTTCGATTTCTATGCCTAAAAAGGCTGTCCCCCGCACCAAAGGTACGACGAACAGCCTTCAAAATTCGATGGGTAGGAACGCACGCCGAAAAAACAGCGTACAACGCTCTGTAATGAGGCAATTCTGTCGCTTCCTTTTCAAGGGGAGGCGCGAGCCTCCAAGGGGAAGGCCCGCGCATTTCTGTGTGAACCCTGTGCGCGTTTTGCATAGACCGCTCAGCGCAGGCGCAATATCATAGGCTCTGCTCAGCCCTTAGATATTTTTGCTCGGAAACGTGGAGGGATGCGACGCCCTCCCGCATATTTAATTGCAGGTTAATTCTAACAGGAATCGCCTGCACTGTCAATATGCGACATAAGAAAGCGCTGATACATTCAGCACCGCCATCTTGGCACATCCTTTTCGCCCTGCCTGTGTCAACAAATCCTCCACATAGCCCCCGCTATGCGTCCGGTTTGTTTCCTTGGCAGGACAAAAATTCTGCACCAATCTGACGGACTTCATTGTATCAGCGCTTCCTTTATTCTCACAATGCCTTGGATTTATTTCTTGTATTTCAGCTTCTTCGCCGCCTTCTTTACGGCATCGCGCTCTTTCTCCGCCATGGTGTTCGGGCGGATCTCGGCAGCATGACCGTCGCGGTCGCCGTCCGTGATGACCGTGTTTTCGCCGTCATAGGCGATGATCTCATAGGTGCGGATTGTGTTCTTTTTGAGATCCAGCACGCGGCGCTGCAGTGTATACGCCAGCTTGTCATATTCTGCATCGTGCATTGCTTCAACGAACTGTGCCCGTCCGAGGTCATTGTAGAGGATGAGCTGCCAGTAGGAGATCGTGCCGTCCGTGTTCTTCGCCATCATCGAGCGGTCGAAGAACCAGCCGCGCCGCTCATCCCCCTCGATGAAGCCCCAGTCGCCGCCCGCAAGGCTGACGGGCATGATTGCAGTGAGGTCACCGTAGGCAGCGGCATCATAGGCGGAGGAGCGTCCCTCATCCGTACCGTAGCCGTACCCAATCGCCTCCTGCGGGGCTTCGTCCTTAGCCTTTTCGGCGGACGCGTCCTTTGCGGTCGTCTCTCCGTCATAGGGCACGGGGATGATCTTGCCGTTCTCATCGCGCTCGTCGAGAGACTCATCGCCGAGATCGTCCATCTCCTCATCGAGGGCAGACTCCCCCTTTTCGGGCGCTTTTGCCGTGTCTGCAGACGCATCCGACGCGGTGCCCTCCGACTCCGCCGCCGTCATCACCGCATGGATGTCCTTCTTCTCCGCGCTCTCCCCGTAGGCGGGGAGGAGGAAAATGCCTGCGGCAAGCAGGAAATAAATCGCTTTCATTGTGTTCCTTCCTTATAGATACCCTGCGGGGTTGACGGGCTGACCATTGACGCGTACCTCGTAGTGGAGATGCGGGCCCGTGGAGTAGCCCGTGGAGCCGACGTAGGCGATCACCTGCCCGCGCCGTACCTCCTGACCAACCGTCACGGCAACAGCGGAGGCGTGCCCATAGCGCGTCACGATCCCGCCGCCGTGGTCGACATCGACCATGTTGCCGTAGCCGCTGCCGTTCCATCCCGCTGATGTCACAACGCCGTCTGCCGTCGCAACGATGGGCGTGCCCGTCTCAGCGGCGATATCGATGCCCTGATGGAACTCCGTCCCGTTCCAGCGCAGTCCGTAGGGCGAGCTGACATAGCCCGATGTCGGCCAGATCGACGGCACAGTATGTGCCGCATCGTCCGAGGTGTAGGCGGCTGCGCCCGGGAAGTTCGCACGCATCGTCTGCGCAAGCAGATCGAGCGAGGAGCGGCGTGCTGCCATGCGTGTCTCGATCATCTCGAGCGCCTCGCCGAGTTCGTCCGTTGTCAGGTCATGCGGTGCGCCGCCCGTGGGTGCCTCTGCCGCCTCCCGTACGGGTGTCACCTCGTCCGCTTCGGCAGGCGGCGCACCAATGAGCGCACGCAGACCATCCTCGGAGCGATGGAGCGTGTCGAGATCCTGCTGGAGCGCGGCTGCCTTTTTCGAGACCTGCAGGATCTGCTCCTGCTGGATGCGGTTTACCTCGCGCAGCTGTGCCGTCTCCGCCTCATGCGCCTGTCCGTTCATAAGGGTGTAGACAGAGAGCACGGATGCCGCTGCGAGGACGGCGACCGCTGCCCCGGCTCCGACGGCAATCATGCGCAGGGAGCTGAGGGAGAGCTTCACCGTGCGTGTTACGTCTTCCTCATTGTCGATGAATTGGATTTTATAGCGCTTTTTCTCTTCTTCGTTCAAGTTCTTCTCCTCTATATGTCATCCGTATTTCGTCCTCCTATCCTAGCCGAAAAAAATGAAAACCTGCTGAGTGTCAGCAGGTTTAATATGAGTCTCAATACTGAATCGGCAGGGGCTGAGACATTGCCTCTTTCAGCACGCCCTTTTCCTCGTCCGTAAGCGAATACTCCGAGGAACCGTTCTTGATTGGCTTGATGTAGCTGCGCGAGTCCGCACGTGCGAAGATGCTCGAGAAGATCACGCCGTCGTTGTTCGCGTCGAGCATGGCGACAGAGTAGCTGAGATCGCCGCCCATATCCTCGAATGCGCGAAAGCGCACGGAAGCAACGCGCACGAGCGCCTTGCGGATGAACTGGCGAATGAGTTCATTTTCCTCGAGGATGCGCGCGTTCGTCGCAGAGACCTTCTCCACCTCATGAACGTGCTGGATCAACATGCTCTCGAGATCCTCCGTCTCCGAGCCGCGCATCATCGCACGATAGCGGCTGTTCATCGTCGAGAGGCGCACCATCGTGTAGATGACCAGTATCAATAAGACCAAAATCAGCAGCATGGAGGCGAGCAGGAGCGTCGTCTCATGCGATGCAATATAGTTGACGAGATTGTTCAGAAACAATGCTTTCTTCCCTTCTTTCCTACATTTCTCGGCATGTTCACACGGTAAATTTTTGTGTGGAGATGGCGCGCAACGCCGCCCGCTTGTCCTCCTTTGCCGCGCCGTCTGCGCCGGTGAGCAGTCCCAGCAGACGCTCAAGATCATCTGCGGAGAAATAGCTGATCTCGAGGCGTCCCTTGCCCTGCTCACGTCCCTCCTGTATGCGGACTTTCGTCCCAAGGCTGCGTGTCAGGCGCTCCTCCGCCTCGCGCACGAAGATATCCGGGGTGCGCTTTGTGACGGGCTGCGCCGTCTTCTTGAGTGCGTTCGGATCTTTGATGAGACGCTTCACAAGTGCCTCTGCCCCGCGCGCGGAGAGCTCATGCTCCTGGATATACTCTGCCGCCTCGCGCTGTAGTGCCGCACTGCCGAGTGTGAGGAGGGGACGTACCTGTCCCATCGTGAGGACACCATTTGCAACAAATGCCTGTACCTCATCGGCGAGCCGCAGGAGACGGACGCTGTTTGCAATCGCCGAGCGGCTGCGCGCAACGCGTCGCGCCAGCTCCTCCTGTGAGAGGCGGAACTCCGTCAAGAGGCGCTCGTATGCACGCGCCTCCTCGATCGGGTTCAGATCCTCGCGCTGGATGTTCTCGATGAGTGCCATCTCCGCCAGCTCTGCATCCGATGCCGTGCGAAAGACGACGGGGACAGTCGCGAGCCCTGCGAGTCGTGCCGCGCGCAGACGGCGCTCGCCCGCGATGAGCTCGTACTTCCCTCCGCCAATATCGCGCACGGAGAGGGGCTGGAGGATGCCATGGCGCACGATGGATTCACGCAGCTCCTCGAGCGCAGCTTCGTCGAACTCGCGGCGCGGCTGGAAGCGGTTCGGAACGATGGCGTCCACGGGCAGCTCTGCTGGTTTTCCCGTCTGCGCCGCAGGCGCCTCTGTCTCCGGGGGAGCGGGCTGTTCTGCCGGTTTCGACGCGCCTGCAAGGGCATTTTTCCCAAGCCCGAGTGCACCGAGTCCGCGCCCGAGTCCGCCTGTCTTAGCTTTCTTCACGCTTCATGACCTCCCTTGCCAGTGCGATATAGGTCTCCGCGCCGCGCGATGTGATGTCGTAGGAGGTGATCGGCTGCCCGAAGGACGGTGCCTCCGAGAGGCGCACGTTGCGCGGAATCAGGGTTTCGTAGAGTGCCGCACCGAAGACATTTTTCACCTCATCGACCACCTGTGTCGCGATGCGCGTGCGGCTGTCGTACATGGTCATGACGACTCCCTGCACGGTGAGCGCAGGATTCACGCTCTCCTGCACGAGGCTGATTGTGTTCATCAGCTGCGCCACCCCCTCGAGCGCGTAGAACTCGCACTGGATCGGGATGAGGACGGCGTGCGCCGCCGCGAGCGCGTTCAGCGTGAGGAAGCCGAGGGACGGCGGACAGTCGATGAAGATGTAGTCATAGTCATGCTCCACGACAGTCAGGGCGTCTCGAAGGCGCGTCTCCCGCCGCTCCATCCCCGCGAGTTCCACCTCCGCACCCGCGAGTTCGACGTTCGCGGGCAGGACATCGACGCGATACTCCGAGGCGACGATAGATTCCCGAAGGCTGCGCCCCTCAATGAGGACGCGATAGGTCGTGGACATGAGCATATTCTTGTCGATACCGAAGCCGCTCGTCGCGTTCCCCTGCGGGTCGATGTCGACGAGCAGGACGCGGCGTTTTGCGCGTGCGACAGCAGCGGCTAGGTTGACGGCTGTGGTCGTCTTCCCGACGCCGCCCTTCTGGCTGGCAATCGCTATGATCTTTGCCACGGGATCATCCTTTCTGCGCGGATGTGGAATCTTTCTTTTTAGAACAGCACCTTCGCGAGGTGCAGATACTCAGGGTCGAGCTGCTTCTTGTTGTTCACGGCATCGTAGAGGTTGACCGAGACGACATGCCCCTTGCTGTATCCGAAGACAACGCCCGAGAGACCCGAGATCAGAGCAAGAGCCGCCTGCTCACCGAGCTGGCTCGCACGGACGCGGTCGATGACCGTCGGTGCGCCGCCGCGCTGAATGTGCCCGAGCACGGAGACGCGCGTCTCGATGTCCGTATGCTTCGCGATGTAGTCGCAGACTTCCTGCCCGCTCGCCGCCCCCTCGGCAACGACAATGAGGATGTAGCGCTTGCCCCTGTCATACGCGGCAGTCAGGCTGTTCGTGATCTCCTCAAGATCGAACTCCTCCTCAGGAACGAGGATGTACTCCGCGCCGCCCGAGATGCCCGCAACGAGTGCGAGCCAGCCGCAGTTGCGCCCCATGACCTCGAGGACAATGACGCGGCGGTGTGCCGACGCCGTGTCGCGCAGCTTGTTGATTGCATCGATGATTGTGTTCGCAGCCGTATCGCAGCCAATCGTGTAGTCCATGCCCCAGACATCGTTGTCGATCGTGCCCGGCAGGCCGACGATGGGGAAGCCATATTCCTCCGAGAGCAGCTGCGCGCCGCGCAGAGAGCCGTCACCACCGATGACGCAGAGCCCCTCTATCCCACGTTTAATGAGATTTTCATGGCCAAGGCGGCGTCCCTCAGGCGTCTGCCAGCGCTTGCAGCGCGCCGTCCCGAGAAAGGTGCCGCCACGCTGGATGATGTCGCCCACATCCTTGGACTCCAACTCACGCAGATCCTCCTCAAGCAGCCCGTGATAGCCGTCGTTGATTCCCCAAACTTTCACACCCTCGTAGAGTGCAGTGCGTGCAACCGCGCGCGCTGCCGCATTCATCCCCGGGCTGTCTCCCCCGCTCGTCATGATTGCAATACTCTTTAACACGACTCTTCCTCCCCTGCCCATTTGTATATACGCACAAAAAATGCGCTTCCATATTCATTGAACTTCCTTCATCATATCATAAATGACAAAAAAAATCCCCTCTTTTTTGAGAGGATTGCATGAAATTGTTTCACGTGAAACAATTTCATCCTTCACGTGCGAGATCACGGAAGCGCGTGTATTCCTTCTGGAAGAACATCTTCACTGTGTCGGTCGCGCCGTTACGATGCTTTGCAATGCTCAGCTCCGTGATATTTGCATTTTCCGTGTCCTGATTGTAGTAGTCCTCGCGATAGAGGAACATGACGATGTCAGCGTCCTGCTCAATGGAGCCGGACTCGCGCAGATCGGAAAGCATCGGTCGCTTATCCGAACGCCCCTCCGTTGCACGTGAGAGCTGCGAGAGGACGATGATCGGCACACTCAGCTCGCGCGCCAGTACCTTGAGTGAGCGCGTCATCTCTGCAACGGCAAGCGTGCGGTTCTCAGCGCGCCCCGGTGCCTGGATGAGCTGGAGGTAGTCGATTGCAATGAGATCGAGTCCGCGCTCCGCCTTCAGACGACGTGCGCGCGTGCGAATGTCCATCACCGTCGTGCTGCTCGTATCGTCAAAGTAGAGGTTCGTCTTTATCATGCGGTCTGCGACCTTGACGAGGCGGCTCCACTCCTCCTCATCCAGCTCTCCGCGTGCCAGATGGGTTGCATCAATCTGCCCCTCGGCACAAAAGATACGATGCATCAGCTGCTCGCGCGGCATTTCGAGGGAGAAGAATGCAACCGTGCCCCCCTGCAGGGCGACATGGGTCGCGAGGTTGAGAACAAACGCCGTCTTGCCCATTGCGGGGCGTGCCGCAACGATGATAAGGTCGGATTTTTGGAGGCCACGCGTGACGGAGTCGAGGGTAGCCAGCCCCGTCGATAGGCCCGTAATGCCGCCCTTGGACTGCGCGAGCTGATTCACACGATCCACGGCATCAAAGACAACGTCCTTGATCGGCGTGAAGGTGCCTGTTGTACGCCCGCCCGCAATCGCAAGGATCTTCTGCTCGGCACCATCCAGCTGGACAGCAATATCCTCGCTCCCCTCGTACGCCATGCCCGCAATCTCCGTACTCACATCGATGAGTGAGCGTAGGATCGCCTTTTCCTTGACGATCTTCGCATAGTGGGCGAGATTCGCCGTACTTGGCACACTGTTCGTCAGATTTGCGAGAAAGGTAATTCCGCCGACCTGTTCGAGGAGCCCGCTCTTTCTAAGCGACTCCGTCACGGTCACGATGTCTACGGGTTCGCCCTCACGCACCAAGCTCTCCATCGCCTCGAAGACAACGCGGTGCGCCTGGCGATAAAACTCATCTGAACGCAGGAGTTCAATCGCCTGCGTGACAGCCTCCTTCTTCAGCATCATTGCCCCGAGCACGGACAGCTCCGCCTCGATGTTCTGCGGTGGAACGCGTCCTTCCGGCATCATTCTCCCTCCTTCTCTTTCCACTTCTCATCCGCAAAGAGCACGGAAAACGCCTCCTCCGCCTTCTTCAGGCGATGGATTGTGAGCCCTAGATGCTCCTCGGGGATGTCCTTCTTGTTCTCCCACGGGATGATGAGCGTTGAGATACCCGCCTGCCGTGCGCCGTACGCCTTCTCAAAGACGCCGCCCACGGGTTTGATCTCTCCCTGCAGGGAGATCTCGCCCGTCACAGCCACATCCTGCCGAATCGCTGCGCCCGTCACGGCACTCACGATTGCAGCGAGAATTGCCGTACCCGCGCTCGGGCCGTCGATGTTGCCCCCGCCAATCACGTTTACGTGGATGTCATAGTCGTGGATGTCTCGTCCTGTGAGCTGTCGCATGACGGACGCTGCATTGAATACGGAGTCCTTCGCCATAGAGCCCGCCGTCTCATTGAAGCGCACGGTTCCCTTCCCCTTCTCCGCCGCAGGAAAGGCGACCGCCTCGATCTCGATGATCGATCCGAGGAAGCCCGCAACACCGAGGCCAAAAACTCTGCCGACGGCGGGTGTATCTGATGCCTTTTTCCGCCCAAATTGATAGAGGCGGCTGACCTGGGCGACCTCGTAAATGTCGTCCTTTGTGACGAGGAGAGGGGGCGCGGCGGGGGCGGATGATGTTTCACGTGAAACATTGCCTTCGCTTTGCTCCGTATCCTGCGGCACGATTGTTTCACGTGAAACAATCTGCTCGATCTCCGTATCTGCAAGGCGGTTCAGCGCGAGACTGTAGGCGTCCGCGAGGATGTTGATCGCCTTGCGACCCTCAATCGTATACTCGCTGATAAGCTGCGCCGCGCCGTCGCCAAGCCTGACATTCAGCCTCTCAGCCGCATTCTCGACAATCGTCAGGATGTGCGCGGGTGTCAGCGGCTCGAAGTAGATCTCCGCACAGCGTGAGCGCAACGCAGGGTTGATATGCTCTGCGTCACGCGTTGTCGCACCGATGAGGACAAAGTCCGCAGGCGCACCCTCCTCAAAGAGCTTGCGAATATAGGGAGGCACGCGCTTGTCGTCGGGATCGTAATACGCCGACTCGAAGTAGGCACGCTTGTCCTCGAGCACTTTAAGCAATTTGTTTTGCAGCATCTCGTCCATCTCGCCGATCTCGTCGATGAATAGAATACCGCCGTGCGCATCCGTCACAAGTCCCGGCTTCGGCTCGGGGACGCCGCTGTCCGCGAGGCTCTTCTGTGCACCCTGATAGATGGGGTCATGCACGGAGCCGAGCAGGGGGTTCGTCATATCGCGCGGATCCCAGCGCAACGTCGTCCCATCCGTCTCCACAAAGGGAGCCCTCTCGCCGAACGGCGATACGGCACGCTTCTTCGCCGCCTCGAGCACGAGGCGCGCTGCCGTAGTCTTGCCCACACCCGGCGGCCCATAGAGGAGGAGATGCTGCGGATAGGGCGAGGAGAGCTTTGCCATGAGCGAGCGCACAGCGCGCTCCTGCCCCACAATCTCATCGAAGTTCTGCGGACGCAGGAGCTCCATAACAGACTGTGTAAGGCGGATACTCTCGAGCTCCTCGAGATCCTCACGCTTTTTCTTGTCGTGCGGCGACTCCGTCCCCGGGCTTTCCTCGGAGATCACCTGCCGGCGTATGTCGTCCACATACTCCTCGTGATCCTTCTCGAGCTTCTCGCTTACCTTGCGCTCGATCCGATCCTCGAGATCACGGCGTGCGAGGATACCCGCAAGCTGCTCCGTCATGCGGTTCAGGATCTCGGGAAGCTCTGCCTCCGACGGCGGCGGCGAGAGCAGCGGATCCTCCTCGAGAATGCGCATGAGCGCCAACACACGCTCACGTCGGTTCTCCGAGCGCATGAGCGCCATTGCGTTCATCTTACCCGCCTGAATGACGAGTCGTTCTGTACCCATCGAGTCGGCAAGCATGCGAAAGATCACCGCAATCTCCGCATCAATGCGCGCCTCGGGTGACAGCTCGGGCGGCTTCTCCTTGTGCCCGTCGCCACCGAATAAGTCCTTAAAAAATGACATAGAAAATGTTTCCTTTTGTATAAGAGAGGCTGATGAGATGATCCTCATCAGCCCGATGGATGAAATTGTTATACTTCCTACTCTTTCTTCACGTGAATCTTGATCGTGGTGGAGATGTTCGGATGCACCTTGACGATTGCCTCGTACAGCCCCTCACCCACAACCTCGCCGCGAATCATAATCTTCCGGCGATCCACGTCAATGTTCTTCTTTTTCAGCGCCTCGGCGACATCCTTGCCCGTCACAGCGCCGAAGAGGCGCCCGTTCTCGCCGATGCGTACGGGAATCTCCACCTCGACCTTCTCGAGCTGGGCGGCCATCAGCTTCGCCTCATCGACCGCCATCGCGTCCTTGCGCGCCTTTGCGCCCGCCTGCGCCTTTGCAACATTCACATTCTCGCTGCTCGCGGGCAGCGCGAGCTTCTTCGGCAGGAGGAAATTGCGTCCGTAGCCGTCCGCAACCTCCACGATCTCGCCCTTTTTTCCGATATTCTTAACGTCCGCCTGCAGTATGACCTTCATGGTTGTCACTCTCCTCTATATATGCCCTAGCGCGCTCGACGACATTGCCCCGCACCACGCTGAGCGGCACGCCCTTCACCTGCGCGCCTGCCACATTTGCGTGCCCGCCGCCACCGAACGCCTCCATAATCACCTGAACATTCATCTCGCCCGTCGAGCGCGCACTGATGCCGACCACATCGCCGGGCAGCTGGAAGACGTAGATGCTCATGCGCACCCCGTCCACGCGCAGCATGCCGTCCGCCGCCTGCGCCGCGATGATCTGCCCATTCGGCAGACGCTCGGGAATGCTTCCGACGATCAGCCCGCCGGGGAAATACTCCGCATTTGCCTTCGCGCGGGCGAGCGCCACCGTCGTTTCATAGTCACTCTGGAACAGCGCCCGGACGAGCACGGGATCTGCGCCCGCACGTCTGAGGTACGCCGCCGCATCAAAGGTGCGGACACCCGCGCCGACGTTGAAATTCTTCGTATCTACGACCACACCCGAGTAGAGCGCCGTCGCATCGAGACGCGTCGGCCGCACACTGTCGCCAAAGTACATGAGCAGCTCCGTCACCAGCTCACTCGCCGAGCTGGATGCTGTCTCGATGTAAACGAGCAGCGGATTCTTGACGAAATTCTCGCTGCGGCGGTGATGGTCGATCACAACGATCTTCGGAATGCGGTCGAGCAGCGTCGGATCGGCAAGGATGTGCGGGATATGCGCATCCACCACAACGAGCAGCGCAGAGAGGGATGCAACGCCCGCAATATCGCCGGGACGGACAAAGAGACCGTCGTATGCCTCATCCTTCTGCACCATGTCAAGAATGCGGTCGATGCCCTCGTTCATATCACTGAGGACGATGTGCACGGGCTTGCCGAGCGCGCGTGCCATGCAGGCAACGCCCATCGCAGCGCCGAAGCAGTCGTAGTCCTCGTTATGGTGCCCCATGACGTAGATCTCGTCCGCACCCTCCATAATGTCGCGCAGAGCATGTGCCACCACGCGCGCCTTGACGCGTGTGTGCTTCTCGACCGCCTTTGCCTTGCCGCCGAAGAACTGCGTCTTGCCACCAATATCGAGCGCCACCTGATCGCCGCCGCGTCCGAGTGCGAGATCGAGCTTTGCCTCTGCCTCCTCGCCGAGCTCCTTCAGCGACTGATCGTCCGCGAGCGAGAGCCCGATCGAGAGCGTCACGGGGAGCCCCTTCGAGTTGACAATCTTGCGCACCTGATCGAGGATATCGAATTTCTCCGCAATCGCGTGATCGAGCGAAGAGCGATCCAGCATCGCCACGAACTCTCCATCGGAGATGCTGCGCATAAATCCGCCGAGTCCATTCATCCAGGCATCCAAACGCTCACGCACAGCGAGCAGCAGCATGGACTTCTCCGCCTCCGACTGCCCCTGCATGATCTCATCGTAGTTGTCGAGCTGAATGTAGAGGAGGGCAGTACGGCTTGCGCGGAAGCGCTGCTTGAGATCGGCAAGCTCCGTCTCATCCTCGACGTAAAACGCCATCAGAGGATCCATCTGCGGCGGCGTCGGCACCGTACGATGGTAGACATGATAGGTGCGCCCCTCATGTGCGAAGCGATACTCCCCCTCCGTGCCCCAGATCTCCTCGATTTTGAAATCCGGCCAGAAATCCAAAACCGGCGTCCCCTGCTCCGGCTTTATCCCGCCGAGATACTCCTCGACCTGACGGTTGCACCATTCGAGGTGTCCGTCCTTCTCCACCACGAGGATCGCCTGCGGGAGCCGATCCACAGCGTAGTTCATCACATCGTTGACATTGCGGATAATGCCCATACAATAGCGTTCAAATCGCCGTTCCCTGTCACGACATCGTTCCCACGCAAACGCCGCAAGCAACGCCCACAAAAGGAGCGCGGCAGTCCCCACGTAGGAGTTGTAGCAGAACGTCACAAGTGCAAGCGCGAGCATGACGATCAGGTGGACCATGAGATCGACCCACGCGGATAAATTCCGCGGCATAGAATCACCTTCTTTATATGGATAACGTATATACAATATATTTCTTATTGACGTTCACGGAACTTCTTTCGATAGTCAAACGCGATGTCGAACAGCCCCGTCCACGAAACGATCTGCGTCATAAAGCCGTTCACCGCAATGAAGATATAGATGATGATGCGCATGAACGAGGACACATTGAACCGCTTCATCAGGAACTGCACGAGGGAGAGCCCCTGCACGAGCCCCGCAGCAAACGAAATGAGATAGCCGTTCAGCGCCGCCTGATAGAGCCACGAAATATCGCGGGTTGTGCCCCAGTAAATCCCGATCAGCGAGAACGCAAAGAGATAGGAGAAGAAGATCGGCAGCCGCCACTCTGTAAAGGCCGGCAGCCCCTTCGCCGGAATCCCTAGGCGGACGAGTACCTTGCGCAGCACGACAAACGATGCCGTGACCTCAATCACGGAACTCCCGAGGAAGAGCGCGGGCAGCATCAGCACAAAGAGCTCAAGCACCTGCGTCGACGCCGCGCGTGTCTCCTCCAGCTGCGCCTCGTCCATTCCGAGGGAACGGTACATAGCAAGGGTCTCATCCATCGTCTCATTTGCCATCGAGACATCCATCGCGAACGGATTCAGCCCGAAGATCAGGAGCATCATCCCCGCAGCAGCCGCCTTGCCCGCGAGTGAGGCAAGCGCCCCACCTGTAAGGGCGCGTACGGTGTCCGCACCGCGCCGAAAGAGCGCCCCGAGGACAAGCCCCGTCGGCGCAAACGAGAGGACGAAAAACGCCCCCGTCACGGGCGTTGCAAAGAGCATCGTAAGGATGAGAGATGCCGCTGCCGCAAGCATCCCCCAGCGCAGACCCTCGCGCACAGTCACGAGCGCGATAAAGACCGGCCAGAACATCCCCATCATCATTGTCAGCATGGGCAGATAGATTGCCGCGAGCGCGTAGACCACCGCCGCGGCAGTCATCACCCCCGCCGTCGCGGCGGGTCTTGCACCTTGCTCACTCATTCCATATCCTTTCAGCGGATTTGTCCGCATATCGTTACATGTTGAAAGACTTACCTATTATAGCAGATTTTAGCTGTGCTGTCACGGAGTCCATCAGTCCCCCATAATGCCCGCCATCCTGAGCAAGTACTGCGCATTCGTCGTGCGGCAGCGCCCCTCGCGAATCTTGAAGTCAAAGAGGATCTTGTCCCCCTCGTAGTGCTCCTCAAAATGCGCATTCTCCACGGGCACGCCCTCGCTCCCGAGATCGCAGAGCTCGAAGTCATGCGTCGTCACAATTGTGATCGCGTGCGGCAGGGTCAGACGACGGATCGCCTCGCGCGCGCCGACAATGCGGTCGGCAGAGTTCGTCCCGCGAAAGATCTCGTCAATCAGGATCAGCATGGGACGCCCGCGCTTGCTGTACGTCATCATCTTCTTGATGCGCAGGAGTTCTGCGTAGAACGTCGAGATGCCGCCCGCGAGATCGTCGCTGATCTGAATGGAGGTGTAGACTGCCATCGGGGTGAGGGCAAAGGACTGTGCGCACACAGGAGCTCCAGCGTATGCCAAGACAGCGTTAGAGCCCAGCGTTCGCATATACGTTGTCTTGCCAGACATATTCGAGCCCGTGATGACGAGCGTGCCCGCAGAGAGATGCGCATCGTTCGGCGTCGCCGCCTCCTCGGAGATCACGAGCGGCATTGCCCCCTCTGCCATGAGCTGCGGCGCATCCCCCTCCAGGAACGTCGGGAAGGCATGCACTGCACGCGTATGTCCGATGCGCGCGAGTGAGAGCAGCACCTCCACCTCTGCCCAGACCTTCAGCCAGCCTGCAGCAGCTTTTCCCGCCTGTATCCGCCAATGCGAAAAATACGCCATGCAGTGCAGATCCCAGAGCAGAATTCCATTCGCAAGGAAGAAGAAGACAATGTTCCGCCGCGTAGCCGCACACTGCGCGAGCGTCGTCAGACGACTCTGCGCCTGTGTCGCACGCACGGGCGCAAAGAGCGGCGCAAGCACCTCGCGGAACGCTTCCCCGCGCAGGGGTGCGCGCTCGAGCGTGCGAAAGATCCGCCCGTAGAGCCTGAGTTCTCGTGCCATATGTCCGAGCGGGGCGAGTTCGCGCTGCGTGCGCGTGTAGAACGCCATTGCCACCGTCAGATTGAACATGAAGAGCACAATCGGAATCGTCCACGCGCCATGAAAGAACGCCGCCCAGAGAAAGGAAAGAACGAACGCATTTGCAAATACAATGCCAATACAAGAGATGAGTTTTAGCGAGCCTTTAAGAGGATGTGCGAGCTCCTTTGCCAGTTCGCGTGTATCGTGCCCATCCGGCAGACGTGCCCCGCGTGCCTCAAGCTCGATGCAGAGCAGGGGATGCGCGAGGAGCTCCGCCACCGCCGCCTGACGACGCCGCGTGCGATCCAGATCGCGCGGCGTCGCCGTGAGCGCCGCCGCCAGCCGCTCGCGCCCCGCCTGTGTACGCGCCGCGCAGAGATACTGATAGAGGGATGCCGTGCCGAAGATATGCAGATCGCGGTCGGGCGGACGCTTTTCCTTTCCATAGGCAGCACCGTCCTCGGGCAGATTCTTCCACGCTCCCGAGAACCGCTCGAGATAGCCCGCCGTCACCGCGAGATACGCCTTTGTCAGGAGACGCAGGCGCTCCAGCTTCCGATGGCGCGCCACGAGCACGACGAAGAGCAGCAGGAGAAAGCCGCCCAGCATGAGTTCTGCCGCCGACTCCACATCATAGCCGTGAATCAGCGTGATGAGCATCGCGGGAAAGACAACGGTGCGCGCCAGAATATAGCGCGTGCGCTGCGCATTCTGTGAGCGCTCGAGCGCAAGGGTATTCTCCCGCACATTTTCATAGAACAATTTATTCAAGAGGAGACTCCTTCATAAGGAGGCACTGATAAATTCTGCACCAATCTGACGGCCTCATTATTACCAGTGATTCCTTGATTTTTACAATAATTTTTATTATAACACAGGATCAGCACCTCATGTAGACAATTTTTCCCAAAACTGTTACAATATGCAGGAGATTGGAGGGATGCTCTTGCATGATTTGGACGCTGCCATCCGACGCACGGAGGAAGCCATGCGGATCCTCGAGCGACGCATGCAGCACGCTGTCGGCGACCTCGACTACGAGTCCTATCTCCACGAGAAGCGCGCCCTCACCGCCGCCCTCCTCGCCCTCCGAAAACGCCGGGAACGGGAGGAAAATTTCAGTCAAAATTCAGTATCGTCGGATAGGATAAAAGACAAATAGTCAGATGTTTGATGAGAAAGAAAGGAAATTACGATGTCACAACGCATGACCATGGAGGAAGTCCTCAAAGAATACGGCGTCCCGCAACTGCGCCTCGACGTGCACGCGACGCGCACCGACCTGCTGAAGCTGCGCGAGAAGCTCATGGCGATCCGCGACCTCTCGGACGGGCGCGAGCAGGGCTATCTCGACATTGACTGCAAGCTCTACATCGACGTGGACGACATCGACCGCTATCTCTCGGGCGAGCTCGACACGGTCGGCGAGATCTACGCCTTCCCCGAGGACGTGAAGTCCTATCGGGAGTAAGGCATCCTCGCGTGCTCCTCGCAGAACGCCTCGTTACGCAAGCGGTCGTGTGCTCGTCCGCAAGGGAATCACGGACGCATTCAGTTGTCCATCTTGGCACATCTTTTTCGCCCTCTCTGTGTCGATAAATCCTCAGCATAGCCACCGCTATGCTTCCGGTTTATCTCCTTGATAGGACGGAAAATCTGCACCAATCTGAACAGCATCATTGCGTTCGTGATTCCCCAATACCTGCGGATTTCAAACGCGCTTCGCTTGAACGGTCAAAATCCGCAGGGGGCGGGTCGCACACTTTTTCCCGCTTGCTCCACTAGGGTTTGCTACGGAGCACCGCTCGTCAAGGTATTAATTTGCGTTTTTCAATTCAGTTACGAATACCGGGGTTATCCCCGTATCGAATGATATATTAAAGGAGAACATCGAATGAAACTAAAGAAACTTATCGCTGCGGCGATGGTCGGCTCGCTGACCGTTGCCACCGCCCCCATCATTGCGCCGAACGCCGTGCAGAGCGTCATCGTTTCGCAGGCAGAGGCAGCAAAGGGCGGCGCACGCATCGCGCCGAAGTCTGCGCCCGCGCCGAAGGCAGCGCCGAGCACGCAGAGCGGCAGCCAGAGCAAGTCCGTCTCCGGCAATGGTGAGGGATATGCACCGTCCAAGAACGCAAGCCAGCTCGATAAGAACGCACCCACTGCAGGGGCAAAGGCGAATACGCCCGGCGCAGCAAATGCCGCAAACGCAGCGCAGAGAGGCACGGGCTGGGGCAACACCCTGCGCAACATCGGACTCCTCGCGGGCGGTATGATGCTCGGCGGACTCCTCGCCTCCATGTTCGGCATGGGCGGCGGAATGCTCGCCGACATCCTCGGTGTCCTCACGAACGTCGCCATGGTATTCGTCGCATTCATCGCGATCCGCTGGCTCTGGAACCGTTTCCGCGGACGCAAGGAAGAGAACGTCTACCAGAATGCGGCGCGTCCGCAGCAGGCAGCAGCACCGCAGCCGCCCATCACGGACATCCGTCCGCAGGGCGCACCTGCGCCGCGTATGGCATCCCCTGCACACACGCAGATGGATGTTGCCGGCGAAAGCCCGCGCACGATTGCCGACCATTATCGGAACCGCTAAAATAAAAAGGAGCTGCTCTGAGAGCGCCCCTTCCACCATGCTTCGCATGGTTCCCCTCCCCCGTACTGACGGGGGAGGCTTTTTATTTCCCTAGCTTTATGATAAATAAAAAACAATTATATAAAATAACAATAAATATCTATAAATTAGAATAAATAACGATAGAAAATACCTGCATTCCCACAGATTTCCCCTTGAAAAAGACTTTCATATCGTCCATAATAAGAGACAGCTAGGATTTGTAAAGGAGAATATCATATGAAAGCATCAGCCCTCGCCGCCGTCGACACCCTCATTGCGCGCTATCCCGCGCTCGAGCCCTGCGGCGGAGATATCCGCGCCGCGATAGAGGCGCTCACCCTCTGCTACCGTGCGGGCGGCAAACTCATCGTCTGCGGCAACGGCGGCTCTGCCTCGGATGCCGAGCACATCGTCGGCGAGCTGATGAAGGGCTTCCTCCTGCCGCGTCACCTCGATGAGCACATCCTCTCAAAACTCCACGCAGCGTGCGACGCAACCGATCCCAGGACGGTCGACTACTTCATGCAGAACCTCCAGGGCGCACTCCCTGCAATCTCCCTGCCCTCCCAGCTCGCGATCAGCACGGCATTCTCGAACGATCAGGCGCCCGACCTCACCTTTGCCCAGCAGGTCTTGGGACTCGGAAAGCCCGAGGACGTCCTCCTCGGCATCACAACCTCGGGCAACTCGACGAACGTGCTCTATGCGTTCCGCATGGCGCAGGCGCTCGGACTCACAACCATCGCCCTCACAGGCGCCTCGGGCGGCAAATGCGCGACGGGCGGCTACGCCGACATCACGATCAAAGCACCCGAGGAGGAGACGTACAAGATTCAGGAGTACCACCTCCCCATCTACCACACCCTCTGCATTGCCGTCGAGGAGGAGTTTTTCGGCGCATAATTTTATTAAAGGAGGAATTCCCATGCCACTCACCCACGAGGATTTCATGAAGCTCGCAAACGGCAGTGACATCCGCGGCGTCGCCGTCGCGGGCGTCGAAGGCGAGCCCGTCACCCTCACCCCCGAGGCTGCGAACCGCATCGCGGCGGGCTTTGTCCGCCTGCTCACGGAGAAGACCGGCAAGAAGCCCGAGGAACTGCAGATCGCCGTCGGCCACGACTCGCGCATCTCTGCGCTCGCGATCAAGGACTGTGTGCTCACAGGTATCACCCACACGGGCGCACACGGCATCGACTGCGTCCTCGCCTCCACCCCCGCCATGTTCATGGCGACCATCTTCGAGGACACAGCGGCGGACGGCTCCATCATGATTACCGCGAGCCACCTCCCCTACAACCGCAATGGGCTGAAATTCTTCACCTCAGTGGGCGGCGCGGAAAAATCCGATATCCAGAAGATCCTCACCTACGCTGCTGAGGCCGAGGAGGCGCACGGCACCCTCGACAACGTGCTGAAATTCGACCTCATTGGCCGCTACAGCGAGCACCTCGTCCAGAAAATCCGCACAGCACTCGGCGGAGAGGAAAAGCCGCTCGCGGGCATGCACATCGTCGTCGACGCGGGCAACGGTGCGGGCGGATTCTTCGCGGGGCGCATCCTCACCCCGCTCGGCGCGGACACCTCGGGCAGCCGCTACCTCAACCCCGACGGACACTTCCCGAACCACATCCCGAACCCCGAGGATCCGAAGGCAATGCTCGCCATCAAGGAAGCCGTCATCGAGAACGACGCCGACCTCGGACTCATCTTCGACACCGACGTCGACCGCATGAGCGCCGTCCTCGCGGACGGTACGGATGTCAGCCGCAACGCACTCATTGCCATGATGGCGGCAATCCTCGCGCCCGACTACCCCGGCTCCACCATCATCACGGACTCCGTCACCTCCGACGGCCTGCACGACTTCCTCGAGAACGACCTGCACCTAAAGCATCTGCGCTACATGCGCGGCTACAAGAACGTCATCAACGAGTGCATCCGCCGCAACGAGGCGGGCGAGGTCTCACCACTCGCCATCGAGACCTCGGGGCACGGCGCACTCTCTGAGAACTACTACCTCGACGACGGCGCCTACCTCGCCGTGAAGCTCATCATTGCAGCCGCAAAGGCACGCGCCGAAGACAGAACGCTCGACAACCTCATCGTAAACCTCCGCCAGCCGGCTGAGGCACGCGAAATCCGCATCAAAATCAAAGATGTGGACGATGTGAAAGCGTACGGCAAGGAAGTCCTCGCCGCGTTCGAGGAACGAGCAAAGGCAAAGGGCCTCACGATTGCAGAGCCGTCCTACGAGGGCGTGCGCATCGTCTTTGACGGCGGCTGGGCACTGCTGCGCATGTCCCTACACGACCCGAACATGCCGCTCAACATCGAGGCGGATGCCGCGGGCGGCGCAGACGAGATCGAGCGCACGGTCAAGGAGCTCATCAGAGGCTTTGACGCCCTCGACCTCTCGGGCTTCCAGAACTAAATATACACACAGACTGCCGCATGACGCACTCATGCGGCAGTTTTTCTATCCTCACTTAGCCCCACAGTCTCATTTTACAATTTGCGCTCCATATTATAGTATGCATTATCCTTATTTTATGATATACTATTCATTATTCTAAAGGAATCGGAGCCTCCCCACCCGAGACCAGAGGGAAAGCAGGAACATGACAAAATTCTTTCACAACATATGGGACAGCCGTGTTCTGCTCCTGTGCGGCGCGCTGATTGCAGCGCTTGCGGCGCACACATGGCAGACGCTTTCGCATGCGCCGTACACGCCAACCCATTTGCAGTATGCCGTTCTCGAGGGAGAACCCGAGTACAAGGACATCATCAGCTTCGACCCCGCGCATTTCGATTGGCAGCCGTATGACTATCCCATCCCGCCGCCCATGCCGCCGGGGACGACCACGGTCTACCTCTCGTGGCAGATTCCTGCAACAATACCACTCTTTGTCGACCATGTCCTCTTTACGACGACAAATCAGGACGCCTACGTCTACCTCGACAACGAGCTCATCTACATCCACGGCGACTGGTCCGATCTCACGGACTCACGCGGGCGGACGCTTCATTTCCTCCACGTAGACGAGGATCTCGCGGGGAAGCGCGTCACAATCATGCTGCACACGGGCTATGCGAACTGGCTCGGCAGCCTCGATTACTTCCTCATCGGCAGCGAAAAATCCCTCATCCGCAAGATCAGCACGGCGGATGCAATCTACATCGCGAGTCTCTCGATCGCACTCTCCCTCATTGTCTTCCTCGTCATGGATCTCGTCTGGCGCGACATCCGTACACGGCGCAAAATACAGGTCTACCTCATTGCCTTCCTCGTGAGCTTCATCCTGTGGACGGCGGGCATATCGTCCTTCTTCCCGCGCCTCCTCGGCATCCCTGAGCTCTGGTGGGAGCTCCACCTCATGATGCTCTACATCATGCCGATCACATTCGCCAAGATCACGCAGGAGATCACGGCACCACAATATAAGAAAGCCGTGCGAGTCGTCATCATCGCATATGCAAGCCTCTTTGCAATTGCCACGATCCTTGAAATCTGCGGGCTCGACGGCTATATGAACCTGCTCTTCCTCTTCTATCCGATTCTCCTCGTCAGCTGCCTCGCGCTCATCTACATGCTCTTCCGTTCAGATTGGTCGCAGTATCCTGCTTGTCGTTACGGCGTGATTGCAATGCTTTCGCTGACCATCTTCGTCGGCATCGATGCCCTGCATTGGGAGTATCACCTCCTCGCATCTATGCTCTCGACCACGATCTTCTCGATCTACGCCGTCATCCCCTTCGTCTTCTTCCTCATCCGCGAGCAGATGCAGATGGACGCGCAGCTCGCACAGCAGAATGAAGTGCTCGCGCGCGAGCTGCAGGAGTCGCAGGACGAAGCGAGCCGCGACTTCCTCACAGGTGCGTTCAACCGCCATCAACTCGCAGACGGCATTACGAAATACGGATCACTCGCCAACACGCGCGGATTCAACTTCTCGTTCGCCATCTTCGACGTGGATCACTTCAAAGAGGTCAACGATACGCGCGGCCATCTTGGGGGCGACCGCGTGCTGAAGCAGATCGCGGATACGGTTCACGCACACATCGACCGCCGCCATATCTTCATCCGCTACGGCGGCGATGAATTCGTCCTCCTCGCCCTCCATCACAATCTCAAGGAGATGGTCGCATTCTGCGACGCGCTGCGCCAGACTCTCGCGGAGACATTGGACGGCGTTACCCTGAGCTTTGGCGTCTCGACATGGCACGGCGAAGCGGATCATATGGCGGCGCTCATGGAGCGCGCCGACCGCGCCCTCTACCGCTCGAAGGAAAAGGGGCGCAACGCCGTCTCCGGCGAGGACGAATGTCTGGAGGAGCCCGAGACAGTTTGACGCGCGGCATAACAATAGCGTAACTTTCCCCATAAATACAAAACATAGCTGCCACATGAAAGCATTTGCTCTCATGTGGCAGTCTTTTTTCGTGTATACCTCGTTCTTGCTTAGCAAAATTCGTATTCTTTTTCATTTTCCTATTGTTCTCTATCTAATAGGATGATATAATCAAGATAAATATAAGTGAACGATCGTCTCTGCTCCTCTCTCGAAGGAGGTGCACCCCATGAATAAAATACTTGTGTTTCTGCGGGGGAATGTACTCACACTGCTCTGTGTATCGCTCCTGATTGGAGCAACGGCGCTCGCGTGGAGCCTCCTTGCGACACCGCTCGATCCCTATATGCGTGCCGAGTACGCCGTCATGAAGGGGAACCCGGAGTACAAGGACATCATCGGATTTCGTGCGGGCAATTTCGACTGGCAGGAGTATGACTACCCGGCGCCGCCGCCTATGCCGGATGACACCACGACGGTCTACCTCTCGTGGCGCATCCCGCTCTCCGCGCGCTTTGTGAACGACCACATCCTATTTGCGACGACGAATCAGGATGCCTACGTCTACCTCGATGACGAGCTCATCTATATGCACGGCGACTGGAGCAAGCTCACGGACTCACGCGGGCGCGCGTTCCACTACGTGCATCTCGATCAAGATCTGGCGGGCAAACGCCTAACGATCATGCTGCACTCGGGCTATCCGAACTGGCTCGGCAGCATCGACTACTTCATGATCGGCTCCTCGCACCTCTTTCTGCGGAACCTCAGCCTCGCCGATGCAATCTACATCTCGAGCCTGTCGGTCGCAGTCGCGCTGATCGTCTTCCTCGTCATGGATCTCGCCTGGCGCGGCGCTCATGCACGGCGGCGCCGCATGCAGCTCTACCTCATTGCCTATCTCGCGGGCTTTATCCTGTGGACAACGGGCACCTCCTCCTTCTTCCCGCGCATCTATGGCATGGCAAATTTCTGGTGGGAGCTCCACCTCGTCACGCTCTACGTCATGCCCCTGATCTGTGCGCAGATCACGCAGGAGGTCGTCTCGCCGCAGTTCGTCACGCATGTAAAAACAACAATGAAGGTGTTCGCCCTGCTCTTTGTCACGGCGACCATCACGGAGATTGCAGGCCTCGACGGCTACATGGAGCTCCTCTTCCTCTTCTATCCGCTGCTGCTCATCGGCAGCCTCATCCTCATCTACACCCTCGTCCGCTCGAACTGGGAGTATCACCCCGCCTGCCGCTACGCTGCCTTCGCCATGACCGCGATCGTCATATTCGGCGGCATCGACGCGCTGCACTGGGAGTATCATCAGCTCTCCGTCATGCTCTCGACCACCGTCTTCTCGATCTATGCGAGCATCCCCTTCATCTTCTACACGATCCGCGAGCAAATGCTGAAGGACGCGGCGCTTGCGCAGGAGAACGAGGAGCTCGTACGCGAGTTGGAGATCTCACAGAACGAGGCACAGCGTGACTTCCTCACGGGCTGCTACAACCGCCACCAACTCGGCAATGGCTTTGCAAAGTTCTCCGCCCTCGCCTACAAGCGCGGATTCAAATTCTCGTTTGCCATCTTCGACGTCGACCATTTCAAGACCGTCAACGACACGAAGGGGCATCTCGCAGGCGACCAGATCCTCAAGGAGATCGCGGATACCATCCACGAGGAGATCGACCGCCGCCACCTCTTCATCCGCTACGGCGGCGACGAGTTCGTCCTCCTCGCCCTGCACTACGACCTCGAGGCAATGGTTGCGTTCTGCGAGCATCTCAGACGCATCCTCGAGCAGCGCCTCGACGGTGTCACGCTCAGCTTCGGCATCTCCACCTGGCACGGCAAGAAGGATCGTCTCCGCGCGCTCATCGACCGCGCCGACCGCGCCCTCTACATCTCGAAGAAAAAGGGACGCAACACCGTCTCCGCCGAGAACGAGGAGGGTGCAGCGTAGATGCGGAAAAGATGCACCCGACTGAGGAACACCTCGGCTTGGCAGCAGATTTTACGTCCAAGCGGAACGTATCCGTGCGATACTCCTAAGCAAACCCTAGTGGAGCAAGCGGAAACGAGGGCACGTTCTGCCCCCTGCGGATTTCTACCGTTCAAGCGAAGCGCGTTTAGGAATCCGCAGGTATTTAGGCAGATAAGTGCCCGACTGCTTGCGCAACGAGGCGTTTGCGTGGAGTTCGCACGACAACGACACCCATTGACGCAGCCCCCATACCACAACCTTCTATATAGACATGGAGAGAGCGCCGTTTCCGCAGACGGCGCTCTCTCCATTTTCTTCTCATCCTGTTTTTTTGCCAAGACCCCTGCAATATGCTACAATGAGGGCGTTTTCATCTATCATCGATATAGTAAGGAGAATCCAATGCACCAGATCGATACCGGCATCAAAGAAAACTTCTTCCAGTGGAAGGGCCGCCTCAACCGCAAGCGCTACCTCAACCGCACCATCGTCATCTTCCTCGCAGGCCTCGCCATCTACATCCTCATGGCACTCCTCGCGCTCCTCGTTGGCGGCGACCCCGCACACCCTGACGAGACCGCCGCCATGGGCGTCGTCGGCTTCTTCACGCTCCTGCGCATCCCGCTCACCGTCGCGAGCTTCATGCTCATGATCCGTCGTCTGCACGATGTCGGACTCTCAGGCTACTTCTGCCTCGCGGCATTCGTCCCCTTCGTCAATCTCGGACTCGTTCTCTACCTCTTCTTCAAGCAGGGCACAGTGGGCGATAACGCCTACGGCCCCGACCCGCTCGGCGGCGCAGTTGGAGCAGCTGCACCCAGCACCCCTCAAAGACCGGAGAACCCCTACGCACGCGCCACCTACGGCGACACACCGACGGACATCGCACCGCCGCGCGATCAGAAAGACTGACCGCGCATGAACGAACATTTTTTCAGCGGAACAGGCAGGCTCACGCGCCGCGACTACGCCCTCCGGATCGGGGCACTCTTCGGCGCGACAACACTCGCCCTCAACATCGCGTTCTACCTCCTCGTGCCCGCCGCCTATACTGCGGCAACAGCCTTCTTCCGCGAGGCGACCGCCGCGTTCTGGATCTTCCTCATCATAGGATTTGCGCTCATCATCACCCTCGTCTACACCCTCTTCCCGCTGCTCGCCATCCCGGCCACCGTCCGACGCCTGCACGACATCGGCTGCAGCGGCAGCCTCGCCTTTCCCCTCCTCTTCGCGGGTCTCATCCCCATCGGGCTGCCCATGCTCGCTCTCCTCTTTCTCGCTGGCGTGCTTGAGATGATGAACCTCAGCCCCGACCTCATCTTCTTTGACAGCCCCGAGGAGGTTGGACTCGTACTCGGCGGCTTCGCATTCGTTTACATCTTCCTCGTCTTTGTCGGCATTTTCGTGCTTGCCCTCTTTTCCGCGTGGATCTTCCTCAAAAAGGGGGATCCGATGGCAAATCGCTACGGAGAACCGCCCGTCGAGGAGGAGCTGCCCTCCGTCCGCGCGGCATACTTCCCGACGCAGGGAACGATTGCGCGCACGCCGTTCATCATGCGCTCCCTCCTCCTCCTCGCCGCTGCCGCCATCCTCGTCCCCTCCCTCATCGAGGCGACCCTCTACCCCGTCGTCCTCATGCTGGACGGCATACGCATTCTGCCCACGGGACTCGACTTCTTCGTCCTCCTCCTCAGCCCGAATCTCTTCCCGCTCGCGCTCCTGCCGCTCATCCTCTGCCGTCTGCGCACCCTCGGCAGGAGCAAATGGGAGGCGGCGCTCACATGCGCACCGTTCCTGCCGTGCCTCCTCCTCTCCTGGAAGATCTCCGCCGTCCTCGGCGAACTCGACCGCGTCGACGATGCCACCCCGCTCGACAGCATACCTCTGTATGACTACATCTCCATCAGCAGCGACGGCAACAGTTTCTTGATCGCGCTCTCCATCCTCTGCGGCATCCTCGCCCTCATCGGCATCATGCGGCTGCTGCACAGAGATGCGGAATACGATAACACTTCATCGTCCTGATGTGCGGCAGATTCCCATCTCCTGCCGCATACTCTCTGACCTCATAGAGAAAGCGAGGCAACCATGTTCTGTCCGAAATGCAGCAAATTCGTCCCCTCCTCCGCAAACGCCTGCCCGAACTGCGGCATCCCCATCATCACGGGATTCTCGCCGAACTACGGCGCGGGCTTCGACCTCGGCGACGACGACACGGAGAGCCGAAACGATGCAAAGCCACGCAAAATCATGGACAGCGACCTATATGACGATGTTCCCGATAATGACATCGTCATAACAGACAGCGACAAACCAACAGG
Organism: Selenomonas timonae; assembly: GCF_014250475.1. Classification (NCBI taxonomy): domain Bacteria; kingdom Bacillati; phylum Bacillota; class Negativicutes; order Selenomonadales; family Selenomonadaceae; genus Centipeda; species Centipeda timonae. The sequence continues at coordinate 638,202 of NZ_CP060204.1, read as the reverse complement.
CATCGGCAGCAAACTCAAATCCCTCTTCGGCTTCGGCAAAGGCTGAATCTACTCATACAAAAACGCCCCCATAAGCGTCGGGGCGTTTTTTCATATCAAAGAAATGGTGCGATTGGCGCGAGTCGAACGCGCGACCCTCTGCTTAGGAGGCAGATGCTCTATCCATCTGAGCTACAACCGCAAGCCTATTGCATTTTATCAAAAGACAGCGCGATATGCAAGTGCATACAAAAACCCCGCAGGCATTCCTGCGGGGTTCGGGTGACGGAGCGCTCTTAGGCGAGCTTCTCCGTATCCACCGTCTGAATCGCGATGTCCTTCACCGAGACGGGGTACGCCTCGCCTGCGACAATCGCCTTCTTATCGATGACATCCTGCAGGCAGGTCGTGACCTCTGCCTTCGTCAGACCGTCCTTCGGATCCATCAGGCTCACCGTCATCTCCTTGCCGCTCGACATCTTCATCGTCATGCGCAGCTGTTTCTTCGTCGACATATGAACTCCCTCCTTTCTATGATCTTAGTAGCGTTCTCAGTCCTCGAGAACGGCCGTGTCCGTGCGCGTCACGAGGCTCAGGCCGTGCTTCTGGAGACCCGCGAAACCGCGGCCCACCGTCAGCGCATCCGCATCCGTGAGGCTCGGCGCAATCCCGCTGATCGTGCGGTTCTTGTAGAGCGTCTTGCCGTCCGCGCCGACTCCCGTCGTCACCTTGAGCGTGATCTTGCTCGCTGCATCTTTGCGTGCCATGTGGATCAACTCCTTTCTCTTTGTTCTCCGTAAGCGCTTTACACATGGATACCTGCCGCAAATAGAAAAAGGAGGAGGCACACTCAAAAAATTCTTTACACAAGAACACATTTTCTATATAATATCATCCAGAAAGGAACAGGTGATTGTTTTTAATTGCTCGTGCCTGTGCGCTGCGCCGGCGGCAGGCAGGAGGGGCAGCAGGTACTGCCCGTTAGGGAATGAAAGGAGATCCGAAATGAACCGGACGAAGAGAGAAATCCTCATGCAGAGACTTCCCGCAGCGGCGGACATTCTCGCACTCGTACCCGACAGTGGCGCAAACGGCTCCGGCGAGACCGTCGTCCATACCGCCGCAGGGGACAGACTCAAGCTCCCCGCAACCACCGAATACGTCCTCTCCTGCCTCGCCGAGCGCGAGGACAAGGAGATCCGCCTCATCCGCAGGAACGCCGCGCGCCTCCTCGCACGCCGCCGCAACATCATCCTCCCCATCCTGCACGGCTGCGTCCTCGCCCCCGTCATGGTGCGCCCCGTACAGAAGCGCTGCGGCAGACTCGGCTACATCAACATCGCCCGCGCCCCACTCGTCGCACACAGCGCGCACGGCACCGACGTTGCCCTCACGAGCGGCACCGTCATCCACTCCCTCTGGCAGCCGCCCACCGTAAAGAAGCTCGTTCAGGAGGGGCGCGCCGTCCACTACAAACTCCTCCTCGACGTACGCCGCCAGCTGCGCTCGGCGGAGGAGCTGGGCTGAGCGTTATTAGGCTGCGAAAAGGATGTGTCCCTAAGCGAACCCACTTGCATTTTCCCTTCATTCATTGTATGATATAGATACAGAACAACGGAGGGTACAATATGCAAATCTCAAGCCGCTTCACCATCGCCATCCACATCCTCATCTGCGTCGAACTCTACGGCAACGACGCCCCCGCCACGAGCGAGAGCCTTGCGGGCAGCATCGGTGCACATCCCGTCGTCATCCGCCGCATCCTCGGACAGCTGCGCCGCGCGGGGCTCATCACCGTTGCGCGCGGACGCGAGGGCGGCGCCCACATTGCGCGCCCCCTTGCGGACATCACCCTCGCCGACGTATTCCGCGCCGTCGAGAGCATCGCAGACAACACACTCTTCAGCTTCCACGAGAACCCGAACCCCGCCTGCCCCGTCGGCCGCAGCATCCACACAATCCTCGACGGCCACCTCGCCGCAATCCAACGCGCAATGGAGCGCGAGATGGAGAAGACCACCCTCGCGGACGTGATGAACGAGGCGCGTGTGGAGGTCGACGCAATGTGAGTAATGGCGGCAGGGCGGATCAACGCAACATGAGAGGAGACTCCTGAATGAAGTGGGTATCCCACGTCACCCTCACGGGCACCATCGCCTACGCCATCACCGCCGATCCCATGTGTACCGCAGCCGCAGCGCTCGGCGCCGTCCTCCCCGATAAGATCGAGGGCACGCCGGCGAGCCAAGGATGGAGTACATGGCGCAGCCGCCATCGCGGCTGGTCGCACTGGCCCGTGCTCTACCTCGCCCTCATCGGCGGACTCGCACAGGCAAAGGCGTACTTCTTCTATGATGCCGCATTCTTCTCCGTCCTCACATGGCTCTTCATCGGCGCTCTCCTGCACATCGCGGAGGACGCCGTCTGCGGCAAAGTCCCCGGCATCACGCCCACGCAGAAGGTCGGCATCCGCCTCTTCTCTGTTGGTTCCTTCCGTGAATATGCATTCGTGCTCTTCTGTATCGTTGTTGTATATGCAGGACAATATATTCTACGCATATAAAAAGCGCCCTTGTCAAAGAAGGGCGCTTTTGCTATAATGTGAATAGAAGGAAACGTCCTATGCGGCATCTTTCCTTGGTTGCGAATTGTTTTTGAACAACCGCTCACTTGGCAGAGTGGGCGGTTACTTTTTTGCTATTGTAAGCAGATATCCGGTGGCAACGACCAAAAAGGGCTATTGCACGAAGTCGTTTTGACTTGTGCAATAGCCCCTATTTTTATACCACCGACCGCTTGAATTTCCGTACGGCGGTGCCGAAGAACACGAGGGTGAAGAGCGCGAGGAAGGCGGTCTCGTCCCAGAGTGCCGTGATGCCGCCGCCCTTGAGGAAGATCATGCGCAGGATCTCGATATAGTGCGTCATGGGGATCGCGAGGCTGATGTATTGAAAGAACTCGGGCATTGCCGCGCGCGGGAACATGAAGCCCGAGAGCAGCATGCCCGGCAGTAGGGTCGCGATGCTCATGAGCCCTGCCTGCAGTTGGTTCTGCGCGAGCGATGAGATCATGAGCCCCATCGTGAGGGAGGCGAGGAGAAAGAGGGTTGTGAGCGCGTAGAGGAGGACGATGCTCCCGCGCAGAGGTACACCGAACACAGCCAGGGCGACGAGGACGCAGATCGTCGTCTGGATGTAGCCGAGGATGATGTAGGGCAGGATCTTGCCGACGAGGAGCTCCCATACCGAGAGCGGCGTCACAAGAAGCTGCTCGAGCGTCCCGGCCTCGCGCTCACGCACGATCGACATGGAGACCATGAGCACCATCGTGATCGTGAGGATGATGCCCATGAGCGCGGGCAGCATGTAGTAGGAGGTGACGGCGTCGGGGTTGTACCACGCGCGGATTCGCACGTCGTAGGCGGGTGCTGCGGCAGTTGCGGCGCGTGCAGCGACGGGCTGCAGCCGCATCCCGAGCCCCGTCACCGCCGCGATGGCGGAGGTCGAGGCGATGGAGTCCGAGGCGTCGACGATCACCTGGATCGGCACCGTATGCCCCGCATTTGCCTCACGCGCGAGATCGGGCGGAAAGACGACGCCGATCTTCGCATCGCCGCTCTCGATGCGCGCGTTCAGCTCGTCATAGCTCCACGCGATATAGCGCAGGTCGAAATAGCCGCTCGCCGTCATCGCCGCGAGGAAATTGCGGCTCTCCTCGCTCCGCGACTGATCGAACACAACGGTCGACTGATGCCGCACGTCCGTACTGATGGCAAAGCCGAACACGACGAGGTAGATGACGGGCAGGAGAAAGGTCACGCCGATCGTCATGGGATCGCGCCGCATCTGAATGAGCTCCTTGACGAGGAGCGCCCATATGCGCATCATCCCCTCACCCCCTCTGCCGCCGATCGTAGTAGATAAAGACGTCCTCCATCGTGAGCTCCCACGGCGCTGCGTGCAGCTCCTCGGGCAGGACGGCATCCCGCGGGACGAGCGCGCGCACCTGCCGTCCGAACACATAGACCTCGTCGAAGGCAACCCCCGCCGCACGGAGCGCCGCCTCCCCCGCCTCCGCAGCCTCCTCTGGGAGGACGTAGAGCCGCGCGGGCAGTTCCTCCTTGAGCCGCGTCGGCGAGCCGGAGGCGATCTTCCTGCCGCGCTGCAGAAAGGCGATCTCGTCGCAGTGCTCTGCCTCATCCATAAAATGCGTTGTGACAAAGATTGTCGTCTGCTCCGTGCCCGCCATCTCCGAGAGCAGATTCCAAAAGAGCCGCCGCGAGGTCGGATCGACGGCGGAGGTCGGCTCATCGAGGACGAGGAGCGCCGGCCGATGGAGGATCGCACAGCCGAGCGCGAGCCGCTGCTTCTGCCCGCCCGAGAGACCGCCCGCAAGCACATCGCGCTTGTCCGTCAGCTGCATCCGCACGAGCACCTCCTGTGTACGCGTGCGCCGCTCGTCGCGCGTGAGGCCGTAGAGCCCGCCGTAGAACATCATATTCTCCGCTACGGTCATATTCGCATAGAGGCTGAATCGCTGTGACATATAGCCAAGTGACTGCCGTGCGCGCTCGGGATGCGCGGCCGTGTCGCAGCCGAGCACGTACGCCGTGCCGCTCGTCGGCGGCAGGAGCCCGCAGATCATGCGGATCGCCGTGGATTTGCCCGAGCCGTTCGATCCGATGAACCCATAGATTGCCCCGCGCGGCACGGCGAGGTTCAGCCGATCGACAGCCGTGTAGCTGCCAAAGACGCGCGTGAGCGCGTGCGTCTCGATGACGGGCGCGGCTGCGGCGCTTTTCCTACTGTCCATCGCGCAGCTCCAGATCGACATCCGCCGGCATGCCGGGCTTTAGGATGCCCGCGGCATTGTCCACCGCGACCTTTACGGCAAAGACGAGATTCGCGCGCTCGTTCTTCGTGATGCTCTGGCGCAGGGTGAACTCCGCCGCATCGCTGATCTCCGTGACCGTGCCGGGAAGAGCCTCCGCCTGCCCGTCGATGTAAATCTTTGCGGGATTCCCGATGCGCAGGTCGCCGAGCACGTCGGTCGTCACGTAGACCTTGACCCAGATGTCCTGCGGATCGATGAGCGTTGCGAGCGGCGTACCCGCGCGGACGAATTCGCCCGGCTCATAGTTTTTCGTGAGGACGACGCCGTCCTTCGGTACGCGGACGGTGAGATCGCTGACCGCAGACGAATCGATTGCGAGGATTGCCTGCTGACGCCGCACATCCTCCTCCGCCATCTGGATGTCCTCAGAGCGGCTGCCGCGCTCCATCAGCCGCTGCTCCTCCTCACGCGCGCGCAGATTCGCGTCCGCCGTATCGCGTGCCTCACGCAGGGCATCAAACGCCTGCTGCGAGATCGCCCCGTCTGCGATGAGCGCCGTTCCGCGCGCATAGTCCGCATTCGCCTTCTCGGCGGCGGCGCGTGCCGCGCGTGTCCGCTCCGCCGCCGCGCGGATCTCCTCCGCGCGGTTCCCGCTGCGCGTCCGCTGAAGGCTCGTCTCGGCATGTGCGAGCGCCGCCGCATCGCGCAGGAGGGCGGCATCCAGATCGCGGCGCCCAATGCGTGCCGCCACATCGCCCGCGTGCACCGCCATTCCTTCCTCCAGGAAGAGCTCCTCAATGTAGCCGCTCTCCTTCGTGCTGACCTCCACGCGCCGCGCCTCGACCGTCCCAGTGAGGAGATGCGCGCGCTCCTCCTGCGCCGCGTATTCACGCCAAGCAAATGCGCCGAGCAGTGCGAGGGCGATCAGAACGAGCACGATCCGCACCGTCTTTGTCTGCATGCGGCTTCCCCCTTTTCACCAAATCGGAATATCGCATATAGGAATCGCTGATAAAAATACGCCAAGATGGCAGTGCTGAATTTATCAGTGCTTCCTATAGTATAGCACCGACAGGAAGTGAGAGGAATTGATATGCGATTAGGAATGTGAAACAGAGGACGCTGCACGAGACAGAACGACTTTGTGCAGCAGCCCCATTGAAAAATGAGGAAATCTATGCTATAATCGTCATCGAAGTGAAAAAGTGGAAAATGATCCGCAGGGGCGCGCAAGCCGCATTCTACCGCTCTGATTTTCCAAAACGGCGCAGCCCGCGCCGCACAAGGAGTAGAGGCGATCTGCCACGCGATTTTCCGTTCGGAGAACGCATTTTGGCAGCAAAAACAGCGCGAAAAACGGACGACTTTCCAAAATGGCTTCTCAGCCCACGTGGGACAAGGGCTGGGGACGACAGAGTCCCAACACATAGAATGCTGCGTGCGGCATTGAAACTCAAAGATGCTTTCTACCACAAACAGTACATCCCTTGTCCCAACACATAGAATGCTGCGTGCGGCATGGGACAACAAAAAAACACTGTGCTTTTCTGCACAGTGCTTTTTTTATGCCGAAGAAACGGCGCTGCTGCATGAGCGCCCCTTCCACCGCTTGCGCGGGACGTGTAGAAGTGGCGAGTGAAACGAGCCGATAGGGGCGCTCCGAGAGCAGTCCCATTTCATATCCCTCAGTGATTCGCCGCCTCGTAGATGGCGATGGCATCCGCGCGCGTGAGCGGGCGGAAGTCGCCGAGGCGGATTGTGTCGTTCGCCGTCGCGGCGCTTGCAATCTCCTCGATCGCGCCCTTTGTGAGCACGCCGACACCGAGTCCCGCGAGGCTCGTGGGCATGCCGATCTCGGTGAAGAACTCCTCCATCTTGCGGATGCCGGCGCGTGCGCGCTCCTCATCCGTGCCCGCATCGACGCCGAAGATGGCAGCGGCGAAGTGGGCAAAGCGCGCCGCGTCGTCGTGATAGACATGCCGCGCCCACGATCCCCAGAGCGCGGTGAGCGTCATCGCGTGCGTCGCGTCGTAGCGCGCGGAGAACTCGTGACCGAGCTTGTGCACAGAGAAGTCCTTTCTGCGCCCGAGCTCCGTGAGTCCGCTGTGCGAGACGCTGCCCGCCCACATGAGCTCGCTCATCGCGTCGTAGTCCTTGCGGCTGACGAGGAGGCGTTTGACCGACTCCATGACGGTGAGGAGCAACTGCTCGGCAATGCGGTCGGTAAAGAGATTCGTCTCCTTGACACTCGTAAAGTAGCGCTCCATCGTGTGCATCATGATGTCCGCCGCCCCCGCCGCGATCTGCTCACGCGGCAGGGTGAAGGCGAGCTCGGGGTTCATAAAGGCGATGACGGGACGGTTCAGCTGCGTGTTCAGCCCGATCTTTCGCCCCGTATCCTCGTTCGTCAGCACCGCCGAGTCGCTCGTCTCGCTGCCCGCAGCGGGGATTGTGAGGACGGAGCCAAACGGCATGGTCTTCGTCAGCTCTGCCTTGCGCGTCCAGATGTCCCAGATATCGACGGTCGGGTTCGCAATCCCGTGTGCGACCGCCTTTGCCGAGTCGATGACACTGCCGCCACCGACCGCGAGGACGAAGTTCACATCCGCCGCAATCCCCTCGCGGATTGCCTCACGCACGAACGAGACGCGCGGATTCGGACGGACACCGCCCATGACGAGGAACGCGAGCCCCGCAGACGTCAGATTCTTCTCGATGCGCGAGAGCAGCCCCGAGCGCTCGGCGCTGCCGCCCCCGTAGAGGATGAGCACGCGGCTCGCCCCGAACGCGCGCAGTTTTTCGGCGACCGCATTCTCCGCGCCCCGCCCGAACACAACCTCGGTGGGGCAGTGAAAGGTAAAGCTTTGCATGAAAATCCTCCTCTGTATCCTGCACAAATTTACCCCTTCATTATAGCAGAAAACGCAGAAAAAAAAAGTTAATCTATCCAACAGAAAATAGTTGCCAAAAGGGTTGAAAATTTCGTATAATAATAATCGGGCAAGGAAATTATTACCTAAATGTATAAGGAGGCTGAAAAAATGAGTGCTGATCAAAGCAAAGAAGCCCAAAGAATTCATGAGGCAGAACAAAAGTTTGATCGGACACGACGTCTCGTCGGATTGTTCGGCGCACCAGTGCTTGCCCTGCTGGTGTTCCTGACACCCATTGAGGGACTGACTGTCGCATCACACAAGCTGCTCGCCATCATGGTTCTCGTTGCTCTCTGGTGGATCACCGAACCCGTTCCCATCCCCGTTACCTCCCTGATCGGTCCGACGCTCGCCGTCGTCACCGGTGTTGTCACGGCAAAGGATGCCTACGCCGCCTTTGCAAACCCGATGATATTCCTCTTCATGGGCGGATTCATCCTCGCCAAGGCGATGATGGATCACGGGCTGGACAAGCGGTTCGCCTACTGGCTGCTCTCGCGCTCATGGGTCGGCTCGAACCCGCGCCGCATCTTCCTCGCGATCGGTCTTGCCGCAGCGCTCTGCTCCGGCTGGGTCAGCAACACGGCAACTGCCGCGATGATGTTCCCGATCGCCCTCGGTCTCCTCGGCGCCATCAAGGAAATGATGGCCGCCAACGGCAAGGAGATCGACCTCCACGACTATAAATACGCAACGGGTCTCATGCTGATGACCGCGTACTCCTGCTCGATCGGCGGTGTTCTCACCCCGATCGGCACACCGCCGAACATCATCATGCTCGGCTTCCTCGATCAGATGGCGAACATCCATATCTCGTTCTTCGAGTGGATGACGTGGGGCGTTATCGCAATGGTCGTCTATTTCGTCATCACATACTTTATCCTCATCCGCATGTTCCCGCCCGATGTGGAGCGCATCGACGGCGCAGAAGAACACGCTCGTCTGCTTCCTCGTCGCTGTTGTCCTCTGGGTCTTCCCGGGCATTCTCTCGATGACGCTCGGCAGCACGAGCCCTGTGCTCAAGATGTATAACCATCTCTTCCCCGAGGCGGTTGCGGCGATGTTCGGTGCGCTACTCCTCTTCCTCATGCCGATCAACTTCAAGGAGCGTCAGTTCACGCTCGAGTGGAAGTCGGCTGTTGCAGGTGTCGAGTGGGGCACGCTGATCCTCTTCGGCGGTGGTCTTGCGATGGGCGGCATGATGTATAAGACCGGCCTCTCGCAGTGGGTCGGCGACAAGATCGTCGGCATGCTCGGCGGTGAGCCCTCCGAGTTCGCACTCGTTGCGATCTTCTGCGTCATGGCGCTGCTCCTCTCTGAGCTCACAAGCCACACGGCAGCGACCAACATGATTGGCCCCCTCGGCATCACGGCAGCAGTTGCTGCGGGCTTCAGCCCCGTGCACGTCGCAGTCGGCATCGCACTGTCGTCCTCACTGGGCTTTATGCTGCCCGTGTCGACGCCGCCGAACGCCATTGTCTACGCGTCCGGCTACATCCCGATCACGAAGATGATCAAGACCGGTGTCTACATCGACTTCATCGGCATCTTCTGCGTCACCATCCCGCTCGTCCTCTACTTCGTCGTCTGGGTCGTGGGATAATACTTCTTTTCGTACACAAGAAAAGAGCCGCTCTGCGGCTCTTTTTGTTTTGTGTCTTTATTTCCCAATGCAGAACTCGCTGAAGATGCGGTCGATGAGGTCGGTGTCGACGGTCTCGCCGAGAATCGCGCCGAGGGTGTCGTAGGCACCGCGCAGGTCGATGGAGATAAAGTCCGTGCCCATCTCCGCCGCGAGGGTCTTCTCCGCCTCGGAGAGGTGACGTGCGGCGCGCTGCAGCGCCTCTACCTCGCGCTCCTTGTTCGGGAGTGCACCGTCGCTGAGATCGCCCTCCATCATCTGCACGCGCGCGGCGATGGTCTCGCGCAGGGCATCGAGTCCCGTCCCCGCCTGTGCGGAGATCATGAGGACGGGCGCATTCACACCGTCAAAGTCCGCGACGCGCAGGACGCGCGCGCAGTCCTCCTTGTTGCAGAGGATGATGGTCTCGGCGTTCATCTCGCGCAGACGTGCAATGAGCTCATGATCCTCCTCTGTGAGCTCACTGGAGCTGTCAAAGACGGCAAGCACGAGCTCCGCGTCCCGCATATGCTGCTCTGTGCGCGCGACGCCAATCTGCTCCACCGCATCCTCTGCCGCGCGCAGCCCTGCCGTGTCGAGGAGGCGCAGGGGGATGCCCTCGATGCTGATCTCCTCCTCGATGACATCGCGCGTCGTGCCCGGCACATCGGTCACAATGGCACGCTCTGTGCCGACGAGGGCGTTGAGGAGGCTCGACTTGCCGACGTTCGGACGCCCGACGATGACGGTCTTGACACCCTCACGCAGGATACGCCCCGCATTTGCCCCCGTGAGGAGACGCCGAACAGCTGATGCCGCCGCCGTAATATCCTCTCTGAGTGCGGCAGCGGAGGCGGCGGGGATGTCGTCCTCGGGGAAGTCGATGCCCGCCTCGATGCGCGCAATCGCGCCGAGGAGGCGGTGGCGGATCGCTGCGATCTCCTGCGAGAGGGCGCCTGCCATGCGCTCGCGTGCGGCGCGGGCGCTGCGTGCGCTCTTTGCCGCGATGAGCTCCATGACGCCCTCGGCACGCGTGAGGTCGAGCCGTCCGTTCAGAAAGGCGCGCTTCGTGAACTCGCCCGCCTCGGCAGGACGCGCACCCGCCTCCCACGTCCGCAGCAGCACCTCACGCAGGACGATGCTCCCGCCGTGGCACTGCAGCTCCACGACATCCTCGCCCGTATACGAGTGCGGTGCACGCATGGGCAGCAAGATCCCCTCGTCAATGACGCCGCTGTCCGCCGCTGTGATCTGTCCATAGTGCGCGCGGTAGGGCGTGATCTCCCCAAGATCACCCCGCACAGGGCGGAAGATCTGCCGTGCAACGGCAAATGCGTCCGCTCCACTCACGCGAATGATGCCGATGCCGCCCGCGCCGTATGCGGTGGCGATCTGGCTGATCGTATCCTCTGTCATTTTCCAATCCCCTGTTCCCGTTTCCATATGTAGTTTATAGAAGAGCGCACCCAACGCGAACGCTTAGTTACGCAAGCGGTCGGGCACTTATCTGCCTAAATACCTGCGGATTCCTAAACGCGCTTCGCTTGAACGGTAGAAATCCGCAGGGGGCAGAACGTGCCCTCGCTTCCGCTTGCTCCACTAGGGTTCGCTTTTGGGCAGCGCTCTTTCTCTCCCCGATACTGAAATCATGCAAAGAGAGGTGCTGTACGAAGTTCCCTCGCTTCGTACAACACCCCTTTTCCTATCTTCACCGCTCGTAGCGGTCGTAGCTCGGCTCCTCGTAGTCACGCGTGTAGCGCCGGCGACGCGGCACGATGACAACGTAACGGCGCGGATTGTCGCCCGCGCTGTAGGTGGTGACGCGGCGGTTGTCCTGCAGCGCCATGTGGATGATCTTGCGCTCGTGGCGGCTCATCGGCTCGAGGTGGATCTCCTCGCCGATGCGGCATGCCTTGTCCGCGAGATGCCCCGCGAGGCGCGTGAGGGTCTCCTCACGGCGCGCACGATAGTCCTCCACATCGAGGATGATGCGCGCATAGCCCGTCTCGGGAATCTTGTTCACAACGAGGTTCGTGAGGTACTGGAGCGAGTCGAGCGTCGCTCCATGCTTGCCGATCAGGATGCCGAGGTTCTCGCCCTCCATGTTAAAGATCGTGCCCACAGGCGTGTCCGTGCGCGTGAGCGTGACGCTGAGATGCATCGCGGCGAATATATCGCCAAGGAATGCCTCTGCGGCTGCATGCATCTCATCGGTAAGCGGGATGAGCTGACTGTCCGTCCGCTCGCGGTGGCTGCGCTCCTCATAGTTCGCATCGCTGCGTTCGTAGGAGGGACGTTCTCTCCGCTCCTTGCGGAAATCCTGTCCCTGACTGCGGCGCTGCTCACCGTAGCCGCCGCGTGCGGAACGCTCCCGCCGCTCTCCATAGCCGCCCTGCCCGCTGCCCTCGCGCGGCGCACGACGATCCTCGCTCGTACGCGCAGGCCGCTCCTGACGGTCGCCATATCCACCGCGTGAGACAGACTGCTCCGAACTCTTGCGCGCCGAGGAGCGCAGATCGGTATGGAAACGCTTGCGTACGCCGAATCCATCCTCCTGCTGTCCCTGCTCCTGAGATGCAGGAGCAGGGGACGATGCGATCACGGTCGGCGGCGCAGGGGTCTGGATCTCCGTGCGCTGCGGCGGAATGACAGGGCGCGTCGTGACGCGGATGCGCGCCTCGCGTTTGCCCCAGAGCCCGAGGAATCCACCCGACGGCTCCTGTACGATCTCGTAGGTGACCTCGGCTCTGCCGCAGCCGAGTTTGTCAAGCGCATGCGAGAGTGCATCCTCGACGGTCTTGCCGGTGGTCTCGATGATCTCTGCCATGTCAGTGTGCCTCCTTCGCTGCGCCCTCGCCGCGGTACATCCACCACTGCTGCGTAATCTGCACGATGTTCATCGTGACCCAGTAGAGCACGAGTCCCGAGGGGAATGTGAGGCTGATCCAGCCGATGAAGAGCGGCATGACGGTCATCATGATCTTCATCTGTGCATTCATCTCGGTGGAGGTCATCTTCTGCTGGAGATAGGTGGTCGCCGCCGAGAGCACGGGCAGGATGTAGAACGGGTCGGGCTCGCTCATGTTCGGCAGCCAGAAGAACGCCGCCGCCTCCGGGCTTGGGAACGTGAAGTTAAACAGCGCGTAGTACATGCCCATGAGGATCGGCATCTGCACGAGCAGCGGCAGACAGCCGGCGAGCGGGTTGACGCCCGACTCGCGGAAGAGCTCGCCCGTCTTCTGCTGGAGCATCTGCGGGTTGTTCTTGTACTTTTCCTGGATCTTTTTCATCTTCGGCTGGATTTCCTGCATCGCCTTCATGGATTTGATCTGCTTGACGGTGAGCGGGTAGGTCACAAGCTTGATGAGGATGGTGAGAAGAATGATGGGAAAGCCGTAGCTGACGAGGCCTGCAGCGCTCGTGACGGTGTAGAATCCCCCGAGAATAAACTGCAAAATATGAATGATCGGCTGAAAGAGATTGCTAAAAAATTCGATCAACTGTAGTTCCTCCTACTGTGCGGAAGTATGTGTTATTTCGTTCAAAATACGCAATAAAAATTTTCATGGTACGGGGTCGTAGCCCCCCTTGTGAAACGGATGGCAGCGCAGGATGCGCCGGAGTGCCATCCAGCCGCCGCGCCATGCGCCGTAGCGCTCAATCGCCTCCAACGCATATGCCGAGCAGGTCGGATAGTAGCGACACGATGGGGGGAGGAGCGGCGAGATGCCGCTCCGATAAACGTGCACGAGAAGGAGGAGCAGCCGCTTCATCACTGCTCCCCCGTGCGGCTCTTTTCCCGTCCGTCCGCAAAGATCTTGGCGCGGCGTGCGAGCATTCTGAGCTCTGCGGCGGCGTCCTGCATTTTGCCCGCAGAGAGTCCTGCGCGCCCGATGAGGAGTATCCCAACATCACCGCGCAGCTCGTGCTGCATATGGCGATATGCCTCGCGCAGGAGGCGCTTCGTACGACTGCGCACAGCGGCACAGCCGAGCTTTTTCCCTGCGGCGAAGCCGACCTTGCCCGCAACGCGCGCGTCACGCAGAACGTAGAGGATCATCCGCCGCCCCGCGAAGGATGTCCCCTTTTGATAGACATGTTGAAAATCGCTGCGGCGCTTGATCATCTTTGCGCGCGGCAGTGTGAGTTTTTTTTCCATATCGTTAAAAAAGAGGTCACCCGCGGTGACCTCTGATCGTCTGAGGGCTTACGCCGACAGCTTCTTTCGTCCGCGCTGACGCCTTCTCTTCAATACGAGGCGGCCGCCTTTCGTCTTCATGCGCTCACGGAAACCATGTGTCTTCTTTCTCCAATGATTGTTGGGCTGAAATGTTCTCTTCACCTCACGTCACCTCCTTTGCTGCCGCGCTTCGCGGCATATGCCGTGCGGCGATTCAATAAAATAGATTGCTAGGCGACATTATAGACGAAAAAAACCGGCACTGTCAAGGCGTGGACACGGTATTTACGCGTTTTTTTCGCCGGATGAGGCAAAAGCCCCTGTTGATAAGTCGCCATTTTTTTGCTAAAATATCCTCATTGTATTTGTGGAAAACCTGTGAAAAAGACGTGCATAATTTTGTCTCTTCACATTTTATCTCTCCTTGTTCGTCGCCGCATTTATCAACAACTGTGAATAAGTCTGTGGATAAACGCTCATATCATACCAAAAATTTTTTTGAAGGGACGCAGATGTATGTCCGTAGAACAGACCGCCGCCCTCGCGCAGGAATGGCAGAAGGTACTTGAAAAGACCGTAGGTATCATCCACGAGGATGCCGTGAAGAAGTGGATCGCGCCCATGATCCCCGTCGCTCTCGAAAACAAGGAGCTCATTCTCGCCGTAGATACCATCTTCACGAAACAGTACATCGAGCAGCGCTACCTCGTCCTGCTCGGCGATGCCGTACAGCAGGCGCTCGGCGCAGGCTATACATTCAAGATCATCGTCGACCCCGCGATCGCCGACGCACAGAAAGAACCATCCGCACAAAAGGAAGCGCCCGCAGAAAAAACCGAAACCGCAGAGGCAGAGGAGGAGAGCGCACCTACACAGGGCAGCCTCCCGCTCGCATCGGAGGGGACGCATGCGCCCGCACCCGACGACGCGACAACGCTGAATTCGAAATACACCTTCGATGCCTTCGTTATGGGACGCTCGAACCAATTCCCATACGCAATGGCAAAGGCGGTCGCAGACGCGCCGGGACTGCCCGCGCACAACCCGCTCTTCATATACGGCGGCGTGGGACTCGGCAAGACCCATCTCATGCACGCAGTCGGACACAAGATTCTCGCAGACCATCCCGAGAAGCGCGTCCTCTACATCGCGAGCATGGACTTCACGAACGAATTCATCCGCTCCATCCGCGAGAAGAGCATGGACGCATTCCGTGAGAAATACTACAACATCGACATGCTGCTGATCGACGATATCCAATTCTTCGCGGGGCAGGAGCAGACGCAGACCGAGTTCTTCCAGACATTCAACAAGCTGCGCGACAGCGGCAAGCAGATCATCCTGACCTCTGATCGACAGCCACAGGACGTTAAGGATCTCGAGGATCGCCTCATCTCGCGCTTTGCGGGCGGCGCAGTCGTGGACATCCAGCCGCCGGAGTTCGAGACGCGCGTTGCGATCCTCCAAAAGAAGGCGCAGACCGAACAGGTCGACATCCCCGAGGATGTTGTGACCTATATCGCAAGCCGCGTCGACAGCAACATCCGTGAACTTGAGGGTGCGCTCACGCGTCTCATCAAATACGCCTCGATGATGCGCATGCCGATCGACGAGACCACCTGCGTCGCCGCACTCGGCAACTATCTGCACGGCGAGAAGGGGCGCCGCATCACAATGGAGATGATCGAACGCATCGTCTGCACCCACTTCAAAGTAACGAGCGAGGACATCCGCTCGACCAAACGCAGCAATGACATCGCCTACCCGCGTCAGATTGCAATGTTCCTCTGCCACGAGCTGACCGAGGTCTCGTGGCCAACCATCGGCGGCTTCTTCAACCGCGATCACTCGACCGTCATCCACGCGCACAAAAAGATCCAGAACCTCACGGAGTCCGACGGCGCCACCAAGGCGCTGATCGAGTCGCTCACCATCCAGATCAAGGGGATCTAGCGACCTGTGGATATCCCTGTTCACATCACGCCGCATTTCATGTGGATGTTTTGTGGATAATAGTCCATCCACCGCTCATCTGTGTAAACTGTGGATAACTAAAGCATAACTCCGCCCAACTTATCAACAGCCCTCCCCGTGATTTTCTAGGGCATTTTCCACTTTTCAACCAATCCACAGCCCCTACTACTATCACTACTAAATTTATTTACTACACGCATTTATAGAAAAACGAGTACACGGATGAGCAAAACGCTCTCCTCCCATTGGAAAGGAAATACTATGAACATCACGCTTGCAAAGAGCGATCTGATCTCCGCGCTGCAAATTGTCAGCAAGGGACTCTCCACCAAGCCGCAGACCCCAATCCTCTCAGGCATCTACATGACAGCAAAGGAAGGACAGCTCGAACTCCAATCCACAAACTACGAGCTCGGCTTCATCGTCACCATCCCCGCCGAGATCCACACCATCGGCACCGCAGTCCTCCCCGGCAAATACCTCACAGAATTCGCACGCAAACTGCCCGCAGAGGAAGTCTCCATCGACACAGGCAGCTCTGACGGACTTGCCGTCATCCGCTCCGGCAGCGCACGCTTCACCCTCCGTACAATGGAGGTTAGTGACTTCCCAGTCCTACACCGTATGGAAGGAACACTGCAGTTTACTATCAAAGACCGTACGCTCGCGCGCCTTGTCAAGAAATCAACCTTCGCCTGCCTGCGCGAGGAGCAGCGTGACCGCCGTCCCATCTTCACGGGCTGCCAGCTCGAAGTCGAGGGCAAGGAAGTCACATTTGCCGCCACGAACGTCCACCGTCTCGCCGTCAAGAGCGAGCTGCTCGAAGAGGATGCAGGGCAGATCCGCATCATCATCCCTGCGAAATTCCTCGAGGAGGTCACGCGTACCATCACGGGCGACGTACCGACCGACATCCACGTCACCTGCTCCTATAACCAGATCAGCATGTCATCCGGCAGCATCTACATGACATCACGCCTCATCGAGGGCGCATTCCCGGACTACCGCCGCGTCATCCCGCAGGAGGAGAACATCCGCACGCGCGTCACACTCGACGCTGCTACCTTTGCCTCGGCGGTCGAACGCGCCTCGCTTATCGCACGCACCGATCAGTATAACATCGTCAAACTCGCATTCGAGCAGGGGCTCATGCGCATCTCCTCGAACAGCCCCGAGATCGGCGAGGCAGAGGAGACCATCGCCGCAGAGGTTACGGGCGATGATGTGACGATTGCATTCAACGCCTCCTATCTCATGGATGCTGTGAAGTCCCTCGACAGCGATACCTTCATCCTCTCGTTGCAGGGGGCGAACGCACAGGGCATGAACCTCTCGCCGATCACGATCCGTGAGGAAGCCGATCCAAACTATATCTACGTTGTAACGCCTGTGAGGACACATTGACAGACATCGAGATTCACACTGAGAATATCCAGCTCGACCAATTCCTAAAGCTCGCGGGCGCTGTACCAAGCGGCGGCGTCGTAAAGGAACTCATTGCAGAGGGAGCTATCCTGCGCAATGGGGAGGTCGAGACTGCACGCCGCCGTAAACTTGTCCAAGGTGACATCATTACAGTAGATGGTACAGATATTTACCGTGTTACGCGTGCGTAATTATGCGAATTACATCGTTACAACTGCGTTCCTACCGTAACTATGATGAACTGCACCTCGACTTCGATGCGGGTGTGCAGATCTTTCTCGGTGCGAACGCGCAGGGCAAGACGAATATCATCGAGGCGCTCTACTATGCCGCCTTTGGACGCTCCCATCGCACCTCGAGCGATGCGGAGCTTATTCGCATGGGTACGGACGGAGCGCATATCGCGCTCTCCTTTCTGCGGCACGATGTTCCTGCGGAGCTTTCCTTTACCTTTCGGCGCGGCATGCGGCGGCGCATCGAGTACGCGGGGGAGCATCTGAAACAGCGCGAATTGGTCGGCATCCTGCCAATGGTGCTCTTTTCCCCCGAGGATCTCTTCCTCGTCAAGGGCGCGCCTGCACTGCGTCGTCGCTATCTGGATGCCGAGCTCTCTCAGGCAAGCCCCGCCTACTACGGCGAGCTCCTGCGCTATACGCACATCCTGCGCCAGCGCGGAGCTCTCCTGAAGGACATTCGCGAGCGGCTTATCCCGCCCGATGCACTTCTCCCGTGGGACGCACAGCTCGCAAAGAGTGCGGCGTACATCGTCACGCGCCGCATCGCAGCAACGGAGCAGCTCGGTGCGCTCTCCGCGCGCGTGCAGGCGGTGCTTGCGGCGGGCGAGGAGCTCGCGCTCTCCTATGAGATCGCGCATGCGCCTGCAGAACTCACGCGTGATAAAGATGGCATGACAGAACGCCTCGAACTATGGTATAATGAGATGTTGCATGATGGGCGTACGCGCGACATTGCACGCGCCACAACGGGGATAGGGCCGCATCTCGACGATATCGTCCTCAGCACCTCCGGCATGAGCCTCAGGAGCTACGGCTCGCAGGGACAGCAGCGCACGGGCGCGCTCGCGCTGAAGCTCGCCGAGCTCTTCTACCTGCGCGAGCACGTCGGCGAGGCACCCATCCTACTGCTTGACGATGTGATGAGCGAGTTGGATGCCGCACGCAGGTCTGCGCTCCTCTCCTTCATCGAGAGCGAGCAGATCCAAACATTCATCACCGCAACCGACGCGGCATATTTCCCCAGTGAGCGCATGGGCACGTACCGCTATGTGGAGGCGGGACGGGTGAGGGAAGAGTAGAAACATTGGAGATTAGGGGAACATATGGCAAGCTGATAGGAGGCACAGCGATGCGCACAACACTTGGCACAGCGGATACGGGCGAAGACGTGCGCGCCGCCATCCACCGCCTTGGCCCCGCCTTCGAGCGCGACTATATCACGCACACCACCCTCTCCCATTGGGCAGACATCATGGGCGACATGATCGCGCGCCGCGTCCGCGCTGTCGCCGTGCGTGACGGCAAACTCTTCCTCTATACACCCGACGCCACATGGAAGAACGAGATGCGCATGAGCGCGCCCGAGATCGTCCAGTGTGTCAACAACTACGCGGGCGGGCGCATGGTCAAGGAGATTGCCTTTGCCCGCTCTGCGCGCCCCGAACCCATTCTGAGCGAGGAGGGGGTGGATACAGAGACGCCTGCCGCCTATGCGCGCGCCGTCGTGCAGACGGGACTCACAGATGAGGAGATTGCACGCGGTACAGCGCTCGCGGAGACGGTCAGTGACGGCGAACTCGCAACGCGCATTCAGCGTGCCTATCAGATCTCGCGCAAGGCACAGCGCCTCAAGGAGCAGCGCGGGTTCGCCTCCTGTCCCTCTTGCGGACGCATGGTGCAGGGCGTCTGCCTCGACTGCCGGCGCGCAGAGGAGCGGAGCGTGCGCCGCGAGGTACGTGCCATCCTCCGACGTGAACCGTGGGCAAAGCTCGCCGACATCGTGCGCCGCGTCCCATCCTGTGATGCCCTTATGCTCGGCAGCGAGCGCGCCGACCTCGTCCGTCAGATCGCGGGCGAGAGCGAGTACACCGCACAGGACAGCGAGAACGCACGCTTTCTCACCATGCTCCATCGCGGACTCCCACCCGAAGAGGTCACGCCGAAAAAAATTCAAAGCACCTTCTGGGAACTCAGGAACGAACTCATCACCACGCGTGAGTTCTGGGAAGAGATGAAGAAGCGCAAGGCGAAAAAGAAATAATTTACAGAAAGGGGCGATCCCCATGATTCTCACCATCGACGAAATCCGCACGAAAATCCGCCCTATTTGTGAACAATATAAGATCGAAAAAGTCTGGCTCTTCGGCTCGTATGCACGCGGCGAGGCGCGTGAGGACAGCGATGTAGATGTCTATGCGGAAACTGATCGCAGCATGAAACTGCTTGATCTGGTTGCCTTTCATCTGGATATAGAGGAAGCTCTTGCGAAAGAGGTGGATATCATCACGCGCATTCCGACAGAGTATCCGATTTTTACGAAATACATAGAGAGAGAAAAGGTACTGCTTTATGAATCTCAGCTCGAAAGACGCGCAGATCCTGCAAATCATCGTGCAGTACTGTGATGATATCATCAGCGCAATAGAGCGTTTTGGTGCTACACAGGAAGACTTTATGCGGGATCGTCACTATCAGCATACGTGTTCCATGGCATTGCAGACCATCGGAGAGGTGGCAAAATCCTTTTCCAATGAATTCATCACGACTCATACGGAAGTTCCGTGGAGACTTATCAAGGGAATGCGTAACTTCTTCGCACATACCTACCACAGCTCCATCGACATGACTGCAGTCTGGGACATGGCTCACGATGACATTCCGCCGCTGCGCGTATACTGTGCTGATTTGTTGAAGGAAAACAACTGCGAAATCATTCGTATAAAGCCGATTCCGAAAAAGTAGACCCCCAAGGAGGACATGATGGCAAAGAATATCGACCTGAATGCAAACGAGGAGCAGGCGGAGGTACGTCCGCTTACGCCGGAGGAGGCGAAGGAAGCCGCTGAGATGGCAGATATGCCCGACCTCTCGGGCATCGCCATCTCCGCCGAGGAGATGGGCGACGAGGTGACCGCTGTCGATGCCGACTACGGCGCGGGACAGATTCAGGTGCTCGAGGGACTGGAGGCGGTGCGCAAGCGTCCCGGTATGTACATCGGCTCGACATCAGAACGCGGACTGCACCACCTTGTCTATGAGGTTGTTGACAACTCCATCGACGAGGCGCTTGCGGGCTACTGCGACACAGTCGAGGTCGTCATCCACAAGGACAACAGCATCACCGTCACCGACAACGGGCGCGGCATCCCCGTCGACATGCACGAGAGCGGCATGCCCGCCGTCGAGGTCGTGCTCACCGTTCTCCACGCAGGCGGCAAGTTCGGCGGCGACGGCTATAAGGTCTCGGGCGGTCTGCATGGCGTCGGCGTCTCCGTCGTCAATGCACTCTCCTCGACGATGGATGTTGAGGTGCGCCGCGACGGAGAGATCCATGCCATCTCCTTTGCGCGCGGCGTCACGCAGAAGAAGCTGCATACGATCGGCACCTGCGAGACCACGGGTACGCGCGTCCACTTCGTCCCCGACCCCGAGATTTTCACCGTCACGACCTACGGCTTCGAGACGCTGAAGCATCGTCTGCGCGAGCTGGCGTTCCTCAACCACGGCATCACCATCACCCTTGTGGATGAGCGCGGGGAGGAGGAGCGCCGCGAGACCTTCCACTTCGACGGCGGCATCCGTTCGTTCGTTGCGCACCTGAACCGCAAGAAGGAGACGATCAACGAGGAGCCGATCTACTTCAACGGCGTAAAGGATGATACGGTCGTCGAGATCGCGATGCAGTACAACGACAGCTATCAGGAGAACATCTACAGCTTCGTCAACAACATCAACACCGAGGAGGGCGGCACGCACCTCGCGGGCTTCAAAATCGCCCTCACGCGCGCGGCGAACGACTTCGCGCGGCGGCTGAACGTGCTGAAGGACAAGGACGGCAACCTCTCGGGCGAGGATGTGCGCGAGGGTCTGACCTGCGTCATCAGCCTCAAGGTGCGCGAGCCGCAGTTCGAGGGTCAGACCAAGACGAAGCTCGGCAACTCCGAGGTGCGCGGTATCGTGGACTCCATCGTCACAGAGGGGCTGATGGAGTACTTCGAGGAGAACCCCGCCGTCACAAAGAGGGTGCTCGACAAGGCTCTCATGGCGTCCCGTGCGCGCGAGGCTGCGCGAAAGGCACGCGAGCTCACGCGTCGCAAGAACGCGCTCGAGGTATCGAGCCTCCCCGGCAAGCTCGCTGACTGCTCTGTGAAAGACCCTGACCAGTGCGAGATCTACATCGTCGAGGGCGACTCTGCGGGCGGCTCTGCAAAGCAGGGACGCGACCGCCGTTTCCAGGCGATCCTGCCGCTGCGCGGAAAAATTTTGAACGTCGAAAAGGCGCGTCTGGACAAGATCTTTGCCAACGCCGAGATTCGTACGATGATTACTGCGTTCGGCACGGGCATCGGCGAGGAGTTCGACCTCGCGAAGCGCCGCTACAGCAAGATCATCATCATGACGGATGCGGACGTGGACGGCGCACACATCCGTACGCTGCTCCTCACCTTCTTCTACCGCTACATGAAGCCGCTCGTCGATCACGGGCACGTCTACATCGCGCAGCCGCCGCTCTATCAGATCCGCAAGGACAAGAAGCATTTCTACACTTACTCCGACGAGGAGCAGGCGAAGAAACTCGACGAGATCGGACGCGACGGCGTGACGATCCAGCGCTACAAGGGTCTCGGCGAGATGAACCCCGAGCAGCTCTGGGAGACGACGATGAACCCCGAGGGGCGCACCATGCTGCAGGTCGGTGCGGAGGACGCAGAGGCGGCGGACGAGCTCTTCACCATCCTCATGGGCGACAAGGTCGAGCCGCGCCGCCAGTTCATCGAGGAAAATGCACGTCTCGTGCGGAATCTGGATATTTGAAGAATCGCATATAGAAGAATCCCCTTGACGCTGTGTGCATCAAGGGGATTTTCTTGTCATACGTATGTTCTTGTGTTATACTAAACGCAAGCACTGTCGAAAGGGCGGTCGAATCTTGCCCCCTGGAAAGGGGGAGGTTGGTATGGAGACCTACGAATTTCTCACTTTTCTCGTAGTGTTCACCGTGCTGATTATATCCGTGAAACGATAAAAGAGAAAACCCCGCCTTGCGTCTACCAAACCCTGGCGGGGAAATCTCGCTTGTAATGGGGGCGACCGCTAGACAGTGCCCTTTTGTATCTCTATTCTATCATTTGTGTGCATCTGCGTCAAGAAGCGATGCCATATCAACTGCATATGAAAAGCGTTACGCTCGCCAAGAGGCAAGTGTAACGCTTTTTTGTGCCTAACACCAATCTGGACAAAGCCGCACGCAGCATTACATGTGTTGGGACCTTAAACGAAGGGAAGGACTTTTCTATAATTAAGGGTTTCAATGCCGCACGCAGCATTCTATGTGTTGGGACTCTGTCGTCCCTAGCCCTTGTCCCACGTGGGCTGAGAAGCCATTTTGGAAAGTCGTCCGTTTTTCGCGCTGTTTTTGCTGCCGAAATGCGTTCTCCAGACGGAAAATCGCGTGGCAGATCGTCTCTATTCCTTGTCCGGCGCGGGCTGCGCCGTTTTGGAAAGTCGCAACGGTGGAATGCGGCTTGCGCGCTCCTGCGGATCATTTTCCACTTTTCGCTTCGATAACTATCATAGCACAGATTTCCTCATTTTTCAATAATGCGCTTCGTACGCTGATTATTTTTCAAAAAAGTTTTATTGTATCTCTTGACGTTATGTTTTCTCTGTGCTATACTTCTCTTGTAATCAAGTTAATTACAAAATAATTTTATGGAGAGGTACAATATGAAAATCGCAGTTGTAGCAGCAAATGGAAAGGCAAGCCGTGCGATCATCGAGGAGCTCATCGCACGCGGACATGCGGTGACGGCATTTGCACGCAGCGAGAACAAGAGCGCGGCAAAGGACTTCGTACAGAAGGACATCCTCGATCTGACGAAGGTGGATCTCGCGGGATTTGATGTGGTGGTCGATGGATTCGGCGCATATACGCCCGATACCCTGCCGCTGCACACGAAGACGAGTCAGCATCTCGCCGATCTCGTGGCGGGGACAGCGACGCGCCTCTACATCGTGGGCGGTGCGGGCAGCCTCTATGTCGATCCGGCGCACAAGGTGCAGCTGCTCGATACGCCGGAGTTCCCCGCAGAGTTCTACGCGCTCGCGAAGGCGCAGACGGATGAGCTCGCGGCGCTGCGTTCCCGCACGGATGCAAAGTGGGTCTTTGTCAGCCCTGCGGCGGATTTCCAGGCGGACGGCGCAAAGACGGGCAAGTACATCTTCGGCGGCGAGGAGCTGACGCTGAGCGGCGCGGGCGAGAGCGTTATCAGTTACGCGGACTACGCGCTCGGCATGGTCGATCTGATCGAGAGCGGGGCTCATGTGGGCGAGCGCGTGTCATTGGTGCAAGCGTGAGTATTCAAAAACTCAACACCCTACTCCTCGATGAGATGCCGGAGTACCGCGCACAGGCAGTGCAGGTGGGGGAGGATCATGCGGCACAGCGGGGTCTCCTGCGCGCGCTGATGAATGCCCGTCCGCCGCGCCCGATCTCAGAGGAGTTCCTGCGCCTGCAGGATGAGCTGCTCTCGGCGGAGCGGGAGGGGCGCGGCGTGGTGGACGTGATGACGCTCCCCGCCGTGCCCTCCGACCCGCGCATTGTCCTCTGGCAGGGTGACATCACGCGCCTTGCAGCAGATGCAATCGTGAACGCGGCGAACTCCGCGCTCCTCGGCTGCTTCATCCCGTGTCACCGCTGCATTGACAACGCAATTCACTCGGCGGCGGGCTTGCAGCTGCGTGCGGAATGTGCTGCGCTCATGGAGCGACAGGGACATCCAGAGGAGACAGGCAGGGCGAAGCTCACGGCGGGCTACAACCTCCCCGCGCGCCACGTCCTCCATACGGTCGGCCCCATCGTCGCGGGCGCGCTGACGGATGAGGATCTGGCGTTGCTCGCCTCCTGCTATCGCTCCTGTCTCTCCCTTGCGGCGAAGCACGGGCTGAGCTCCATCGCATTCTGCTGCATCTCCACAGGCGAGTTCCACTTCCCGAATGAGGCGGCGGCAGAGATCGCCGTGCGTGAGGTGTGTGCCTTCCTGCGCGAAAATGACAGCATCGAGCGCGTCATTTTCAACGTGTTCAAGGACGAGGATCGCGCGATCTACGAAAGACTTTTACGATGAACGAATCCATTGCAAAACTAAAAAATGCCCTCGCATCTGTCGAGTGCATCCTGATCGGCGCGGGGGCGGGACTATCAACGGCAGCAGGATATGACTATGCAGGGGCACGTTTTCTGAAATACTTTTCGGATTTTCACGCGCGCTTCGGCATCGAGGATATCTACAGCGGTGGATTCTATCCGTTCCCGTCGCGTGAGATGTTCTGGGCGTGGTGGAGCAGGAGCATCTACATCAACCGCTATGCGCCGCTGCCGGGTGATGTGTATGGGAATCTCCTGCATCTGGTCGCAGGGCGGGACTACTTCGTACTGACGACGAACGTCGATCACGCCTTTCAGCGGGTGGGTTTTGAGAAGGAGCGGCTCTTCTATACGCAGGGCGATTTCGGCCTCTTTCAGAGCAGTACACCGCATGGGGCTTCTGCGCGGAAGACCTACGATAACGAGGAAATGGTGCGCGCCATGCTCACGGCGCAGGGGTTCACGTTCGATGAGGATGGAACGCTGCTTCTGCCGACGGACGGCGCGCCCGCGATGGAGATCCCGACGGCGCTCATCCCATACTGTCCCGACGACGGCGCGGAGATGACGACGAACCTGCGTGCGGACGCGAGCTTTGTCGAGGATGCGGGCTGGGATGCTGCGGCTGCGCGCTACACGGACTTCCTCGCGCATACGGAGAGGAAGCGGACGCTCCTCCTCGAGCTCGGCGTTGGAATGAATACGCCCGGCATCATCAAGTACCCGTTCTGGCGCATGACGGCATCGCGCACGGATGTCACGCTCGCAAGCGTAAGCCTCGGAACAGCATTCGTGCCCGACGAGATCGCCGCGCAAAGCATCGTGATCGACGCGGATATTGCAGAGGTGCTGCGATTGATGGCATAGGAAAAGTGATGTTACACGAAAGTCGTTTTGATTCGTGCAACATCACTTTCTTGTAGTTTTTCGTGCTGGGTGCTCAAAGCGCCCCTACCACCGCTCACGCAGTCCCCCTCCCCCGTGTCGCACGGGAGAGGGCTGCGCGCCGCAGTTGGTACAGAACCGCTCTCCCGCGCCGAGCTGATTCCCGCAGTTTTCACAAAATGCCATGATAATATCTCCTTATACGATGAGTTTGAATATATATTTCCAAAAAAAGAATAACATAAATGGATTGTTTTGATTAGAAGGTCTTTCGTATTGTATTTTTTCGTATTCTACTATATGATATAGGTATTAAATTATGAGAATTTCCAGAAAGGAGCATTTTCATGAAACTCATCGACCGCCTCCTCCCCATGACGGCGCGTGACGCAGGAGGGCACATGCGCCGCTCCATCCTGAGCGCTGTCAGTGCTGCACTCTTCGTCCTCACCACGCTCGTCACGCCGCAGATCGGCACGGACACCGCCCCCTCCATCGGACAGACCGCTGTCGCCGCAGAGGTGCGTGCGCAGGAGCAGCCCCCCTACTGGAAGATGTACTACAACTTTGCCCCGCCGACCGATGAATTCATCGCGGAGCTTGCCGCCGAACAGGGCATGACGTACACCCTCGGCAAGGGGGGCGAGGCGCGCTTCTATGCCGACGACGGCCGCCCCATCTACCCGAGCAACGACGGCGCGGTTGGTGTGATTGTGACGGTTACGCTCCCCTCGGGCGATGTGCTGACGCGCTACGGGAAGCCGACGGGTCGCTATGTCTCGCCCGACGGCATGACGTTCGAGCAGCGGGCACTGCCGAGCAGCACGAGCGAGGGCGACTTCCACATCTACATCGTCGAGCGCAGCATTGACGGCGTCGAGAAGGGCAAGATCGCCCCGTGGTTCGGCCGCGCGGGCGGCGGCATCCAGTACAAACTCCCCGACCGCATCGTCACACTGATGGAGGCACAGCCGCCATTTCTGAGTGAGATGGAGGAGGAGAGGGAAGCGGCGTAACGGAATAGACAAAAGTATAGGGCACATGCACGAAGAAAGCATCGTACATGTGCCCTATTTTTGTGCAGCTCCTATTTCCTATACGAAGAAAACTCCTCTGCCGCTTTATGTGCTTCGACATCTTCATATACATATGTACTCCGCGCGCTCTCCATGAGCATCTGTGCGCGACTTTGCACAATCTTCTCCACATGCGCCTTCCATAGAGGCGCATCCATTGCCGCACGATCTTTCGCACAGAGGAGGAGCAGCTCGCGCACGCGTGTCGGCACCGCATTGCCGGACGCAAACATCGCATTGAAATACGTCCGATACTGCGCGAGCGTCAACGGGACGATCTGAAGCTCCTGCCGCTCCTCCTGTTTCGTATACCATATCCCGTGACGGAAGGTTTCGGCGGTATTCGTATCAATCTTCACCGCGATGAAGAGTCCGTAAACAGGCTTTGGTGCCCAGCGCAAAACAGCGTCAGAGACATGCCGCCGCACCGGCTCCCCCTCCATCGCTTCCTGCCGCGAGGACGAGGACATCGTAACCTCCGTGAGGATCGCAAAATCGTCGAACTCGCTGTAGAGATCGCCCTTGCCGCCGCCTGCGGTGCTGACCGGCATAAAGTCCGCATCCATCTTGAATCCGCGCACCTCGTACGGCATTGTAGTCAGGTGATTGATGGCAAGAATTGCACGCCACAGAATCCACTCGAGGTACACAGGCAACTCATCCCGCGGCACCTCGATTTCGTAGTCCTCATCATAGCTCTTCTTCCCGCCGCCGCGCAGGATAAGTGTCATATAGTCCGAGATCTCACGCCACTCGTGGCATTGGCGCTGCGCATACTGTAATTCGTCCGTCTGCGCCAAGAGCTGCTCAAGTCTCTGTCGTGCAACATTGATCTGTACCGCTGTCTCGAGAGGTGGCGCGGGAGGCTCAAATGCGATGTGCCGCTCCTTTAGGAGTTTTTGCAGCGCATCCAACAATTTACGCGCAACGGGAACATCGTCCGTCGGCAGAGGAGCTCCGGCACACAGCATTTTATATGCATGCAGGAGCGAATTCTCCGACACCGATGACTGCGCAAGTTGCTCCGCCAGAACATGCTTCGTCGGCAGGATCATCAGACCTCTGCCTCTGCGTTGGAAGATGCCTGTGATCCTGAGATAGCGCATATTCATATCTGCGTAGTCGAGAAAATTATCCGCTTTCTTGTGGTAGCACTCCGCACGCCGCTCGATTTCGCCGCGATCAAATTTCCTCTTCAACGCAGCATGTTGACGACGCTCCCTGAGGTCAAGTATGCGATCCACAACGGCAGAGAGATCGTCCTGCGGTGTTGTCGTCTGTGCCCAGAGGGCAAACTCGATGCGACTGATCTCAGACAAGCCCGTGCGTCGCTCGAGTTCCAACATAATTGTCAGCACCCAACGCAGTGGTGCGAAATAACCTTCCCCCGGCAACGGAAACTGTGCAACGCTCATCGCACGCAGAAAGCACTCCTGCATTGCAGGATAGGTATCCGCCGCGAGGAATGTCCGCCCAAACGGCGTAATCGCATCAAGCGCGCCAAGCTCCGCCTGCGATCCGTCCACCTTTTTCAGCGGTGGATAGATCAGCCCATTTTTCGCAAACATCAGCCGCCACTTGCGCGCATGACTGCCGGACGCATCCTTCCCCGCCTCGTTGTGAATAATCCCGCGCTCGTTCAGGAGATTCATAAAGCCGATCTCATTGTCCCGCCCGCGAAAATTCCCCACAAAGGGAGACTCCGCATAGATGCGAAAGCCCTCTTGAATGCGGTTCGGACTGCGCAGCCCCGTATTGCCGACCAGCCAGATGTCAATGTCCCGCTCCATCTGTGCGCCCCCTCAATAGCCAACGAAGAGATATTCCTGCACCACATTCCGATGCGTTTTCGCCGCCGCCTGATTGCCAAACGCATACTTGTAGTCCACAGGGATCACCTCAACGTGCTCCTTGTACTTTGCCATCAGCGCGAGCATCTCATCCTGCGTCGGTAGACTGTTCGAGGAATAGGAAACCACGAGTACGCTCCGCGCGAATTTCCGAAACAGGCGGTCAAATGCCTCTGCCGCCCCGAGCCGTGTCGAAAAGGGCGTCGGATATGATTTAAACTTCTTCGTCAGCGTATGCTCCTGAATCTCCACTCCCTGCCAATCGCGCGCCAGACCCTCGACGAAATGATAGCGCCGCACATATTCATTGTCCGAGAGCGGCGAGTAGTAGGGCGGATCCATGTAGACGAGATCCGCCTGTGTGCGCAGTGTCATTGCATCGCCTAAGCGTGAGCGATGCGTCCCGCCGTTGTCAAAGACCGCCGCATTCACCGCCTCCACCGCCGTGAGGAAATGTTCCTCTAGCGACTTTTGCAAGTCCTTCCTGCCATCGTCATAGCGATGTCCCGTATATGTAAATATACCGCGGGGACGTTTCTTGATGCAGGCACGGATAAGCGCGGTCATCGCAATCGCACGCTCATAGGGGCTCCGAAGCGCGGCGATATTCGTCCGCAGCGTATCAATCAGATCATTCTCCGCGTCCGTATAGTAGATTCCCCGAAACGTCCGCGCCACAAAGTGATCCGATTCCCTCTGCGGGACGAGCAGTCGTTCCGCCATACTGCGCGGCAGAGTCGTCGTACTGTTTTCCACCATCGCCTTGGAAAACGTCGCCGCCATCGCCATATAATCATTGCTCAGGACAGTCTTGCCCTGAGCCTTGAACATATAGCTGACAATCCCCGAGCCAGAAAAGAGATCTGTAATGGTCTCTGCGCCAAACTGTGACGCGACCGCCCAAACCTCATGGAGAAGCTTCTGCTTCGACCCCATGAAGCGCGTCGGCGGATAGTGTGAAACCTGCGGCGAAAGGGGAGCCTCACCGAGCGTAATACTCGAGTACGGCGCAGGGATTGCCGTTACGATTACATCTTCCCCTTTACGACTCTTTCCATTGCAGGAAATATGGCGCTTTGTCTGGATGGTGTCAATCCGGTATGGCGCATAAAGCTCATGCACGAGCGGATGATTCGAGTTCGTAAGGATCACATAGCAGCCACGCTCGTGGAGGCGTGCAACCATCTCTGCGAGGCGCACATGATCCTCCTCGTAGAACTGCTCCTTCGTATAGCGCTTGAAATCCGCATACGCCGAGATCGGCAGATACGGCGGATCCAGAAAGATCAGATCCCCCGCCGCCGCATGATGCTCCAATACATCCAGATAATCGCCACAGATGATCTCTGCACGCGAAAGGACACGCGACGCCGCAAGAATCGCCGCACGATCACAGATTTTTGGATTTTTATACCGCCCAAAAGGAACATTGAACTGCCCCTTTTTATTGACACGATAAAGCCCGTTAAAACATGTCTTGTTGAGGAAGATCATCCGTGCAGCAGCCTCTGCTGGAGGCAGGTACTTCCAATCGAGTGCTCGCACCTCATAGAAGCGCTCGCTGGTATTCTCATACTGCTCCAGATATGCGATAACCTGCTCTGCGTCCGATGCGACTTCACGGTACATATTGATGAGCTCCGGATTGCTGTCCGCAAGAACGGCGTACTCCGGCTCCAACGCGAAAAACAATGCCCCGCCACCAAAAAACGGCTCAATGTATTTCCCATAGTGCGACGGTACCTTCGCGCACAACTCCCCGAGCAGCTGCGTCTTCCCGCCTGCCCACTTTAGGATGGGCTTTGCCTTATATTCTTCTGTCATGTCCATATTCGTTGCTGTCATGTACGCGTCGCTCCGACCTCCATGCTGGTATTATAACATATTCGAAGGGCTTACGGAATGTTTGCATCCTTCGAATATCTATTCCTTATCTAACGATATATCCATATACCCATCTGTCTAAAGTATTGTCGTCTACGATATTCCTTTTTTCTTTATAAAATAAAGGTAATTTTTCATGATATTCTCCTAACGCATCATTCTGATTTTGTGTGTGTAGAATTGTTTCATCATATTCCCAATGTTTTCCGCTTCTCCTTTTCTTTTTTACGATCTCTCGTTTAGGTATGGGTTTTCCATCAAACATATACCCTCCATCTTTTCGTTCACGATCGATAATAATTCTAGTAAAATATTGATGTACACTAAAAAGATAATTCTTTCGAACAATATTCTTAGGCACAAGAAGTAATTCCTTCCCCTCAATGGCGTAGGCCGGTCTTTCTACTTCTATCCACATCTTATTTTCGCCATCCCACGTCCAGAACTTCAGCAAGTCTTCACTCTCGATGCCGTATTTAGCCATTTGGTAAGACGTAAATTGATTTAACTCATCATGTAGAATATTGGTCAACATATCTGAGAGCCCGTCTTCTGCAAAGTTTGGAATAAGTATGGATAAATCTTCGGCTTTTTCTATCGTTGAAATTTTGAAAATATGCTCTTCTAACGGAGCAAAAATTTCAAGGAGACCTTGTGCCGTATTTCCTTTTCCGTTATCTCCACGACCATAACCAAAACGTGTTCCATTTTGTTCACCAGCATGTGATAACAACTCTTTTTTCCGTATATTATCTGCCTGACGATATGCCTCATAAAAAGCATCAAAAAAAGATTGTATCAATACATTTGCCTTTTTACTCCACTCATCGCTGTTGTTTTGAATCAATATAGGATCAATAAACAGTAAATTGTCACTATTCGTTGCTACATCTATAAACTCATGATGTTTATGTCCTTTCACACTATTCCAGCATTCTGATATATGTTTCTTTTTCATAATACTCCTCCTCTGCAAAACCTTTTCTTACAACCTAGAGGCTCTATCTTCCCCATTGGAATATATTAAATGATTTAACCATACCGCAATCTCTCAGTCTGTATTAGAATCCTTTTCTATACGGACATATTCTCTTATCTCATTCTTGAGTTTCACATCCGAATACACAAAACCTCTATCCTGAAGCTGCTGCGTGACCTCATTATATACTGGCGCTTTCCCCTCGGGATCTCGGATCGTGAGCAAAACGCAAAACTCCTGCTCCAGTTTTTCTCCCGTTTCTCTGAATTCCCGTTCGATTGCCTCACGGCACAGCATCTCGATCCTCATATACCATTTGCGATCCTTCCCAAGGAGCTTCTTTCTATTTCCGGCGGTCATCTCGTCAAGATCAATCGCATATTTTTTGATCGGGTGAAACTTCTTTCCATACCGTAACAGAGTTCTTTCCTTTGCAAATGCTTTCTCTTCCGTCACACCAAGTATTATTTTGCTGTAGTAATCTTCCCGCAGGAGGTTTGCACCATTTTCCGAGCCATAGGGGTTTAGAATCATTGGCTTACTGGTATCACGCCGCTTGATTCCCGTCATCGTTCCAAATCTCACGCTGATATCCGACTGGCAGTATTCCGCTCCTTCCGATGCGCGCAGAATGGGCGCACTGACTACGGTAAGCGTAATCTGACCACGATAGAACCCATCATCACGAACCAGGCTCTTCGGAAAGGGAAACTCTAAAATGTTGATAAACTGACTTTTGGGAAGTGAGTCCCGCAGGATCAGCGTGATCTCATGCTCCGAGTTATACAGAATATCCCGGATTCCAGGCGGCATTCCAAACCCCATGAATTTGACCTTGTCTTCCATGTTCATGCGCTGTCCCGCGGGATAGCCTGCATTATGAACCATGAGAGCCTTGATGAGCAGCGGGTCGAAATCCTCCGCCAGGAGGTGATTCAGCTCTGCCGCGATTCGCGCGATCCACGGCGTGGAAAAGCTCGTCCCCGGTGCGCGTGCAACCATCCCTGCACGATCAAGAACCCTCACGCCCGTCATTGTAGTAGTGCCATCCGGACGCCTTCCCGTATTGCCCCCGTAAGCGACAAGATCCGGCTTGATAACGTAGGCAGGTCCGGGACCGCATCTTGTAAACGGAGACGGTGTATCAATCTCAGCGATATCATACTGCCCTTTCTCCCCCGCAATGGAGCCGACAACGAGTGCCCTGACGGAATCTGCCATCTTTGTAATCCGCTCATGTTCGTCCCCGTACAGAAAAGCGTTGCTGTTACCAGCAGACTTGATAATGAGCACATTGTTCTCATCGGCAATATTATCCAGTGCTATTCCGTATTGCGAAAATGAGTTTTTGGCACATTCCTCAATCGTACCAACGGACATCGTCCAGATCTTGATGTCCCGGTGTCGCTCAATTGCATCTCTGACGTTATCAATGATATCCTCCGGATAAACCGTTTCTTTCCGAAGATCGGGGACAATGACCGCATCCATCATCATGACACCTGTGGCTGCAGTATCGTCCGTACCATTGAGTTCATCGCTGTATTCCAAGACGGATGCCACCATGGTACCGTGCCCTCTGTCCTGATACTGGCCTTCATAATATTCCTCACCGGCTCTAAAAATCCATGGTGACAGGTATTTGTTCTTTTCGATTCCGCTGTCAAGGACACCGACAACGGGGTATGTTTCACCTTCTACAGGCTGTTTTGCCGTTGGTACGAGAGTATCATCAAGGGAATCCATATCCATGCGGATCGGAATCGCCTCTTCAATCGAAAAGATACCCTCAAAGCCAAGCATGATCTCCAAATTGGTCATGCTGTCGAGCGATACGCGATACAGATTCATATCCCTGGTGTATCGGGTCTCCCGTTCAATTTTTATTCCATGCGCATGGCATTTAGCCTTGAACAAATTTTGTGCCAAGGTGTTTGTATGCGGATCCCGATAGTCAATCAAACGGATACGATACAGACGATTGTCCGGGTTATAGTCAACACGTTGCGCTTCAAACGGCTCGATTTCTGCAATCGCCGAAATCAGTTTGGCAAAATTTTGTGTGTCCTGCAGCGCGTGCTTGATACGCAAGATGAGCTCGTCTGTGGTCACTACGGATAGGAGCCGCCGTGTTTCTTTCGATTTCGGCGGCCCTTTGTCGCCCTTTGCTGGATTGGACACATTTGAGGGTTCATCGAGCTGCACAGCAGATGCAATGCCGATGACATTGGACTTCCGATCACTGTCGAGGAGGTCAACCACCTGCCCGCGATGTGACTTTGCAATCGCATCCTCTACAATCGTAGTTGCAACGACCATGGGGAGTTTACGTTTTTCCTGTTTGCGTGTTGCAAAGGTGGCAGCGACCTGTGACATATTTGATACAAGCTGCTGCGAGCGGTGCGTAAGTGCATCCCCGTGCAGAATCCATGAATCTTCTCTTTGGCTGCCGCCACCTTCGGTGCGCTGTTCGTCTCTTATTCTTTTTTCAAAGAATTTAATTGGAAGCCGTTTCTCCATAGTTACGCACTCCTTTCCCCAGGTAGTTTCTGACCTGCCGTTCAGAGATCCTGAAGTGGTCACCGATCACTTTCTGAGTCACGCCATGATCGCTTAGATACTGTATCATGTCCACCTGACTGTAGTTCCCATGATGTTTGAACAGGAATACCTCGATAATGTAATCCAGTATCCCAATCTCCATCTTTTTTTGAAGCACAGCCTTTTTCAGCATATTTTGGACGATGTCCTTGATATCGGAATATGAGAGCCCTTCCATCGTTCCCAGTATGTGTTTCCATTGCGTCTCGGTAATACCTGAATCATCCGCAATCTTGGGGAACTGCCTGATAAATCTGCGAATCTCATCGCGCTCCGGCGCAGGAAGTTCAATGACAGTCTGAAACCGACGCCAAACCGCCTTATCGAGCATCCCGGCATGATTGGTCGCTGCGAGGAGTATCCCCTCCTGGGAAAAATCATCAATGTTCTGGAGGAGACTGTTCACCACCCGTTTCAGCTCACCAAGCTCATGTGCGTCATCTCTGGCCTTTGCAATCGCATCAAATTCATCCAGGAACAGAATGCACGGCTGTTTTTTTGCATACGCAAAGATACGATGAATATTCTTCGCCGTATTCCCGAGCAGTGATGATATGAGGGTGTCAAACCGTGCCGTAACAAGAGGAAGCTTCAGCTCCGAAGCAAGATATTTTGCTGCACTTGTCTTCCCACAGCCTGGAGGTCCGTAAAGGAGTAGTGTTGTACGGAGGTTCAGCCCCATGGATATCATTTTGTTTTTACTTTGGATGGTATCCCTGAAGTCATCCAATACTGCCTGAACCGATTTACTAAGAATAATGTGCTCAACAGAGGGCGCATAGTCAATCTCCGCAATATCGAGGCGGCTTTCTTGATCTACAGGCAGCGTTGTCAATGTGTCCATAACCGCCTGACTTCCACCCACACGATTCAATGCAGACAGGATACGTGTGCTCCCCCTGTTTTCCCCGTCAGCCTCCATCTTCTTTGCAAGGAGACGGGAATAACTGGCAACTTTGACTGGATCCTTTCGCATTCCGGATTCTATGATTTTTATGATTTCTGTATAGTACATAGACGCCTCCTTCTATACGTTTTTATTCTATCACTATGATTTCCTCTTTTCAAGTTTTTTGCTATTTATTTTATAAAAACGTCGATTTATTTATATATAACGTCATTTTTACGTCTATCTCGTGCCGCTTAGTTCGATGATTCAATAATATATCACACTACTTGTCATTCGAAAATACGATCTCATGATACAGGAATGCACCTCCTTTATATAGAATTGTAACTCCTCAGATTGGCGTAGATTTTGCTGTCCGATTGAGGAAGCAAACCGGACGCATAGCCAAAGCTATGTGGAGGATTTGCCGAAAAAAACGGGAAAAAAGATACGCTAAGATGGCGCGGCTGAATTTATCAGGGCTGCCTATAGTGTCCGATCTTCTATAAAAGCCCGCCCCTGCTCTCCTGTGCAACAAGAGAGCAGAGACGGGCTCTTTTCATTGTGTTCTGTTACTCCGTCAGTGTCTTTGCATAGAACTCCTCGCGCGCCTCGGGGGTCATGGTCATATATTCCTTCGACATCGCGCTGATCCACGCGCCGTAGGCGGGGTTCGGGAAGACGATGTACTGGGTGCCGAACTCCTCCCGCGCAGCATCAATGGCGGCATTGCGTGCGGCGCGGTTCATACCCTTTGTGCCGAGCGGCAGATCGCCCGCATTGTCGCCCATGTAGACGACGATGTCATAGTCTGCGGCGATCTTGTCAAAGCGCGGCTGCTTGTCGCTCTGTGTCCGATCCTCCATGAGGAGAACGTGCTCCGCGTCCACGGAGGGGAAGCCGAGTGCCTTGAGGTTCTCGATGGTCGGCTCGTAGTTGACCTCACTCCAGCGGTTGCTGACGTAGAAGATGGCAACACCGCGCCGTACGACTTCGTTCAGGAAGTCCGCCGCGCCCGGCAGTGCCTCGGAGCGTCCCTCGTGCACGGTCGCGCGCCACCAGAGCGCATCAAACCGACCGCTGCCTGCGGCGACGCTCGCCGCCATGGCGCGTGTGTTGTCCGTGACGGTCTCATCGCAGTCGAGAACGATGGCGAGCGGCTTGCCGCTACGGGCGGCAGGGTTCGCCTGCGCCCGGTCGATTGCCATGAGCGCCGCATTGTAGCCCTGATAGCAGAGCGCACGGTATTCTGCCGACGTGCGCATCCAGAGGAGTGCCATGTACTCGGCATCGGCAAGCTGCTGTGCGCTCACCTCCTCCTCGGTGAGCGGCAGGGGCATCGGTGCGTTCGCTGCATTCTCCGCATACGTTGCGCCTACTGCCGCAGGTTCCGCCGCCCATGCCGCCCCGCTGCCGAGCAGGAATGCCGCAGCGCCGAGTGCAAAAGATTTCTTCCATGTTGTCATTTGTCCTTCTCCTTTATGACGTAATTTTCGTTCTATTATAACATAAATACGCAAATAAAAAAGCTGCCATCGCATGAAAACGACAGCAGCCTCATTTCATCTCACCTCCACCTGACACATCCGCATCGCCGCGAGCGCATTCGCGTGACTCTCAGGCGTGACGCCCGCGCAGCAGGAGGCGTCGACGGAGACGGGCTTTTCGGGGTAGAATGCCTTCACGAGGAGGGCGTTGGAGATGACGCAGATGTCGGTGCACAGACCCACCAGCTCGATCTCGTCATAGTCCGCGAGTGCGGCGGGCAGCGTCATCGCGCCGAAGGCGGGCTTCTCGATGACAGCGGTAGCCTCACGCACGAAGGGGTGCAATGCGGGCGCGATCTCCCAGCCCGCCGTGCCGCGGATACAGTGCTCCACGGGCAATTTCTTCCCCTCCTGCGTCGTGAGGTAGTCCGCGCCGTGCGTATCCATTGTGAAGATGAGCGCCGTGCCCTCTGCGCGCGCGGCGGTGAGCTTGTCCACCATATGCGGCAGCATCTCCTGCGCCTCCCTCGTTCCGAGTGCCCCGTCGATAAAGTCATTCTGCATATCTACAACAACGATTGCTTTGCGCATGATGTTTTCCTCCATTTACCCGTACATGGTCTTTCTATGCCCCGATTTCCTAAATCACTGGAATGTCAAGGGCGCACAGCGACACATACCCATCAATGTGATAATCATTCGACAAAAGGAAGAGAGACTCCTTCATAAAAGGAATTTTTGAATATTCGAAGAATCATATCTGTAGAATTGCTACGATGGAGAGAAAGGGGTTCCATATGACAGACATGGAAAATACGCCGAAGCTGACTAAAGGGGGACAGCCATCTGTGACGAATAGCGCCCGTCGTTATTGGATCTATTCTCCCGGCGAGAAGGCGCGGCACTGGCAGGAATTCTACGCAGATAAAATTATGGGGATTGGTTGGGACGAGCTTGGTGATCTTTCGCAGTACACCTCAAAAGAGGATATGAAAACAGCTATGAGAGACAAGTACGACCCTGACAAATCCTATATAAATGACGGTCATGCCGTATGGCAGTTCGCAAACGTCCTCAAAGTCGGCGATGTTGTATTCGCCAAACGAGGGAAAAAGGCCTTGATTGGACGCGGCATCGTTACATCGGGCTATGTCTATGACAAAACGCGCGGCGAGTACAAACATATCCACAATGTAGATTGGACACATAAAGGGGAATGGGCGCATCCAGGGGAGGCAGTAACCAAGACACTGACCGATATTACACCATACACCACGTACGTTGAGGAGCTGGAATCGCTCGTACTTGGCGAAGCAGTCGATTTAGAGCGAGACGATGAACCCGTTGGCAAATTCCCTGCTTACACCAAAGCAGATTTCCTTCGCGAGGTCTATATGAGCGAGGATGCCTTTGAAACGCTGAAAGCTCTGCTCCATCGCAAGAAAAATATCATCCTTCAGGGGGCGCCGGGTGTCGGTAAGACCTTTGCCGCAAAGCGGCTGGCATACGCCATCATGGGCGAAATGGATAAACGCCGCGTGAAAATGATCCAGTTTCACCAGAGCTACAGCTATGAGGATTTCATCATGGGCTATCGCCCGAATGAGACTGGTGGCTTCAAACAAAAATGCGGACCTTTTTATGATTTCTGCAAGAAAGCAGAGGAAGACAACGAGCGTCCCTATTTCTTCATCATTGACGAGATCAACCGCGGCAACCTCAGCAAGATCTTCGGTGAGCTGCTCATGCTGATCGAGGCGGACAAGCGCGGTGCATCAAATTCGCTCCGCCTGCTCTACAACGATGAGCAGTTCTGCGTGCCGGATAACGTCCACATCATCGGTATGATGAACACCGCCGACCGCAGTCTCGCCCTGATCGACTATGCCCTGCGCCGCCGCTTTGCCTTCTATGATATGGCACCGGCATTTGACTCCGATGGATTCAAACAGATGAAAAGTGCGATTAACAATAAGAAATACAACGCACTGATCGACAAGGTCATCGCACTGAATCAGGAGATCAGCAATGACTCGGCGCTCGGCGATGGCTTCCGCATTGGGCACAGCTATTTCTGCACGGATGCCCCCATTGATGATGCATGGCTGTCCTCGGTTGTTGAGCACGAACTGATCCTGCTGTTGCAGGAATACTATTTTGATGCACCGGACAAGCTCAATAATTGGGTCGGGGAACTGAGGAGTGCCCTAGATGTCTGATAACCACATGATTCGCAACATCTACCATATGCTCGCCTATGCATTCGAGGCTCTGCGCAAGGATGACTGGGATACGCTTGCTGCCGAGGATTTCGAGCACATACATGACCTGCTTGCGGCAATCCTCGTGTATGGTATCCCCATACAGATCAAGCGAGGTCTGCACCGTGATTATCTGCGGCAGGAAGGAGGTATTGCAGGTGTACGGGGGCAAATTCTCATCTCTGAGACCCTGCGGCAGCAGACTCTGCCGCAGGGCAGACTCGTATGTGCCTACGACGAATTCGTCACGGATACGCCGCATAACCGCATCCTGAAGACAACCATGCTTCTCCTGCTGCGGCATGGCAGCGTGAATGCCGTACGCAAGCAAATCCTCCGCAAGCTGCTTCTCTATTTCGCAGAGGTTCATGAGATCGCACCTGCCGCTATCCATTGGACTGCGCTGAAATACCATCGCAACAACGCCTCATATCGGCTGCTGCTCGGCATCTGTCAGCTCGTCATCGAAGACTTGCTGCTCACGACAGAGAAGGGGACGCATCGCCTCGCAAATTATTTTTCAGCCAAGGCAATGCACTGGATCTATGAGCACTTCGTGCGGAACTACTATAGGGCAGAGCATACGGATCTGAGGGTCAGCGCCATGCATGTCAAGTGGGACACCACCACGCCCAGTAGATATCTGCCTGCGATGAAAACGGATGTTTCGCTGGAGAAGAATGGCAAGCGACTAATTATCGACACAAAATATTATTGCCATACCATGCAGACAAATGAAAAATACACGAGCACAACATTTATCTCTCACAATCTCTATCAGATCTATGCCTATGTGAAGAACTGTGACACCCATCGAACAGGAAATGTCGCAGGCGTCCTGCTCTATGCCATGACCGACGAAGCGATTACGCCGAATGAGGATATGATGATTGCAGGCAGCCGAATCAGCGTGAAAACGCTCGATCTTGGGCAGGATTGGTCTGAAATCAGAAGACAGCTCGATCAGTTCTGCAGCTGGTTCTAACATAAACCCCCCGCTTCAGCCGAAGCGGGGGGTTTATCATATGGAGATATTAGGTATTCTTCGCGATGATCGCGCCAATGACGGCACCCGCGATGATGGCGGTGTTGACACTGCCCTGTGAGTACTTCTTGCCGCCCTTCTTCTTGCGCTTGCCGCCCCATGCGAGCTGCTGCATGTCCGCGCTGCCGTCCGCCGTGGTGAACGCCGTCTGCGTGACGCGCTGCGGCGCATTCAGTGCGCTCGCAGAGACCTCTGCCGCACCGACAGCACCATAGCCGAGCACACCGACGAGAGCAGCAACAGCCGTTTTCTTCAT
This sequence comes from Selenomonas timonae, assembly GCF_014250475.1. Taxonomy (NCBI): domain Bacteria; kingdom Bacillati; phylum Bacillota; class Negativicutes; order Selenomonadales; family Selenomonadaceae; genus Centipeda; species Centipeda timonae. Next base: position 598,661 of record NZ_CP060204.1, on the reverse strand, counting down.
CATCTTTGTATTCATCATGTGACTCACATCCTTTTCGCGATTGGAGAAATCTCTTCCCGTTACATGGCCATAATAGCGCCCATACATGGGAAATGTATTCGATGGGGATGCGAGTTTCGTTAGGACTTGCTCCTAATTTTTGTTGTTGAATGAAAATTCTTCGATGCCCCATCTGGTTCCGAGAGGAATGCCATTGCCGCCGCGCACAGGACGAATGCGGCGATGATGATGCACATTGCCGCGGGCGTCCCGTCGGAGAAGATGGCGAGGAGGACGGAGGAGATCATGCCGCTGCCGTATTGGAGCGCGCCGATGAGCGCCGCCGCCGAGCCTGTCACCTCGTCGGGGACGCACGAGAGCGCAGCTGCGTTGGAGCACGCCGCAATGATTCCGTTCGTGCTGAAAACGATCAGCATTGGAAGGGCGATACCCCAGAGCCCAAGTGCCCCGGTGAGTCCGTCCACGAGCAGCCAGAGCGAGGCAAACGCCATAAATGCGCTCAGAATAACGAGCAACGAGATGCTCCTGCTGCTGCTGTCCATAAAATCCTTCCCTCCTCGTGACAAGTGACTGCATTATATAACGCGGTGCGCGCTTTATCAATTTGTTTTTCCAATCGAAAACAGCCCGCCTGCCTATGCAGGGGGCTGTGCTTGGATAACGGCAGATTAGCTTCTCCCGCCAATGCAGAGCCTGTGCGCGGGACACGTAGAAGCGGCGATCACCGGAGGCAGTCAACGTCAGCCCCTCGTCTCCAAAATCAGCGGCGCAACGGCGCCTTTTTTCACGTCGATGATCCCCTTGTCGGTCAATTTGAAATACGGGCTGACGGGCAGGGAGAGGGTGCTCAGGGACATGATGACGTTATCGTGGCGGTAGCCGCAGTCCGTGAGAGCGCGGCGGACGCCGGCGATCTGTTCGCCGAGGACGGGCAGCGGGCGATCGGAGAGGATGCCCGCGATCGGCAGCGGGGCAAACGCCTGCACACTGCCGTCCCGCACCGCGACGAATCCGCCCTGCGCCTCGATGACGGTGTTGGCCGCCATCTGCATGTCCGCCGCCGTCTGCCCGAGGACGAGCAGATTGTGGCTGTCATGCGCGTAGGTGGTCGCCGCCGCACCGCAGGTGAGCGCCGTCCCGCCGATGAGCGCCATGCCGCAGCCGCCATTTTTGCCGTGCCGTTCAAAGACACAGGCAAGGTTGTAGGGGCTGCTCTCCCAGTCGATCACGCCGCCGCGCACAGGCAGCTCCGCGCGCTCCTCCGCAACAAAGGTCGTATGCTCCTGCACCGCGAGGATGCGGCAGAGAGCCGTCCCCTCTCTGATCGGCGCACGCAGGACGAAATCCTCGGCCGTGCGCGGCGACAGATGAACGCTGTGATAGAAATGCGCCGGGAACGACGTATCGCGCTCCGGCTCCTCCCACGCCTCGCCGCGTGCAAAGACCTGCGCCCCCGCGTGCCAGACGCTCTCGATGGCAAAGGCTCGCAGGTCGGAGAGCACGACAAAGTCAGCGATGCGCCCGGGCGCGATGGCGCCCTTGTCCCGGAGTCCCATGTGCTGCGCGGGCGCATAGGTCGCCGCATAGATCGCCTCCTCCGGCGCGAGGCCGAGCTCGATGCTCCGCTGCACGAGATGGTTGAGCTGTCCGCGCCGCACGAAATCGTCCGGCATTGTGTCGTCCGTGACGAGGGCAAAGCGCCCCGACAGGCGGTTCTCCATGAGGTAGTCGAGGAACTCCTTCTTCAGCGTCTTTTCCTGCAGCTGGATGAACATTCCATTCGCGGCACGCGCGGCGAGCCCCTCCATCGACTGATCCGTATGATCCGAACGGATGCCGCGATAGAGGAGCTGCGCGAGCTCCCATCCGACGAAGCGCGGACAGTGCCCCTCGATGGAGAAATCCGGCCGCCCGTGCTGGATCTGCCGGATCAGGCGGTTCGTCTTGGAATGCGCGTCCGCGAGCACCGCGCGGCAGTCCATGACCTCGCCGAGGCAGATGACCTGCTCCATGTGCATGAGCGCCTCGACATCATCGTTCTCGATCGCAGCGCCGGCGGTCTCGAGCGTCTCATTCGTCGACGGGACAGACGAGGGGATGGCGATCCGAACGTCGCAGGGGCCGTTCTGCGTCGTCTGCATCAGCGCGCGGATGCCCGCAAGGCCGAAGACGTTTGCAATCTCATGCGGCTCGGGAATGAGTGTTGTCACGCCGTTGCGTGCAGCGCCGTTCATAAATGTACGTGGAGCGCACATCGTACTCTCAATGTGCATATGACAGTCGATCAGTCCCGGGATCACATACTGCCCCGCAAGATCGATCGTACGCTGCGGCGCGATCGGTAGCGCATCGGTGCCGACATAGGCAAAGCGGTCGCCGCTGACCGCAATGTTTCCCGCGACGAACTTTTTGAGATAGCTGTTGTAGACCTGACCGTTCGTCAGAAGTACGTCGATGTTCATGGCGACCCCCTATTTCACGCCCGCAATGGCGTAGAAGTAGTATGCGAGGAGGAGCGCGAGCAGATAGTGCCCCTTGTGCAGCTCATGCATGCGCCCAGCGGCGAGCTTCATGAGGACGAACGCGATGAACGCGACGGAGATGCCGTTCGCAATGTTGAACGTGTACGCGGTAAAGGCGATGCAGAGGAACGCCGGGATGTACTCGGCAATGTCCGTGTAGTCGAGGTTGCGCATACCCGCCATCATGCTGACCCCGACGTAGATGAGGACGGGTGCAGTCGCCGCCGCTGGGATCATGAGCGCGAGCGGGGTCACCGCGAGGATGAGGAGAAAGGCTGCCGCTGTCGTGCATGCCGTCAGCCCCGTACGTCCACCCGCCTCCACGCCCGCGCCGGACTCGAGGTAGGTGATGAGAACCGGGATGGTGAAGAAGGAGCCGACCGTCGCGGCGATGGAGTCGACGTGGAAGACCTTGTCGATGTCGGGCAGGTCGCCATTCTTGTCGAGGAAGCCCGCCTTGCCGCCGATGCCGATCGCCGTGCCGAAGCTCGAGAAGAAATCCGGCAGGAAGAACGCAAAGAGGAACGGCAGATACTGAAGGTCAAGTGCGCCGACAAGGTCAAAATTGAAGAAGATCGGCGCAATGCTGTCCGGCATGCGAAAGATGCTCTCGGGGATCTTCGTGAGCCCCATCGGGATGCCGATGACCGTCCCCGCGAGGATGCTGATGAGTGCCGCGCCGCGCACCTTGCGTGCCGTAAGCACGAGGAGGATGACGAAGGTGATCGCAGCGAGGATGACGACGGGCTGCGTGAGATCGCCGAACGAGAGCGCAACCTTCTTTGCGTTGACGGCGAGCAGCTTTGCATTGCGCATGCCGATCACAGCGAGGAAGATGCCGACGCCCGCGCTGATCGAGATCTTGATACCGCGCGGGATCGTCATGACAATAACCTTACGAATACCAAGCACCGTAACGATGATGAACAGCAAACCACTCAGAAAGACGATGGCACTCGCGACGCCGATCGGCACATTTTGAAGCTGCACCATGGTGATCGAGAAGATCGCAACGCTGCCCATGCCGGGCGCGAGCGCAAAGGGGCGGTTCGTGTAGAGCCCCATCGCCATCGACGTGAGGAAGATCATCAGCACCATGCCGGTGAGCATCGCTCCCTCGGGAACGCCCGCCTCGCCCATCATGTGCGGCACGACAGCGAGCACATAGCCCATCGTCGCGAACGTCGTGAGACCCGCGATGATCTCCGTACTGACGGAGGTCTGGTGCTCCTGCAGTCGGAACTGCCGTTCAAACTGCTCCTCTAGGAATGAATTCATTGGATGTCCCTCCCAAAAAGACTGCTAGGGAATCACTGATAAAATGGAGTCCGTCAGACTGCTGCAGAATTTATCGGTGCTTCCCTAAAATAATCCATCTTCATTATAACCCCATTACGGAGCTTTGCCAAATAATTTCATCTTCTTTAGCGTAAAACGGAGCTGTTGCACGAAGGCAGATATAGTCTGCGTGATGCACTGTGGGGCTTGGGCGTCGCTTCTGTTTTTTGGCAGAGGTATAACAGCGCATGAAAAAAGACCGGCATCTGCCAGTCTTTTTTCTTAGAAAATACCATGTGCCCGATAATACTGCGCTTTCCCGCGCAGGACATCGCCGCCGCGCGTGCCATCCGTCGCCCACGGGTCGAACACGGGGCTCTCCTCTGTGCCGAGGTACTCCAGATCCCAACGCTCGCAGGTGGAGCGCGGGCCGTAGGGCGCGTGTGCGCGTATGCCGTCCTCGTTGTCCGCCGCCTCGCCGTGGGTGAGGATGCGCTCCTTGTCGATCGTGAGCCAGAGGCCGTCCGCGAGCGCCGCCGTTGTCTGTGCCATCGACTCGATCTGTGCGGCGGTCGGCGGCTCCGTCCCAAGATCGTCGGTGGTTGCACCGCACGCCGCGAGGAGGGCGATGCTCACGCTCCCGCTGTTACGCAGATAGGTCGCAGCAAGCAGTTCGTCAAGTGCGCCCGCGCCAATCACATAGATGCCGCCATCCGCATCGATCTGCACATGGTAGTCCGCAAAGAACTGCCCGTAGTGCCCCGCCGTCCAGTGGAGGTACAGCTTCGTCTCACGCGCGCACCGCGCGGCGGCGTACATCAGGGCGGGACGGTACGCCGCAGCGAGTTCACGCAGTTCGGTGCAGGTGACGCGGTGCATGGCAGAGCGGGGGAGGACGGCGCTCATCGCGTCCCCTCCTTTTCACCCCGCATCATGACCGTGCGCCCAAGGAAGCCGATGAGTCCCGAGGCGATATTGCTCGTCAGCTCCGCACTCCCATAGAAGACGGAGAGGATCGCAACGATGACGAGTCCCGTCCCGACCATCCAATCCACGCGCGGCAGATAATTTCGCATAAAAATTCTCCTTTCTCTTGTCTGCAAAATTTCTTTCCATAAGAAATACTTGCTGCAAACAGGAAAAAGGAGAGTGTGGTATTTATTTCCGCATCCGCGCCCCGCGCCGCACCTTCTCGAGATAGTGGCGCGTCTCGTGGACGACGATCCCAGAGAGGGCGATGAGTGCGATGAGGTTCGGGATCGCCATGAGCCCGTTCACAATGTCGGCGAGCACCCAGATCGCCTCGAGCTTCAGGAATGCACCGCACGCAATGAGCGCGATGAAGACGAGACGATACGGCAGGATGGCGCGCACGCCCGCGAGATAGAGCACGGCACGCTCGCCGTAGTAGTTCCAGCCGAGGATGGTGGTGAACGCAAAGAGCGCGAGTGAGATGGTGAGGAGTGCGCCGCCGATGCTACTGTAGAGGCTCGAGAACGCCGCGCCCGTCATCGCCGCGCCGGCAGTGTCGCCGTGCCATGCGCCCGTGAGGACCAGCACAAGCCCCGTCATCGAGCAGATGATAATCGTATCAATAAATGTACCTGTCATAGAGATCAGCCCCTGCTCGGCGGGCTCCTTCGTCTTTGCCGCCGCCGCCGCAATCGGCGCGGAGCCGAGACCCGACTCGTTCGAGAAGACGCCGCGCGCAATGCCGTTCTGCATCGCCATCATGACGGTCGAGCCGGCGAATCCGCCCGCCGCCGCCGTGCCCGTGAACGCACTGTCGAGGATGAGTGCGATTGCCGCAGGGATCTCACCGATGTGCATGAGGATGATCCCCGCGCAGATCACGATGTAGAGCACCGCCATAAAGGGGATGATGCGCGAGGCGACCTCGGCGATGCTGCGCAGCCCGCCAATCGTGATCGCCGCGATCAGCGCCGTGAGCGCGAGATCGGTCACGATGCGCGGCACGCCAAAGGACAGCTCCACAGAGTCGACAATGGCGTTCACCTGCGGGAACGTGCCGATGCCGAAGAACGCCACGAGCACCGCCGCCGCCGCGAAGAAGCCCGCCATTGGACGGTATTTCTCCCCCATGCCGCGCCGAATGTAGTACATCGGGCCGCCCGCGATCTCGCCGCGCTCGTCCGTCGTGCGGTACTTCACGGCGAGCAGACCCTCCGCGTACTTCGTCGCCATGCCGAAGAACGCCGCCATCCACATCCAGAAGATTGCGCCGGGGCCGCCGACCTTCACCGCCGTTGCAACGCCGACGATGTTGCCCGTGCCGATCGTCGCGGCAAGCGCGACGCAGAGCGCCTTGAAGCTCGAGATGTCGCCCGCGCCGCGATTCTTTGCCTTGAGGATCAGCCCGAGCGCGCGCGGCAGGTGCACCACCTGGATCAGCGAGAGGCGCACGGTGAGGAGGATGCCCGTCCCCACGAGCAGCGTGATGAGCGGAACGCCCCAGAGAAACGAGTCAATGGCGTTCAGCATGGGAAGAAATGATTCCATGTAGATACCCCCTAATTAGTTCATTTTCATTTCTCTAAAAATGAAAATATGCGGGTATTCTACCATGATAAAGGATGAAAGTCCATGTATACATGCATTTCTGTACCACATTTTACAGCTGCCGTAAAATAAAGTACAATTCAGTTATAGAGCCTCTCTAAAAAGATATCAATTCTCTATTTCAAAAACGAATAAATCATCGATTCATTTCATCAAGAAAAGCATGGTTTTACAAAATGAAATATCTCTCCTTTTCCATTTGAAATACTTCGCCGAGCGATGTGATTTTTCGTCCGATGCAGAAATTTTTTCCAGCCGCAAACAGGCGTCATGATGCGATATTTTTATTTTATGATAAATTTGAGTTAGGATGCCAGCAAGGTTGGCACGGAACTTGCTCTATACTATAGGCAGAAGCAGCAATGTTTCAGATCGGGCAAAATCAAAGGAGGAACTATCATCATGAAACGTATTCTATTCGGACTCTTGAGCACAGTCCTCGCGATCACCCTGCTCGCGGGCTGCGGCGGTCAGCAGTCGGCATCGAAGGACGGCAAGGTCGTCATTCAGGTGGGCTACGAGAACAACCCCGGCGAGCCGTTTGACAAGGGCGTGAACAAGTGGAAGGAGCTGCTCGAGCAGAAGTCGAACGGCACGATGACGATCGAGACCTATCCGTCGAGCCAGCTTGGCAGCAAGAACGATCTCATCGACCAGATGATCGCAGGTCAGCCGGTCGTGACGCTCGCGGACGGCGCGTTCTACGCGGATCGCGGCGTGAAGGATTTCGGCATCGTCTTCGGCCCGTTCCTCTTTGACAACTGGGACGAGTGCTGGAAGCTCGTCAAGAGCCAGTGGTACGCAGACAAGAGCAAGGAGCTCGAGGGCAAGGGGCTGAAGCTCCTCGGCTCGAACTGGGTCTACGGCGCGCGCCACACGCTGACGACGAAGCCCGTGAACACCGTCGAGGATCTGAAGGGTCTGAAGATCCGCGTCCCAAACAACGGCATCCAAGTCAAGGGCTTTGAGGTGCTCGGCGCGGTGCCGACGCCGATGCCGCTTGGCGACACCTATACCGCTCTCCAGCAGGGCACGATCGACGGCGTGGAGAATCCGCTGCCCGTGCTCTACAACGGCAAGTTCCAGGAGGTCGCAAAGTATCTCATCCTCGACGGTCACGTCAAGAATTTCACGACGCTCGTCTGCGGCGCACAGTTCTTCAACAGTCTGACGCCCGAGCAGCAGAAGCTCCTCGTCGAGACGTGCGAGGAGGCGGGTCTCTACAACAACGAGCAGCAGGCAGCCTCCGAGAAGGAAGTGCTCGAGAAGTTCCGCAGTGAGGGCGTGACAATCGTCGAGCCCTCCGATACGGTGCTCGCGGGATTCCGCAATGCGTCGCAGAAGTTCTACACGCTGCCCGACTTCGGCTGGTCGAACGGCCTCTATGACACGGTCAAGGCTGCGATGAAGTAAGCGATTCCGATCTGCAAGGACGCGCCGCCTCGGCGGCGCGCTTTTTCATCAGAAATATTTTATGGGAAAAGGAGAGATTATATGGAAGCGAAAGACAAGGAGCTGGGGATTCTCGAGAATCTGGACTATGTCATCGCAGGGATCGCGCTCTCGGTGCTTGTCCTCGTGACATTCGTCGGCGTCTTTACGCGCTACTTTCTGAAGATGCCGTTCGCGTGGGGAGAGGAATTCCAGCTGGCGTGCTTCGTCTGGATCACATTCCTCGGCGTCGGCGCCGCGTTTCGCTCGGGCAGCCACGTCGCGATCGAACTGCTCGTGGAGCGCATGCCAGAGCGGGTCGCACGCTATGTCGAGCTGGGCGGCTACGCTGTCTCGATGATCATCTTTACATTCTTCCTTTACTACGGCACGCAGATCGTACTCTCGATGGTCGCGATGGGGCGCACGACGAACATCCTCGGCATCCCCTATGCGGCGATCTACATCGTTGTGCCCATCGGCTGCCTCCTGATGATGTATAATTACACGCGTATCATTTTGAAAAAAGGAAAGGAGGCACACTGATGGAAGGCACAGTCATGCTTTCGGCAGCCGTGCTGCTCGTACTGCTCTTTCTCAAAGTTCCCGTCTTCGTCTCCGTCCTCGCGGGTGGCGTGACGTACTTCCTCATGGTGCCGAATCTGCCAGGCACGATCTTCGTCCAGCGCGTGATCGCGGGCACGGAGAGCATCCCGCTGCTCGCGATTCCGTTCTTCGTCTGCGCGGGCGTGTTCATGAACTACACGGGCGTAACGAAGCGCATCATGAACTTCTGCAGCGTACTCCTCGGCACCTTCGTGGGCGGTCTTGCACAGGTTGCCATCCTGCTCTCGACGCTGATGGGCGGACTCTCGGGCTCGAACCTCGCGGATGCAGCGATGGAGGCCAAGATGCTCGTCCCCGAGATGACGAAGCGCGGCTTCTCGCTCGAGTTCTCATCCGTCGTCACGGCGACCTCGGCGATCATCACGCCGCTGATCCCGCCCGGCATTGCAATGATTATCTACGGCTCGATCGCAAACCTCTCGATCGGCAAGCTCTTCGTCGGCGGCGTCGGGCCAGGCCTCCTGCTCTGCGTGGCGATGATGATCCTCGTCTCGATCATCTCCCATCGGCGCGGCTACAAGCCGATCCGCACGGAGCGCGCCACCCCCGAGGAGTTCTTCACTGCGCTGAAGGCCGCGTTCCTCCCGCTCTGCCTGCCGATCATCATCATCGGCGGCATCCGTATCGGCCTCTTCACGCCGACGGAGGCGGGCGCGGTCGCGATCATGTACTCGCTTTTCCTCGGCATCATCTACCGCGAGATGCACCTGCACGATGTCATCACGGGCATCCGCGAGACGGTTACGACCTCCGCGTCCATCATGATCATCATCGGCGCAGCGTCGACCTTTGCATGGATTCTCACGAAGGAGCGCATCCCGCAGGAGCTCGCACAGATGATGATCGTCTTCCTCGAGACGCCCGCACTCTTCCTCATTGTCGTCAACATCTTCCTGCTCATCGTCGGCATGTTCCTCGAGGGCAATGCAGCAATGATTATCCTCGTGCCCCTGCTCGCGCCGATCGCAGCATACTTCGGCATCAACGAGTATCAGTTCGCGATCATGTTCATCTTCAACCTCGCGATCGGCGCGCTCTCGCCGCCGATGGGCACGCTCATGTTCGTCACCTGCGGCATTACGAAATGCAAGATGAGCGCATTCATCAAGGAGGCAGTTCCGTTCTACATCCTCCTCGTCGTCTGCCTCGCACTGCTGACGATCTTCCCGATCTTCAGTTCTGGGTTCATCGACTTCGTCTACGGCGGGTAATTTTATCTTGAAAGGGGAGGCGCAGCCTCATGTCACTCATTCTGTTTGCCGCACCGGCGGCGGATATCGCCCAGAAGGCGGAGCGCATCATACGCCGCCGTCAGCTCGACATGCCCGTCATCACGGCGGATGACAAATCCGTGCGCGATGCGGTGCTCGCCTACCCCGACCCGTTCGTCGTCATCAGCCGCGGCGGTGTCGCCGAGGAGATCAAACAGATCCCCGGCCGCACGGTCGTAGAGGTCACAACCTCGTTCAACGACATCCTCGCCGCCGTCGCCTCCCTCGATGCGCATGGCATGCGGCGCATCGCCGTCGTCATGCGCGGCAATATCCTCTTTGAGACGCCGCAGAACTTCTCGCTCTCGGGGTTGGATATCCTCGTCCGCCCCTGTGACACGTACGAGGAGATCGAGGCGACGGTGCGCAGCCTCGCACAGACGAAGAAGGTGGACGGGATCGCGGGCTGCCGCTACGCCGTGCGCGTCGCGGAGGAGGTGCGCATCCCGAACGCCTACGTCGATACAAGCGAGAAATCCATCGAGAAGGCAATCGACGACGCACTGAAGATCCTCGACGCAAAACGCAAGGAGTCGCTGCAGCTCGAACGCCTCGAGGCAGTCATCGAGAACATCGACGAGGGCGTTGTCGTGCTCGACGAGCAGGATCGCCCCGCATTTTTCAACGACGAGGCGAACGACCTCTTTCGCGGCAGCCTGCACACGGATTTCGCCGAGGTCATGGGTACGGAGCTCAAGGAGTACGCGGGCGAACGGCTCGTGACCATCCAGGGGCGCAAGGCACTCTTTCGCATGGTGCCCGTCGGGATGCGCAACCGCCGCGAGAACACGGTGCTCATCTTCCACGAGGCGGAGGCGATCTCCAAGCAGGAGCAGAAGGTGCGCTCCTCCCTCTACCAAAAGGGATTCTACGCGCGCATCCGCTTCCCCGACATCCGCACGGAGTCCGAGCGCATGAAGGAGATCATCGCGCGCGCGGAGAAATTCGCGCGGACAAACGCGAACGTCCTCATCCTCGGCGAGACGGGCACGGGCAAGGAGGGCATGGCACAGAGCATCCACAACGCAAGCCATCGAGCAAAGAAGCCCTTCGTCTCCGTGAACTGTGCGTCCATCCCGCCGTCGCTCATCGAGAGCGAGCTGTTCGGCTATGTCGAGGGCGCGTTCACAGGCGCGCGGCGCGCGGGGAAAAAGGGGCTCTTTGAGCTCGCGGACGGCGGCACGATCTTCCTCGACGAGATCGCAGAGCTGCCGCTCGACATCCAAGGGCGGCTGCTGCGCGTCCTACAGGAGCGCGAAATCATGCGCGTCGGCGACGATCGGATCATCGCGCTCGACATCCGTATGATCTGCGCGACGAACAAGGATCTGCGCGCGCTCGTCGCGGAGAACAAGTTCCGCGAGGATCTCTACTACCGCGTCAACGTCCTCAAGGTACAGCTGCCGCCTCTGCGCGAGCGGCGCGAGGACATCCTGCCCCTCCTGCGGCACTACTTTTCGCGCTACGCACCGCAGGAGGACTTCGACCAATTCATTCAAAAGCACCTCCAAGAGCGCCTGCTCGCCTATGATTGGCCGGGCAATATCCGCGAGCTGCGGAACATCGCAGAGGTCTTTGCCAGCCTCGGCGACGCGGCACCGGATGCGGCGCAGCTGGACGAGCTGCTCGGCGCACACCGCGCATCGGCAGCGCGCGACACGATCGAGATCCCGCTCGGGCTCTCGCTCAAGGAGGTCGAGCTCGCACTCATCGAGCGCATGCTCGAGACCCATACGCCGGACGAGACCTGTGCGGCGCTCGGCATCAGCCGCGTGACGCTCTGGCGGCGCCTGCGGCGTGAGATATGAGATAGACAACAGCTTCGGAAAAGGAGTTTTACAGATGAAAGCAATACGTATCAATCAGCCGGGAGAAGCGGAGATCTTTACCGCCGAGAAGCCGACACTGGGTCCCGGTGAGGCACTGCTTAAGGTGCTCTACGGCGGCATCTGCGGCAGCGACCTCGGCACCTATCGCGGGACGTTCGCCTACGCGTCCTATCCGCGCATTCCGGGACATGAGTTCTCGGCGCAGATCATGGAGATCTCGCCCGAGGACGCCGCGCAGCGCAATCTCCACGTCGGACAGATCGTCACCTGCAACCCGTATTTCAACTGTGGGAGCTGCTACTCCTGCACGCGCGGCTTCGTCAACTGCTGCGAGCACAACGAGACGATGGGCGCCCAGCGCGACGGCGCGTTCATGGAGTACATTACGATGCCCGTGGAGCGCATCTACGACGGCAAGGGGCTCTCGCCGCTCGAGCTGACGCTGATCGAACCGTTCTGCATCAGCTATCACGGCGCAAGCCACGCGAACATCCAGCCGGGCGAGAAAGTACTCGTCATCGGTGCAGGCACGATCGGCGTACTCGCTGCTGCGGCGGCAAAGGCGGCGGGCGCAGAGGTCTACATCGCGGACATCGCGCCGAAGAAGCTCGACCACGCCGTCGAGATCTTTGACCTCGCGGGGCGCATCCTCAACGACAGCCCGGAACACTTCGCAGAGCAGGTGCATGAGATCACGAACGGCAACGGATTCGACGTGACGATCGAGGCGGTGGGGCTGCCCGCAACCTTCCTCTCCTGCGTGGATGCAGCGGCATTCGGCGGGCGCGTCGTGCAGGTCGGCGTCGGCAAACGCAATGCGGATTTCAACTTCACCCTGCTGCAGAAGAAGGAGCTGAAGCTCTACGGCTCGCGCAACGCGCTGAAGAAGGACTTCCTCGCGCTGATCGACCTCGTGAAGGCCGGGAAGATCGACATCACAAAGGTGGTCACGAATACGTACGAGCTCGCGGATGCACCGCAGGCGTTCAAGGATTTCTCCGAACACGCCGACACGATGCTGAAGGTCGTCATCCACTTCGCCGATCCGGAATGAACATCGTCCCGTAAGCTTCTGCAATGCGACCCCGACGCGAACGCTTAGTTACGCAAGTGATCGCGCGCTTATTCGCCTAAATACATGCGGACTTCTTAAACGCGAGCTGCGCGCTTGAACGAAAGAAATCCGCAGGGGGCGAAACGCCCGCTTTACTCGCTTGCTCCACTAGGGTTCGCTTAGGGGCGTCGCATTGCATTCCATAATCGCATATGAAGCCCAACAAAGGAGAGTGCCGCAATGAAAGAAATTCAGGAGATCTACAGCCCCGAATCGCATCCCGTCCGCATCATGCAGTTCGGCGAGGGGAACTTCCTCCGCGCCTTCGTCGACTACGCCGTCGACGTCGCGAACGAGGAGAACGACCTCGATGCGAGCGTCGCCATCGTCATCCCCATTGCGGGCGAGCGTCCTCAGTTCGCCGTGCAGAAGAACCTCTACACCGTCTGCCTGCGCGGCCAGCAGGAGGGTGCGGCGTACAAGGAGAACCGCGTCGTCCGATGCGTCGATCGCGTTCTGAGCGCATACGCCGACTACGACGCCTATATGCAGCTTGCGGAGCTCGATACCCTGCGCTTCGTCGTCTCCAACACGACGGAGGCGGGCATCGTCTTTGACCCTGCCTGCGCGCTTGCGGATCGCCCGCCAAAGGCGTTTCCCGCGAAGCTGACCCAGTTCCTCTACGCGCGCTTCCAGCACTTTGGCGGCGCGGCGGACAAGGGGCTCCACATGCTGCCCGTCGAGCTGATTGAGCACAACGGGCAGGAGCTGAAGCGCTGCGTTATGGAGTATGTGAAGCTCTGGAGCCTTCCCGCAGACTTCGCCGCGTGGCTCGATACGGCGTGCACATTCTCCGACACCCTCGTCGACCGCATCGTTGTCGGGTATCCGCGCGCAGAGGCAGCCGCCTATGAGGAGGAGCTCGGCTACCGCGACGCACTCCTCAACCAGGCGGAGCCCTTCTCCCTCTGGGTCATCGGCAGCGAGGCGGTCGGAAAGGAGCTGCCGCTCGCCTCAAGCAAGTTCCACGCCATCTTTACGAGCGACGTGGTGAAGTACAAGGAGCGCAAGGTGCGCATCCTGAACGGCGCACACACCTCGATGGTGCTCGGCGCATACCTTGCAGGGCTCGACTACGTCGGCGACTGCATGAAGGATCCCATCATCCGCCGTCAGCTCGATCAGTCCGTCTACGACGAGATCGTCCCGACGGTACACCTGCCCGAGGCGGAGTCGCGCGCATTTGCTGCGGCGGTCTTCGAGCGCTTTGAGAATCCCTTCGTCCATCACGCGCTGCTCTCCATCTCGCTCAACTCCATCTCGAAATGGCGCGCGCGCGTCCTGCCCTCGTTCAAGGACAGCCTCGCCAACACGGGCAAACTCCCGAAGTGGCTCACATACTCCCTCGCGGCGCTCCTCGTATTCTACCACACGACGGAGCAGGGCAATGGCTGCCTCATTGGACATCGCGGCGCGGACAGCTACGAGATCCACGACGACGCGGACAAGCTCGAGCGGCTCGCGGTATGGGCGGCACTCCCGAACAGCGCATATGTCCACAATGCGCTCGCGGCAGAGGATTTCTGGGGCGAGGATCTGACGAAGATCGCAGGGCTCGAGGCAAAGGCGCTCGAACACTTTGAGCGCATCGGTGCCGTCGGTGCGAAGGCACACATCGAAGAACTTGGGAAGGTCTCGTAACGATGGCGGAAAAACTCTTTCAAATCCAGCCGCAGGACAACGCCGCCGTCGCGCTCTCGGACATCACGGCGGGCGAGACGGTCACGCTCGGGGATGCCTCGTACACGGCGCGGGTGGCGATCCCTGCGGGACACAAGATGGCGATCCGCCCCATCCGCATGGGCGAGGACGTGCTCAAGTACGGCTTCCCCATCGGCACGGCGCGGCGCGACATTGCCGTCGGCGAGCATCTGCATACGGACACGGTGAAATCGAAGCTCGGCAGCCTGCTCGAGTACCGCTACGAACCGGAGAAGGCGCCGCACTGGGATCCTGCGCAGTACAGCTATCTGCGCGGCAAGACGTTCGACGGCTACGCGCGCCCGGACGGCAGAGCCGGCATCCGCAACGAGATCTGGATCATCCCGATGGTCGGCTGCGTCAACGCCATCGCGCAGGCAATCGAGAAGCGCGCGCAGGAATATCGCGAGGGCTCGATCGACGGCATCTACGCCTACGGTCACCCCTACGGCTGCTCGCAGCTCGGCGGCGACATGACGAACACGCAGAAGTACCTCGCCGCGCTCGTCCAGCATCCGAACGCGGGCGGTGTACTCGTCCTCGGCCTCGGCTGTGAGAACAACGAGATGGCGCAGATGCGCGATCTGATCGGCCCCGTCGACAGGCGCCGCGTGAAGTTCCTCCTCTGTCAGGAGGTGGAGGATGAGGTCGAGGCAGGCGCACGGCTCGTCGCGGAGATCGCGCGTGAGGTGCGTGACATCCCACGCACGCCGCAGCCGATCGAAAAGCTCGTGCTCGGACTCAAATGCGGCGGCTCCGACGGATTCTCGGGCATCACGGCGAACCCGCTCGTCGGCGAGGCGTGCAACGAACTCGTCGCGGCAGGCGGCACGGGCATCCTCACGGAGGTACCCGAGATGTTCGGCGCGGAAACGCTGCTGATGAACCGCGCAAAGGATGAGCGTGTCTTTAAGGACACCGTGCAGCTCATCAACGGGTTCAAGGAGTATTTCATGCGCCACGGCGAGAAGGTCGACGAGAACCCCTCGCCCGGCAACAAGGCGGGCGGCATCACAACCCTCGAGGACAAGTCCCTCGGCTGCGTGCAGAAGGGCGGCATTGCGCCCGTCATGGACGTGCTCGCCTACGGCGATGTCGCGCGGGAAAAGGGGCTCCTGCTCCTCTGCGCGCCCGGCAACGACCTCGTCGCGTCGAACGCCCTCGCGGCCGCAGGCGCGCACATCGTCCTCTTTACCACGGGGCGCGGCACACCGTTTGCCTGTCCCGTACCCACGGTGAAGATCGCGAGCAATCCGCATCTCGCGCAGTACAAATCGGGCTGGATCGACTTCAGCGCGGGACGCCTGCTCGAGGGCGAGACGATGAAGGAGGTCACGGCGGACTTCCTTGACCTCCTGCTCGCCATCGCCTCCGGCAAAGCGCACGCGAAATCCGAGGCGCTGGACAAGCACGACCTCGCGATTTTCAAGGATGGGGTAACGCTATAGGAAAGAGGTACGGAATGAAAGGGCTGATTCTCGCAGGGGAACCGATGGGGCTTCTCATCGCGCAGAGCGAGGGGGCACTCGGGGATGTGTCGGGCTACGATCTCGCTGTCGCGGGCGCGGAGTTCAACGTCGCGGTCGGCGTTGCGCGCCTTGGTCACCGCGTCACCTACATGACGAAGCTCGGCCGCGATCCGTTCGGTGAGCGCATTGTCCGCGTTCTGGGTGCGAACGACATCGGCACGGAGTTCGTCGCGTGGAGTGCGGATCGGCGCACGGGCTTCATGCTGAAGGGGCGCGTGCACGAGGGCGATCCACCGATCTTTTACTTCCGCGCGGGCTCTGCCGCATCGACGCTCGCGCCCGAGGATGTGGAGGCAATCGACTTCTCTGCCTACAGCCACATCCACCTGACGGGCATCCTGCCCGCGCTGACGAACGAGACGCGCGCGGCGGTGAACCTCATGTTCGAGCGCGCACGCGCAGCGGGGCTCACGATCTCCTTTGATCCGAACCTACGCCCGCAGCTCTGGCCGGACGAGCGCACGATGCGCGAGACGATCAACGCCCTCGCTGCACGCGCGGACATTGTCCTGCCGGGCACAGCCGAGGGGAAGATCCTTATGGGCAGCGACGATCCCGCCGCCATCTCCACGTTCTATCAGGAGCAGGGCGCGCAGATCGTCATCACGAAATGCGGCAGCGCGGGCGCGTATGTCGCCGACGGCGCAGAGCGCTATCACGTACCGGGCTTCCGCGTGCGCAAGGTTGTCGATACGGTCGGCGCGGGTGATGGCTTTGCCGCAGGCGTCATCACGGGTCTGATGGAGGATCTGCCACTGCGGGATGCCGTGCGGCGCGCGGCGGCGATCGGGGCGATCCAGGTCATGAGCCGCGGCGACAACGAGGGGCTGCCGACACGGGCGGCGCTGGAGACATTTATGAAGGAGGCGGATTCTGCTCATGAGTAAACAACTGAAGACCATATCCGAGATCGGCCTCGTGCCGCTCATCGTGCTTGAGGATGCTGCGTGTGCAAAGCCGCTCGGCGAAGCGCTCGCTGCGGGCGGCATTCCCGTCGCCGAGGTCACGTTCCGCACGGATGCCTGCCTCGACATCATCCGCGCGATGAAGGAGATCCCGAATCTCATCGTTGGCGCGGGCACGGTACACACGGCAGAGCAGGCGGCTGCAGCCGTCCATGCAGGTGCGACCTACATTGTGACGCCCGCGTACAATCCTGGCGTCATTGAATGGTGCCTTGCACACGATATCGATGTGATCCCAGGAACAGTCACGCCGGGCGAGATCGAGGGGGCATACGCATACGGCATCCGCCTCTGCAAATTTTTCCCCGCCGCCGCATATGGCGGTACAATGACGCTCAAGGCGCTCGCAGGCCCGTTCGCCGACGTGCGCTTCCTGCCGACGGGTGGCGTGAGCCTCGAGAATATGATCGACTATCTTGCCCTGCCGAACGTCGCGGCAATCGGCGGCAGCTTCATGACACCGGAGAAGCTCGTCGCGGCGCAGGACTGGGCGGGCATCACCGACACCTGCCGCACGATCGTTGAGAAAATGCGCAGCGCGCTGCCCATGCGCCAGAAATAGGCCTGAGAAAGCACACAGCCTCACCATGTAATCATCTGCATGATGAGGCTGTTTTTCATGAGTACGTACAGCGCCCTATTCGTCCCTGACGATACCGATGCGCGTGTGCGGATTTTTCGCGCTGCCACGCCTTTGCTGACCCGCTGTTGATCTGTGTTTCCTCTCCCCATTTTACATATGCAGATAAATAGGGTACAATGAACCTTTCAATGAACTGAAACGGAGGGGCGCAATATGCCGGGCATCGGAATCATTACAAACGTCGTCGCCATCCTGCTCGGGGGACTCCTCGGGCTCGGGTGCGGGCGCTTCATCTCGGAGCGCTTTCAAGAGACGCTCATGCGCGCGTGCGCGCTCGCGGTGATCTTCCTCGGGCTCGGCGGAACGCTGCGGGAGATGCTGCGCATCGGCACAGATGGGCAGCTCATCTTTGGCGGCGCGCATATGATGCTCGCCAGTCTCATCGGCGGCGCACTCATTGGCGAGCTCATCAACATCGAGGATCGCATGGAGGCGTTCGGCGCGTGGCTGAAACGTGTGTCTGGCAGCAGCGGCGATGCACGCTTTATCGACGGCTTCGTCACCGCCTCGCTGACCGTCTGCGTCGGTGCCATGGCGGTCATCGGCTCGATCAACGACCGCCTGCTCGACGACCCGTCCGTGCTCTTTGCCAAGAGCGTCCTCGATGCGGTTGTCGTCATGCTCCTCACCGCGACGCTCGGGCGCGGCTGCATCTTCTCGGCGGTCTCGGTCGGACTCTTTCAGGGCGCGATCTTCCTCGTGGCCGGCGCGATCGAGCCCATCATAACACCCGCAGCACTCGCGAATCTCAGCTACATTGGCAACATCCTCATCTTCTGCGTCGGCACGAACCTCCTCGGTCTGCCGCACATCCGCGTCGCGAACTTCTTCCCCGCTCTCGTCATTGCCATCCTCTGGCAGTGAATTCTTCACATAAAACAGCCTACATACTGTCCATAATCGGACGGAATGTAGGCTGTGTTCGCATATGCACGATTATTCGTACCCGACAATGCCGATGCGCGTGATGCGGCCTTTCTCCACACTGAATCCGATGTGAATATCGTACGGATCGCGGTAGACGAAGCTCTCCTCGCCGCTCTCATAGCGCGTATAGCGCTGCGGCTTGCCGTACGTGCGGGTGATCTTGTCGGCCGGGTCGCCAACCGTCACGCCTGCCGGTGTTGCAATCCCGTTGTGCGCACTCGTATTGATATACATGACCGTATCGCCGACAAATGTAACCTGAAACGACGTGCCGTACGTATAGCGATCCATCATCTCATCGAGTGCCGCGCTCTTCGCCGGCTCCGTGCGCTCGGTCGGCGCACCGTAGATCGCCTCGACCTGTGCGCGCTTCATCCCGACCATGATGCCGCCGAGCGCGATCTCATTGTACTGCAGGACATGATCGTCCCGATTGATCTGGTTCGCGCCCGCAGCCATAGTAACTGCCGAAAACGCCAGTACGAGCACAGCCACCAGCCCGACAATTCTCTTCCCCATCATTCTCATCCTCCTTGCAGATGTTAAAATCTCTTTGATTTTTTCGACAACAAAACGCAAAATCCTCTCTCATATTAAAATCATGAAGGGCTTTTTCATCATGTGGCGAATCAATAGACATATAGAATTCCGTAAGGAGGTTGTCCTATGTCAATCCTTGCAGCCTATGTCGTCCCCCATCCGCCGCTCATCATCCCCGAGGTCGGGCGGGGCGAGGAGAAGAAGATTCAGCTGACGGTAAATGCCTACGAGCGTGCGATGAAGGAGGCAGCGGATTTTGCCCCCGATACGATCATCGTCGTGAGCCCGCACACGGTCATGTACGCAGACTACTTCCACATCGCACCGGGCGAGGAGGCGTCGGGCAGCTTCGGTCAGTTCGGTGCGCCCGAGGTCGCGGTGACAGCACGCTATGACAGCGTGCTCGCAAAGGAGCTTGCGTCCGTGGCTGCGGCGGAGGGCATCAAGGCGGGGCCCGTCGGCGGGAGAAATGCCGCGCTCGATCATGGGGTCATGATCCCCCTGCACTTCCTGCACGCATATACGCGCGACTTTCGCCTCCTGCGCGTCGGCATCTCGGGGCTCTCGCCTCTCGCGCATTACAACTTCGGCAAGTGTATTGCACGCGTGGTCGAAACGCTCGGACGCCGCGCCGTCTTCATCGCGAGCGGAGACCTCTCGCACAAGCTGACGCCCGAGGGACCCTATGGCTTTGCGCCCGAGGGACCGCGGTTCGACAAGGCGTGCATGAAGTATCTCGAGGAGGGCGACTTCCTCAAGCTCCTGCGCATAGCCCCCGCGCTCTATCAGGCGGCGGCAGAGTGCGGTCTGCGCTCGTTCTGGATGATGGCGGGTGCACTCGATGCAAAGGCGCTCAAGATCAAGAAGCTCTCCTATCAGGGGCCGTTCGGCGTCGGCTATGGCGTTGTCTCCTGCAAGGTGACGCGCGAGGATGCGCGCCGCAGCTTTGCCGAGCGCTATGAGATCCTCGAGAAGCGTGCACGCGAGGAACGGCGTGCCGCTGAGGATGACTATGTGCAACTCGCACGGCACGCGATTGAGACCATTGTCCGTACGGGTGAACCCGCTGCACGCCCGCAGGGACTTCCGTCCGAGATGGCAGAGCGCGCGGGTGTCTTCGTCTCGCTCAAGAAGGACGGGGAACTGCGCGGCTGCATCGGGACATTCGAGCCGACAGCGAAGAATATTGCGGAGGAGATCATAAAGAACGCCGCCTCCGCCGCCCTGCGCGACCCGCGCTTCCCGCCCGTACGCGCAGACGAACTGGATGAGCTCGTCTACTCCGTCGATGTGCTGACGGAGCCGGAGCTCGTGGACAGTGCGGACGATCTCGATGCGAAGAGATACGGCGTCATTGTCGAGTCACGCGGGCGCAAGGGGCTGCTCCTGCCCGATCTCGCGGGCGTCGACACGGTGGAGGAGCAGCTGCGCATTGCACGCAAGAAGGGCGGCATCCCCGAGGACGCCGCCATCCGTATCTGGCGCTTTGAAGTGACGCGGCACGTCTGAAATGAACGCCGCCCTAGTGACCTGCCGCCTCTGCCCCCATGCCTGCCGCCTCGACGCGGGCGAGACGGGCTTCTGCCGTGCACGCGCGAACATTGGCGGCACCATCCGCCCGAAGAACTACGGGCGGCTGACCTCACTCGCACTCGACCCGATCGAGAAGAAGCCGCTGTATCACTTTCACCCCGGCGGCTTCATCCTCTCGGTCGGCAGCTTCGGCTGCAACCTTGCCTGCCCCTTCTGCCAGAACGCCTCCATCGCAATGGCGGACACCTCGATTGAGACGGAGAACGTGTCGCCCGCGCAGCTCGCCGCACTCGCCGAGGAGCTGCGGCATCAGCCGCGCGGCAATATCGGCGTTGCCTTTACCTACAACGAGCCGCTCGTCGGCTATGAGTACATCATGGACACCGCGCCCCTTCTACACGCGGCAGGGCTGAAGGTGGTGCTCGTGACGAACGGCATGATCTGCACGGAGCCGCTCGCGCGCCTCCTGCCGCACGTCGATGCGATGAACATAGATCTGAAGGCATGGCACACGGACACCTATCGGCGGCTCGGCGGCGATCTGGAGGCGGTGAAGTCGACCATCGCACGCGCCGTCGCCCACGGCGTGCACGTCGAGGTGACAACCCTCGTCGTCCCCACGATGAACGACAGCACCGAGGACATGGACGAGGAAGCGCACTGGCTTTCCACCCTCTCGCCCGACCTCCCGCTCCACATCAGCCGCTATTTCCCGCGTCACCGCATGAGCACACCACCAACACCGATTGCCGCCATCGACCGTCTTGCTGTCATTGCCCGCCGTCACCTGCGGCACGTCCATCGTGGGAACTGCTGAGCGAAGTATAAGTATTGTATAATGATATATTTTCAAAGGAGATGACCCCATGACAAAACACAAGAAGCTGCGCGGGATGATCGCCGCAACGACGGCGGCGGGTGTACTTTGTGCGATGCCCGCAGGATTTGCGGCAGAGGAACAGGCTGCACCCGCCGCAGCGCAGGCGATGTCCGCCGCGCAGACGCAGGTCGGCACCTCCACCCCTGCACTGCAGTCCTCCAAACCGATCGCCGTTGTCCGCGTGGGCAAGAAGTGGGGCGCCGTCGCCCCCTCGGGCAGCCTCACCATCCCGGCGGAGTACGATGAGATCGCCTCCTACTCAGCGGACGCGGTCGCCGTCCGCCAGGGCAAGACATGGGGCATCGTCCGCCTCGACGGAACGCTCATCGTCCCCGCCATCTACAAGACCATACAGCCGCTGTCTGCGGATGTCATCATTGTCAGCGACGCAAAGGACAAGGTCGGCGCGTACAATACGGCGGGCAAACAGATCCTGCCCGTCGAGAACCTCGCAGTCGGCTCATTCAACGATGGAATTTCCTGCGTACAGCGCCCCGACAAGAAGTATGTCTTCTGCCGCCGCGACGGCAGTCTGTTGACGAACGATGTGTACGATGCGGCGTATTCCTTCTCCGAGGGGCTTGCTCCCGTCAAAACACCAAGCGGGAAGTACGGGTTCATCGATACCACGGGGACGTTAGTCATTCCTGCCGCCTATGATTGGGCAGGCGGTTTTCAGGAAGGACTGAGCCGCGTCGAAATCAAGAAGAAGATCGGCTTTATCGACAAGTCCGGCACAATGGTCATCCAGCCGCAGTACCGCCCCGGAGACGTCTGGGACTTCCAGGACGGGCTTGCAATGGTGAAGGAAAAGAAGTACCGCGCATTTATCGACAAGACGGGCGCAAAGGTGATCCAGACGCGCTACAGCGACGTCATGCCGTTTGAGAACGGGCTCGCCGAGGTGCGCCGCGAAGTCAAGGTCGGACTGCTCGGCGGCTTCCTCACCAGTGCCGTCTCCTTTGCCACGGGCGTGCCGACGTTCGGGGTCGGTACCGATCTCATCGGCGAGAAGGTCAAGCGCGGCTACATCGACAAGACCGGCGCAGAGATCATCTCGACGAAGAACGACTACAACTCCATCTTCATGGACGGCGTTGCGCTTGTCCGCGTCAAGAGCAAATGGGGTATCGTCGATCGGAAGGGTGCTTACGTCGTCGAGCCGAAATATAAGGGCATCCACTTCTTCTATGACGATCGCGCGGCAGTGCAGGACGGCGACAAGTGGGGCTTTGTCGACCGTACGGGCACGGTCGTCATCGAACCAAAATACGACGAAGTACACGACTTCACCGACGGAATCGCCGCCGTACGGCAGGGATCAAAGTCCTTCTTCATCGACAAGACGGGACGCGTCCCCTTCCTCCTCCCCAGCACAGTCACGGAGATTGGAATGTTCAACGAGGGATTTGCACCTGTGAAGATAAACGACAAGTGGGGGTTTATCGACCACACGGGCACGGTCGTCATCCCGCCCACATACAACGAGGTGCGCACGCACCAGTACGAGACGGACCGTCTGTAACGGATACAGATGATCCTTTCAGGAAAAAATCATCTTTCTTCAATAACATTTAATGCGTCAAAATAGGACTGTATTGCGTCATATCGCACTACAGTCCTATTCGTTTGCGCGAAACTCTAAGAAATGCGAAACACATTGTCAAATATGCGTCTGCAGAACGGTTTGCACAAATGATCCGATTTGATATTTAATACTACGCCCACACTATCCGAAGAAGGCCAAGGAAGTCCCGATCCACCTCCTCCTTTTATCTCATTTACCCCCTCTATGGATTATGTTATGAAATAGATAGATAGGTTTTCGTTCATTTGTTCCAGATTAGTGTATAGGTGAGCGGGATTAGCGAAAGGAGTCAATTTTATGAGGAGCCACGGAAAACACACGCGCAGAGGCCTCGGCGCACTGATCGCGGCAGGACTGGTACTCGGAGGGACGAACGCATCTGCATCACCAATCGAGGACAATCATAATATCACGGTGACGGACGGTAGTCAGCGCGCGGTATACGGTGGAGATGCCGAGCTGCGGCACGATAACGGAGACGGCACGGCGTCGGCGAGCAGCAATACACTTACCGTGCGGAGCAATGACGAGCTCGGCTTCCTCGCAGGCGGCTGGGTCGAATATCAGCGCTACAATAACGCGACAGCGCCGGGCGCGACCACGCTCACGGCGAGCGGGAACACCGTCACGCTCACGACGGGGAAGACGACCCATCTCTACGGCGGCAATATTCGCGTTTATGCGACGCAGGGAGGTCCCGTCACCTATCGGACCAATGAGAATACAATTCTCGTTGATGCGGGAGGCACGCAGATCGGCGACCTCTACGGCGCGCACATCGAGCAAAAGGCTGCGGGTGCGGGTACGTCCTTTACCGCCGAGGCAAAGGGGAACCGCGTGACCAACACGGGCGGTGCGATCAATCACGCCGCCGCCGCCTCGGTCGATCTCATCGGAACGACTGCCACGCGCGTCAGCGTGACGGTTGATGACAACGACATCAGCGGCACGGGCGGCAAATACTCCTATGTGTTCGGCGGCGGCTTCGGCTCGATCAAAACGGACAGCGGCGTGGCGGAGACAATCGTCACGAACAACGATATCACGATCGACGGCGGCACGCTCACGCATGGATTCTCCGCGCAGGGCGGCTTTGCCCGAGCCGAGACGGGGAACGGCGCAGCAGAGGCGCACGCGGACGTGAACAGCGTCACTCTCAAGAATTTATTGAGTGACAACGGCGGCTACATCGGCGGCTCAGCCTATGCCAACGCCTCGGGCGCACGCGGGACAGCATCGGCAGATCGGAACGTCGTCACCATCACGGGCGGCAGCTATTTGGACGGGCGCAATGTCATAGGCGGCTCTGCAACTGTCCTGAACGGCGCGGGCACAAACCTTGCGACGGCAAACGCAAACCGCGTCACACTCAGCCCCACGAACGCCGCATGGAAAGAGATCAGGGGCGGTAGGGCGATTGCGAAGGGGATATCTGCCGCGTCCACGGCAACTGCGGACGGCAATATCCTGACGCTCAGCGCGGGCACCTTCGAGGAGCCTGTCTACGGCGGTGATGCGAGTGCCGCATCGAGCAGCAATACGGCAGTCGCTGCCGCAGAGAGCAATGAGCTCCATATCAGCGGCGGAAAATATGAGGACGCGATCTATGGCGGGCGTGCAACGACGGACGGCTCTGCGGGAACAACGGCGATTGCGCGCGGCAACATCGTCGAGATCTCAGGGGCTCCCGATCTCAGCGCGGCACACCTCCACGGCGGCGTGGCTACGGCGGCAAATGTGACACGGGAAAACAATGCACTCATCGTGCGCGAGACCAAGGGGATCACAGCCAAGAGCATTGCGGATTTTCAGCGGCTTGCGTTCTACGTGCCCGCAGGCATGACTGCGGACGACACAATGCTGCGCGTCACGGGGAGCACGAATACGAACCTCAACGGCGCCGCACTCGAGGCGTACATGCCGGGGAGCAGCACAGCGAACCGCCTCCGCCTCCTCTATACAGAGAACGCGCAGATCGATACGGACGCCGCGACCACGATGACCGTCTACGAGGGCGTCTCGGGACATCGAACGGCAAAGATGGGCGTAACGAACAATAAGAAGGAGCTCGTGGTGAAGGTCGACGGCAGCGCCATCGACGGGGGTACAACACCAACGCCGAATCCGAACCCGAATCCCAATCCGAACCCCAACCCGAACCCCAACCCGAATCCAAATCCAAACCCGAACCCGAACCCGAACCCGAATCCAAATCCGAATCCGAACCCAAACCCCAACCCGAATCCAAATCCAAATCCGAACCCCAACCCGAATCCCAACCCGAATCCAAATCCAACCCCCGGCAATAACGGATTTGTCCTGCATGAGAACACGAAGTCCCTTGCTGAGACCATGACGGGGACTGCCGCATTCCTCGGCGCGAGCGGCGATCTCATCGCGGGCGGCGGCATGACAATCGCCTCGGCAGAGGCTGCAGGAGCGAGCGGATTCGCCCCCTTTGCTGCCGTCGGCGGATCGAGCCTGCGCCACGAGACCGGTTCGCACGTCAACGTCCGCGGCATGAATCTCGCCGTTGGATTCTCCCGCGAGGTCATGCGCGGTGATGACCGCATCCTCTTCGGCCCCATCGTCGAGTACGGACGCGGCAGCTACGACTCCTACCTCGACGACGGCACCCATGGTGAGGGCAATACCCACTACGTCGGCGGCGGCGCCTTCCTGCGCCAGGAGAAGAAGGGCGGCATGTTCTACGAGGGCAGCCTGCGCTTTGGCCGCATGAGCACGGACTACGAGGCAGACCTTCCCGTCGGAGGGATCACGCGCCGCGCATCCTACGATACGGACGCGAACTACATCGGCGCACATCTCGGCGTCGGCCACACGGCAAAGGCCGCAAACGGCACCGAGCGCGATCTCTATCTCCGCTATTTCTACACGCGGCAGAACGGATCGAGCGCGACCCTCTCGACGGGCGACAGCTACGACTTCCACGCCGTCGAGAGCCACCGTCTGCGCACGGGCGCGCGTTGGACGATCCCACAGGGGAGCGGCGCGCTCATCCTCGGCACCTCCCTTCAGTACGAGTTCAAGGGCGATGCGGGGGCGACATACCACACGGGCGGCTTCTCCTACGATACGCCAAGCCCTTCGCTCAAGGGTCTCTCGGGCAGCCTTGAGCTCGGTTACCGCGCGAACCTCAGCAAGCGCGCCACCGCCGACCTCAGCGTCGAGGGCTGGGCTGGCAAGCAGCGCGGCGTCACCTTCAAGGCAGGACTGGACTGGAGATTCTAAAATATGCCGTAATGAAAAGCCTCCCCCGTGCGACACGGGGGAGGGGAACCGCGGAGCGGTGGAAGGGGCGCTTTGAGCGTCTGAACAACACGAACAAAAGCATAACGAAGGGGTGTTGCACGAAGTCGTTTTGACTCGTGCAACACCCCTTTTTTGCGGCAGTCCAAGATGCTAAAGCATCGCGCTGACGAGCCCTGCCGTTGCGACGGACGCCTGTGCCGCCTTTGACGCGAGCAGCGGATCCGCCGACTCCTCGAGCGTGTTCGGCTTCAGCTTTTCGATGCGCTCGGTGATGACCGCCTTGCCGCGTTCAGGGTGCGCGCCGCGCGTCATCGTCTGGGCGATGAGCTTATTCCCCTGATAGATCTGCGTGACAACCGAGCCGTCCGCGAGCACGCGCGTGATGACGGTATCGCCCTCCTCACGCTCACGTGCATCCGCAGATTTCGACTCTTTCAGATTTTGCAGCATTCGCGCAAACGTCTCATCGACCGCCTCTGTCTTGGATGCCTTCGTTTTTGCAGGCGCGTTCGCCGTAATGGCACGGCTGCCAAAGATTTTCTCCAGCTCCATTCATGTCCCTCCCTTCGCGCTTCCTGCCGTGAATTCTTTTCCTTACCATTTCTATCGGAGAAAAAGCGGTGTCCTTAACAATTTCCCTTGAATTTGCGCGGCTTTTTCGCTACTATAAAAATACAAAGGGAGGACATATGATGAATGGAATGCTTTCGTTCGGCTCGGACTATATGGAGGGCGCGCACCCGGAGATCCTGCAGCGCCTCATCGAGACGAACATGGATCAGACCGCAGGCTATGGACTGGACGAATACTCTGAGGCGGCGCGGGAGAAGATCCGCAAGATGTGCCGCGCACCGCACGCAGAGATTCACTTCCTGTCGGGCGGCACGCAGGTCAACCGCATCGTGATCTCGGCGCTGCTGCGCCCCTATGAGGGCGTCATTGCCGCCGATACGGGGCATATCACCGTGCACGAGGCGGGCGCAATCGAGTGCGGCGGTCACAAGGTGCTCGCCCTCCCGCACACGGACGGCAAGCTCACTGCACGCGCCATCGAGGAGTGTCTACGCACCTTTCACGAGGACGCAAACCGCGATCACATGGTGCGCCCCGGCATGGTCTACCTCTCGCATCCGACCGAGTACGGCACACTCTACACGATGGACGAGCTTGAGGTCATCAGCGCCATCTGCCGCGCGAATCGGATTCCGCTCTTTCTCGACGGCGCGCGGCTTGCATACGCCCTCGGCTGCCCTGCGAATGAGCTGACGCTCCCCGCCATCGCGCGCCTGTGCGATGCGTTCTACATCGGCGGGACGAAATGCGGTGCACTCTTCGGCGAGGCGGTCGTCTTCCCGAAATCTGATACCGTGCCGCACTTCTTCACCATCGTCAAGCAAAGCGGCGCGCTGCTGGCGAAGGGACGCGTGCTCGGCATCCAGTTCGACATGCTCTTCACGAACGGCCTCTATGAGCGCGGCGGCGCGCACGCGATCGCCATGGCTGACCGCATCCGCGCGGCGCTCACGGAGAAGGGCTATCGGCTCGCCTCCGACGCACCGACGAATCAGATCTTCCTCTCCCTCACCCCGGAGCAGCTCGCCCATCTCTCTGCACACGTCGCGATGGGCTTCTGGGAGAAACAGGGCGATACGACCGTCATGCGCATCGCCACGAGCTGGGCGACACGGGAGGAGGATGTGGAGAGGCTGATTGCACTGCTGTAAACCCGTACGAAGCGCCCCATTGAAAAGTGCAGAAATCTATGCTATAATCGTGATCGAAGCGAAAAGTGGAAAATGATCCGCAGGGGCGTGCAAGCCGCATTCTACCGCTATGATTTTCCAAAACGGCGCAGACCGCGCCGCACAAGGAGTAGAGGTGATCTGCCACGCGATTTTCCGTTCGGAGAGTGCGTTTCGGCAGCAAAATCAGCGCGAAAAACGGACGACTTTCCAAAACGGCTTCTCAGCCCAGATGGGACAAGGGCTGGGGACGACAGAGTCCCAACACATAGAATGCTGCGTGCGGCATTGAAACTAGAGATCCGCTCCAAATATGTTGCCATATCCAGGTCCCAACACATAGAATGCTGCGTGCGGCATTGAAACCTCTCCAAGTCAACGGCATAAAGCTTGGACTTCTGTCCCAACACATAGAATGCTGCGTGCGGCATGGGACAACAAAAAAGCACCTGTCCTACAAAGGCAGGTGCTTTTTATATGCTGAAATTATTGTGTCCGCCGCTCCTTCTCCAGATAAACGAGCAGGACGGAGATGTCGGCGGGCGAAACGCCGCTGATGCGCGCCGCCTGTCCGATGGAGCGCGGGCGGATGGCGGCAAGCTTCTCCGCCGCCTCGAGGCGCAGGCTCGTGATGGCGCTGTAGTCGAGCCCCTCGGGAATGCGGCGGCTCTCGAGACGCTCCATACGCGCGATCTGCTCCTGCTGCTTTTTTATATAGCCGTCGTACCGCGCCATAATCTCGACTTCCTCCTTGACATCCGCCGCAAGTGCGGGGAGGTCGAAGAGGGAGGCGAGCACATCATAGCGCCCCTCACGCGAAAGGAGGGCGCGGAGCGTCATCGGCACGCGCAGGGGCTGCAGTCCTGCCTCCGCAAGACGCGCCTCGGTCTCGGCGCTCGGGCTGAGTTTCGTACAATCGAGGAGGCGCAGGGTCTCCTCGATCGCATCCCGCTTCGCCGTAAAACGTGCCCACCGCTCATCGCTGACAAGGCCGATGGAGCGTCCCATCGGTGTGAGGCGCAGATCGGCATTGTCCTGCCGCAGGATGAGGCGATACTCGGCGCGGCTTGTCATCATGCGGTACGGCTCGTCCGTCCCCTTCGTCACAAGATCATCGATGAGGACGCCGATGTAGCCATCGCTGCGGCGCAGGATCAGCGGCTCCTCGCCCGTGATCTCCCGTGCGGCATTGATACCTGCGATGAGTCCCTGTGCCGCCGCCTCCTCGTAGCCGCTTGTACCGTTTGCCTGTCCTGCGGAGTAGAGTCCCGCAATGTGCTTGACGGCGAGTGTCGGAGTAAGCTGCAGTGGGTCAAGGCAGTCGTACTCAATGGCATAGCCAGGCCGCATGATGCGTGCGTGTTCGAGTCCCGGGATGGTCGTGAGGAATGCCTCCTGCACATCCGTTGGCAGGCTGGTGGACATACCCTGCACATAGATCTCATTCGTATGCAGTCCCTCAGGCTCGAGAAAGAGCTGATGGCGCTCCTTGTCCGGAAAGCGCGCAATCTTCGTCTCGACGGACGGGCAGTAGCGCGGTCCCACCCCCTCGATGACGCCGTTCGCCATCGGTGCGCGGTGGAGGTTCGCGCGAATGACCTCATGCGTCGCCTCGTTCGTATAGGTGAGGTAGCAGGGCGTCTGCTCCGCGCGCATCTCCGTGGTCAGAAAGGAGAAGGCGGGCGCGGTCGGATCGCCCTCCTGTACGCTGGTCTTTGTGAGGTCGAGCGTGCGGCGATCAACGCGCGCGGGTGTGCCCGTCTTAAAGCGCATGAGTTTCAGCCCGAGCGCGCGGAGCGAGTCCGAGAGCGCCATCGCAGGGCGCTGACCGTTCGGCCCGCTGTCGTAGATGGTCTCGCCGAGGATGATGCGCCCGCGCAGATATGTGCCCGTTGCAAGGATGACTGCGCGTGCCGTGATGCGCTCCCCCGTCTCGCAGAGAACCCCCGTGACGCGTGTTCCCTCTGCATTCCCCTCGGTGAGGAGCTGCGTGACGAGGAGCTGCCGCACATCGAGGTTCGCCGTATTCTCGACGGTTTCCTTCATGATACGTTGGTAGAGGAATTTGTCCGACTGCATGCGAAGGGAATGGACGGCAGGCCCCTTGCCTGTGTTGAGCAGGCGTCTCTGAATGCTCGCCCTGTCCGCCGCAATCCCCATCTCACCGCCGAGCGCGTCGATCTCGCGGACGAGGTGGCTCTTGCCGGGGCCGCCGACAGACGGATTGCACGGCATCATCGCGATATTGTCCAGCGAGAGTGTGACGATGAGGGTACGCCGAGCCATGCGCGCCGCCGCAAGCGCCGCCTCGACGCCCGCATGCCCGGCGCCAATCACGATGATATCATAATCTGTAGAGGTATTCACATCAGGATTCCTTTGGATTATATCACATAAAATATGTTATCTTTGTATTATCTCGATGTTTGATACGCTGTAATCATATTGCCATGCAGCACTCTACGCAAACCCTAGTGAAGCAAGCGGAGAATAGCGTTCGACTCGCCCCCTGCGGATTTCTTTCGTTCAAGCGAAGCGCGTTTAAGAAGTCCGCAGGTATTTAGGCGAACGAGAACGCGACCGCTTGCGTAACGAGGCGTTTGCGTAGAGTGCTGTTTGTGCATTCAGATCGTTTAACTCACAACCTCGAACTTCACCGGCACCTCGTCGAGATCCGTCTCCATGCGGCGCCAGCGAACGCCCGCAGAGTCAAACATCCGCTTGGAGATCTTCGTCGCCTCGGTCGCGGCGTACTTGTCCGATAGGTAGATGACCTCGCGGATGCCGCTCTGGATGATCGCCTTGCAGCACTCGTTGCACGGAAAGAGCGACACGTAGATACGGCACCCCTTGAGCGAGGTGCTCGCGTTGAGGATCGCGTTCAGCTCCGCGTGCACGACGTAGGGGTATTTCTGCTCGGCGAATTCGCCCGTCCGCCCCCACGGGTACTCTCTGTCGTCGCAGCCGTTCGGCATGCCGTTGTAGCCGACGCCGACGATGTGCTTGTCCTCGTTGACAATGCACGCGCCGACCTGTGTGTGCGGATCCTTGCTGCGGTAGGCGGAGAAGATGGCAACGCCCATGAAGTATTCGTCCCAAGAGATAATCATATCGGTTCCTCACTTGCACAACATATGTTCGTCTGTTATAATGGAAAAAGGCACTGCTATCAAATACGGTAGGCGGTTAGGCGTCCCTCATGGAATCAGCCACTCATCTTGACTTATCTTTTGTGCCCTCTCGTCGTCGACAAATCCTCCACATAGCCACCGCTATGCGTCTGGTTTGTCTCCTCGATAGGACAAAAAACCTAAGCCAATCTGAAGCGGCTTCACCCCATGAGGGACGCCTTTTCTCGCCCCCGAAAGGGGGAATATATATGGATACCTATGAGTTCCTATCATTTCTCATAGTATATACCATACTGATTCTATCAGTGAAAAGATAAATGAGAAAACCCCGCCTTGCGCTCCAAATCGTAGGCGGGGAATCTCTCTGTCATAGCGTTAGGGGCGGCCGCCCATCAGCAGTGCCCTTTTTCTATGCCTATTTTACTGCAAACGGCGGATTTCGTCAATCCTCACACGAGATCCACGCGCAGCACGCCGTCGATTTGGCGCAGGGTGTCTACAATAAATGTGGGCTTTAGATGCTCGCTGTTGTACACCTCGAAGTTGAGGTAGACGCGCCGCTCGCCGCCCGTCTCTGCCTCGTCCTCGTCGGTCTTCACCTTGACGCCGCGCGAGCGCAGGTGCAGATCCTCGATGCAGGCGCTGATGCGCATGATCTGCCCCGGCCGATCGACGGTATGGATGGAGAGCGAGAGCATGTGGTCGTGGTCGACCCACGCGTCGAGGCGCGAGAGATTGCCGAGGATCAGGAAGACGATTGCGGTTGTGACGCCCGCGCTGAGGTAGAAGCCCGCACCAACGGCAAGCCCAACACCTGCGACAACCCAGAGCGTTGCGGCAGTCGTGAGCCCCGTGACGGTCAGCCCCTCCTTCATGATTGCGCCCGCACCGAGAAAGCCGATGCCACTGACGACCTGCGCTGCGAGACGCGCGGGGTCAGCGTTCGTCCGCCCCTCGACGTTATCATAGAGCGCCTGCGACATGAGCATGATGAGGCAGGAGCCGAGCGCAACGAGCATATTCGTCCGAAGCCCCGCCGACTTGTGCCGCAACTGCCGCTCGTAGCCGATGATGCCGCCCATCGCGCAGGAGAGCACGAGGCGCAGGCAGATTTCCCATTCTTGCATTGGTAAAAATCCCTCTCTCATGTAGTAAATTGCTGAAATCCACAGCTCGAAAAAGTTATCCCCTGCTGTGTAGAACTCTGTGGATAAATTTGTTTAAAAGCCCGAAAAAGCCTTTATCAACAGTCTTTTACACAGTGTGCATAATTTTAGCGAACGATTTTTCAATTTCTGTGGATAATGTGGATAAAATAGTGGATAACCCCATATATTGGATGATTTTCTCCCTCAAATTCTATATTTTGTAGCATATCTTAGGGGATTTGTCCACAGCTTTGTGGAAATCTCCCGCAGATTTTTCCCCTGTTATCCTCATCGTTTTCCACAGTATACACAGAAAGGCACCGCCTCAATCTCCGCGCTCCTCCGCACTCCATATATTGTAGGGATGTGCGATCAGTGCGGAATTATAGTAGCGCTTTTCGCCCGTGACCTCCGCGCCCGCCCATGCAGGCAGGACGAAGGTCTCCACCTCAGAGGAGAGCTCGATCTCGGCGATGACAAGTCCCGCGTTCGCGCCGTGGAAGACGTCGACCTCCCAGACATGCCCCGCAACGGTCTCGCGGTAGCGCGTCTTCTCCACGAGCGGCTGCTCGCAGAGCGCAAGCAGCTCCCGCGCCTCCTCTGTGGGGATCTCATACTCGTATTCGAGCCGCGCCGCACCGTGCGTTTCGCTCTTGATCGTGAGGTATCCCTGCATACCTGCGATTCGGATTCGTACGGTTCGCTTCGGATCGCGCGAGAGATAACCCTGAGCCATTGAGATTCCGACGCCCGTCGGTCGGAAATCATCGGCAACCTTGAATTTTCGTTCGATTTCAACGCCCATGAAGCCGCGTCCTTCCTAGATTCTTATTGAAGTATACCTTGCATATT
The DNA here is from genome assembly GCF_014250475.1 of Selenomonas timonae. Taxonomy (NCBI): domain Bacteria; kingdom Bacillati; phylum Bacillota; class Negativicutes; order Selenomonadales; family Selenomonadaceae; genus Centipeda; species Centipeda timonae. The sequence continues at coordinate 565,557 of NZ_CP060204.1, read as the reverse complement.
CCGCGCGTTTGCTATATATTATGTGATACTGAACGGATGAGATTATTTTAGCAGTGCGTGCACAGGAACGCAACCGCACCGCGCTGAATACACATCCGTAGGTAGGGAATCCATCTAAGGGAGGAAAGGATCGATCCCGTTTTGACAACATTACCACCGAAAAGACAATCAACGAAGAAACGCGTCTGGCCGTACGTCCTGCTCGGAACCATCCTCGTCTTTGTCCTCGCTGCCGTCGCGGGCGCGTTTTTCGCGCAGAGCAGCCTGCTCGACCGCGTGCAGAAGGAGCACAAGGAGGAGCTGCTCACGGCAAAGGACAAGGCAACGATCATGATTATGGGCGTCGACGAGCGCGAGGGCGACGTGGGGCGCAGCGATACACTCATGGTCGCGACCATCGACCCTGTAAAGAATGAGGCCTCGCTCCTCTCCATCCCGCGCGACACACGCGTCGCCATCCCGCGCAACGGCTACGACAAGATCAACGCCGCGTACGCCTACGGGGGCGAACAGCTCACACAGCGTACAGTGGAGGACTTCCTCGGCATACAGATCGACCACTACGTCATCATCAACGTCCACGCCTTTCAGAAGATCGTAGATGCCATCGGCGGTATCGACATCGACGTCGAGAAGCGCATGTACTACGAGGATCCGTGGGATGACGACGGCGGGCTCATCATCGACCTGCGCCCAGGGATGCAGCACATGGACGGCAAGACCGCCGTCACCTACGTGCGCTACCGCGACGAGGAGGGCGACATCGGCCGCGTCAAGCGCCAGCAGAAATTCATGCGCGCCTGCGTCGACGCCGTCACCACACCCGCCATCCTGCCGCGCCTGCCCGCGATCATCTCCAGTGTCATCGACAGCGTAAAAACCGACCTCAGCGTCCGCCAGATGCTCGAGTTCATCGGCACGCTCAAGGAGTCGCAGGCAAAGGGGCTCCGCACCGAGATGGTGCCCGGCCGCCCACTCTACATCGACGAGGTGAGCTACTGGATCCCCGACATGGCTCAGCTGCGGCGCGGCATGGCGAACGCCCTCGGCGTCACCCTCACGAGTACCGAGCGCAGCCGCATGGAGCGCGCCGTGCGTGAGTACGAGGAGTCCATCCCCGCAGACGCCACCGAGCTGCCCGCAGGAGATACCTCCGTCGGACGCGCCGTCAGTGCGGACGAGGCGCTCGATGCACGCAGCCGCAAAAAGTCCTCCGACAAGGACGATACCGACGCGAAGGACACGCGCAGCAGTAACGACCGCACGCGCACAAACGGGCGCGACACATCGGACGAACGCACCACGCGTCCCGGCCGTGCGAGCGAGACGACAAGCTCCTCCGACACGCGCCACGCAAGCTCGCGTCAGAGCGCATCCGACTCCGCCGAACAGCCATCGCAGCGCTCCTCGCGCGCAGACAGTGATGCGCCGGCACGCAGCGGCAGCCCCGGCAAAGGGGAGTAGGGCGATAAAAGCCTCCCCCGTTGCTACGGGGGAGGGGGACCATGCGAAGCATGGTGGAAGGGGCGCTTTGGGCGACGTATATTTCTCTATCGTAAGAAAGTCGCGATCGTCACTGGCGCCCCTATCGGCGCACGATGTGCGCCACTTCCCCCACTCCGGCGGGGGAAGCTCATATACCGTAGGCCAAAGCTGCCCTATCACTATCAGCGTTTTTTAAACAAATCATATATCATCAACATAACAGGGCACTGTACTGTGCATTGCCCAAGGAGAGCAAACGGGAGATTTCCCGCAGAAAGGAAGATTCATCATGGCAAGTAAATTTGATGCAGAGGCACTTGAGCTCCACGAGCGCCATCACGGCAAACTCGCGATCACCCCGACCGTCCCCATCGCCACGCGCGACGACCTCAGCCGCGCCTATACGCCGGGCGTCGCGGCACCGTGCCTCGCGATCAAGGATAACCCGGACAAGATCTACGACTACACGACCAAGGGCAACATGGTCGCCGTCGTCACGAACGGCACCGCCGTCCTCGGCCTCGGCAACATCGGCGCGGGCGCAGGTCTCCCCGTCATGGAGGGCAAGTCCATTCTCTTCAAGGGCTTTGCGGGCGTCGACTCCGTCCCCGTCTGTGTGAACAGCCAGAAGGTCGAGGACGTCGTCAAGGTCTGCCAGCTCATCGCCCCCACCTACGGCGGCATCAACCTCGAGGACATCAAGGCGCCCCAGTGCTTTGACATCGAGAACGAGCTCAAGAAGACCCTCGACATCCCCGTCTTCCACGACGACCAGCACGGCACCGCCATCGTCGTCGTCTCCGCGCTTCTCAACGCGTACAAGTACCTCGAAAAGGATCTGCGCACGGCGAAGATCGTCATCAACGGTGCGGGCGCGGCGGGACAGGCAATTGCGCGCCTCCTCTTCTCCTACGGCATCCAGACCGTCGTCCTCTGCGACACCACAGGTGCGGTCTACGAGGGGCGCACGGAGAACATGAACCCGTACAAGGACAGCCTCGCAAAGGTCTCCAACCGTCAGAAGGAAAAGGGCACCCTCGCACAGATTATCAAGGGCAAGGACATCTTCATCGGCGTCTCCGCGCCGGGCAGCCTCACCCCCGAGATGATCAAGAGCATGAATCCGGATCCCGTCATCATGGCGATGGCGAACCCCGTCCCCGAAATCCTGCCCGACGAGGCAAAGGCGGCGGGCGCGCGCATCGTCTGCACGGGTCGCTCCGACTTCCCGAACCAGGTCAACAACCTCCTCGCATTCCCAGGCATCTTCCGCGGTGCGCTCGACGTGCGTGCCAAGGAGATCAACGATAAGATGAAGATCGCCGCCGCAGATGCGATCGCCTCCCTCATCTCCGAGAGCGAGCTCAACGAGACCAACATCATCGCCAGCCCGCTCGACCCGCGCGTTGCGCCCACCGTCGCTGCCGCCGTTGCAAAGGCAGCGCTCGACACCGGCGTCGCACGCCGCACCGACATCACCCCTGAGGACGTCGCCAACCATACGCGCGAGCTTCTGGGGCACGCGGTTGGCTAAATAAATAAAAAGCAGGGACTGCTGTACGAAACATTTGTGCAGCAGTCTTTTTTGTTGGAAAATAAATCAGGAGGGATTTGTATGAAATTCAGCGAGGCTTTGTTGATCCTTGGTAGGAAAATTTCACATTTTGCTGCTGCGGATACCTGCGCACAGGCACAGGCGATTCTTCCTTTGCTTATACCGCTTTAATGGTATATAATGGAGAAACATTCTACAGATAAAGGAAGGTACGTCATGAACGACACGAACGCAGTCACCCCCCGCCGCAAGATTATTCTGAGCGGCATCCAGCCCACCGGCACATTCACCCTCGGCAACTATCTCGGCGCGGTGAAGAACTGGCGGCGCTTGCAGGAGGAGTATGACTGCTATTATTTTGTCGCCGATCTGCACGCGCTGACGGTGTACCACGAGCCTGCTGCACGGCGCAAGGCGAGCCGTGAGGCGTTCGCGCTGCTCCTCGCGTGCGGGCTCGATCCCGACGAGAGCCTCGTCTTCATCCAGAGCCACGTGCCCGCGCACGCGCAGATGGGCTGGATGCTGTCCTGTCTCAGCCCGTTCGGCGATCTCTCGCGCATGACGCAGTTCAAGGACAAGTCGGCGAAGCACCCCGAGGACATCAACGCGGGTCTGTTCACGTACCCCGCGCTGATGGCGGGCGACATCCTGCTCTATCAGGCGGACTACGTGCCCGTCGGCGCAGATCAGACGCAGCACCTCGAGTTCACGCGCAATGTCGCAGCGCGCTTCAACCACGTCTACGGCGAGACGTTCCGCCTGCCTGAGGGCTATTTCCCGAAGGCGGGCGCGCGCGTCATGAGCCTACAGGAGCCGACGGCAAAGATGAGCAAATCGGACGAGAACGCAAAGGCGACGATTTACATTCTCGACGATGAGAAGACAATCCTCAAGAAATTCAAGTCCGCCGTGACGGACAGCGAGGCGGAGGTCGCGTTCCGTGAGGGCAAGGATGGCATTAACAATCTAATGACGATTTACGCGGCGATCACGGGCAATTCGATGGAGGAGATCACGGCGGAGTTCGCGGGCAAGGGCTACGGCGACTTCAAGACCACTGTCGGCACGGTGGTCGCCGAGGAGCTGCGCCCGATCCGAGAGAACTACGCGCGGCTGATGGAGGACAAGGCGTATCTCGACGCGGAGATTGCAAAGGGCGCGGAGCGTGCCACGCACATCGCGGAGAAGACGCTGCGCAAGACGATGCGGCGCATGGGGCTCGCCTGATGGGTGCGCATCGTGTGACGCGCGCCGTGATCCTCGCAGCGGGACGCGGGACGCGTCTCGCGCCGCTGACGGATCGCGTGCCGAAGCCGCTCGTGCCCGTGAACGGCACGCCAATTATCACAACCATTCTCGATGCACTTAACGCGGCGGGGATTTCGTCGATTACTATTGTGCGGGGCTACTGCGGGGCGGCGTTTGACGCGCTGCACGCGGCGTATCCGCACCTCGCCTACATCGACAATCCCGACTGGGAGACGGCGAACAACATCTCCTCGATTGCGCTCGCGGGGCGTGATGGGCTGCTCGAGGACAGCTACGTCATCGAGGGCGACCTCTTCCTTGCAAATCCCGCAGTCATCACCCCCACGCAGGAGCGCACGAACTACATTGCCTTCCCCGTGGAGGCGACGGACGACTGGTGCTTCGATACGGACGCGGCGGGGAAGATCACACACATCGACACGGCGAGCGACCATCCCTGCCACCAGATGCTCGGGCTGTCCTACTGGACGGCAGAGGACGGACGGCGCCTTGCAGCGTGTGCAAACGAGCTTTACCGCGAGGAATGCTATCGTCAGCTCTACTGGGACGAGATTGCACTGAAATACTATCTGCCCGAGTTCTCCGTGCACATCAGGGAGTGCACGCGCGAGGACGTGTGGGAGATCGACACAGTGGAGGAGCTGCGGGCACTCGAGGAGCGGATAAAGAGCGTTTAGTATCGTGGTCGGATGGAATCTCAAATCAGCTTCCCCCGTCAAGACGGGGGAGGCTCAGAAATACGATATCATGGGAATAGAGGGAAACAAAGAATGAAGAAAGTATATACCTGCTTCTGCACCGACATCATCCACGAGGGGCATCGGAACCTCCTGCGTGCGGCGGCGGAGCTCGGCGAGGTCACGGTCGGCGTGCTCTCCGATCCGGAGATGGTGCGCTACAACCGCTTTCCGACGAAGACGCTCGAAGAGCGCATGGAGATGATCCGCGTGCTCCCCGAGGTCGCAGAGGTCGTCGTGCAGGAGCATATCATGTACGACGAGATCATTGACCGCCTGCGCCCCGACTACGTCGTGCACGGGAGCAACTGGGCGCAGGGACCCGAGTCCTCCATCCGCAAGAACGTATGCGTATGCCTTGCGCGCTATGGCGGTCAGCTCATCGAGCCGCCGTACACCGAAAACGCCGAGGTACGCAACATCGACTGGCGCATGCGCGAGCAGCTCGCAATGCCCGAGGCGCGGCGCGGGAGACTCCGCCGTCTCCTTGCGATCGTGCCGATCGTCAAGACAATCGAGGTGCACAACGGGCTCACGGGGCTCATTGCGGAGAAGACTGTCGTCGAGAGCGACGGTGGGCTTGACCAGTTCGACGCCATGTGGATCTCGAGCCTGTGCGACTCGACCTCGCGCGGCAAGCCTGACATCGAGCTCGTCGACCTCTCCGACCGCATCCAGACCATCAATGAGGTCATGGATGTCACGACGAAGCCCATCATCCTCGACATGGACACGGGCGGCACAGCGGAGCATTTTGCCTACAACGTCCGTACCCTCGAGCGCCTCGGCGTCTCTGCCGTCATCATCGAGGACAAGACGGGCGCGAAGCGCAACTCCCTCTTCGGCACGGAGGTCGCACAGACACAGGACACGATCGAGAATTTCTCCGAGAAGATCGCGGCGGGCAAGGCGGCACAGCGCACAGAGGAGTTCATGATCATCGCGCGCATCGAGAGCCTGATCCTCGAAAAGGGTCTTGACGATGCCCTCGCACGCGCGGAGGGCTACGTTGCGGCGGGTGCGGACGGCATCATGATCCACTCGCGCGCGAAATCGCCCGACGAGGTCATTGCATTCTGCGACAGCTTCCGTGCGAAGCATCCGAATGTCCCCATTGTCGCCGTACCCTCCTCCTACAACACGATCACGGAGGCAGAGCTCGCAGCGCACGGCGTGCGCATCGTCATCTACGCGAACCAGCTCACGCGCAGTGCCTTCCCCGCGATGGAGAACGCGGCGCGCTCCATCCTCACGCACCACCGCGCACACGAGATCGACAGCACGCTGCTGCCGATCAAGGATATCATTCGACTGATTGAGGTGGTATAGTGAGCAATGAATGGAAAGCCGTCTGGAACCGGCGGCAGGCAGCGGAGGTCGCCCTCTCGGGCGACTGGCAGGATGTATTCCTCGAACTGAAGCGCCTCAACGGATTTGACGTTGTGGACGGCGGCATTCCCCTCGACTCGCTGCTCATGCAGGGGCGGCGGATTGTAGAGCTGTTGCACCTCTCGCCGGGCATGAGCGTCTACGATGTCGGATGCGGCGCGGGAGCGAACCTCTACCTCATGCAGCGTGAGGGCATCGTCGTCGGCGGCACGGACTACGCCGCCACCCTCGTCGAGACCGCGCGCAGGGTACTCCCCGGGGCACGCGAGCTGACCTGCGGTGAGGCAGACGCGTTCGATACCACGCTCAAATACGACGCTGCGCTCTCGAACAGCGTCTTTTCCTATTTCCCGAGCGAGGACTTTGCCGCGCGTGTGCTCACGCGCATGCTGGAGAAAACGACGGGTGCAATCGGACTGATTGATCTCCACGATGCGGCGAAGGAGGAGGATTTCCTCGCTTACCGCCGCGCCACCATCCCCGACTACGATGAGCGCTACAAGGGGCTCAGCAAGTTCTTCTACCGCCGCGCCTTCTTCGAGGATTTTGCACGCGCACACAACCTCTGCATCGAATACCCCGCCATCGAGATGGAGGGGTATTGGAACACCCCGTTTGTATTCAACGTATTTATGTATCGGAAATAAACTATGAACATACAGAGAAATATCCTCCTCAACCCGGGACCGGCGACCACGACCGACACGGTCAAGATGGCGCAGATCGTCCCCGACATCTGCCCGCGCGAGCGGGAGTTTGGCGCACTGATGCGCGAACTTGGCACGGATTTATTAAAGGTTGTCCATGCCGATCCTGCGGACTGGACGACCGTCCTTTTCTGCGGCTCGGGTACGCTCTGCATGGACGCGTGCGTCAGCTCGCTCATCCCCGCTGACGGAAAGCTCCTCATTGTCAACAACGGAGCCTATTCCGCGCGGGCGGCAGAGATGGCGCGTGCCTACTCTGTGCCGCATATCGACCTGAAATTCCCAATCGACGGGCTGCCCGATCTCGCTGCGGTCGAGCGCACACTCATCGAGCATCCCGACATCACTGCCGTCTACACAACGCATCAGGAAACGGGTACGGGCATCCTCAATCCCGTACGGGAGATCGGTGCGCTTGCCCATGCGCACGGCGCGGTCATGATCGCGGACACGATCTCAACCTACGCCATGATCCCATTCAGCGTCGACGAAATGAACGTCGATGTATGTATGTCCTCGGCGCAGAAGGGCATTCAGGGCATGACGGGGCTTTCGTTTGTGCTCGCAAAAAAATCCGTCCTCGATGCAGCAAAGGCGTATCCCGTGCGCTCGTACTACACAAACCTCGTCATGCAGTACGAGGGATTCGAGCAGACGGGCGAGATGCGCTTTACCCCGCCCGTGCAGACCGTCTATGCGGCAAAACGCGCCCTCGCAGAGTATTTTGCCGAGGGCGAAACGAAAAAATGGGCACGCCACACGCGCACGATTGACGCCATCCACGCAGGGCTTGCACGGCTCGGTCTCACGGAGGTCATCCCGCGCGAGCTCCAGTCGGGACTGGTGGTCGCTGTTGCATATCCGTCGGCGGACTTTGACTTCACGCGCGTGCATGACTACTGCTACGAGCGCGGCTATACGATCTATCCGGGCAAGATGCAGACCTCAGCGACATTCCGCCTCTGCGCTCTCGGTGCGATTGACGAGACGGACATTGCGGGCTTTTTCCGCGTGTTTGAAGATGCGCTGAACGCGTAATCCATGTGAGGGGATAGGGAGAAATGCAGGACGATTTTACGGTATTCTGGCACAATGATGAGCACGCCTCTGCGCTCTTTTACGATCTCCTCGACCGCGCAGAGCACAGCGCATACGACGATGATTTCCTCGCGCAGCTTGCCGCCTATCGGGAGGCTGCGCCGGATTCAGAACGCGCAGATATCTTCGCTGCACAGTACCTCCTCCACCACGGTGATGCAGAGAATGCCGTCATCTGCGCGGAGCGCGCGTATGCCCGACGCCCCGTGAACTATATGGTTTGGACTCTGCTTGCTGAGATCTACACAAGGCTGGGGCGCACGGTGGACGCCCTCACAATGTACGGCTATGCGCACGGCCGGTATCTCACGCCGGAGATTCCAATGGGGGGCTGCTCCATCGCGGCGGCATCGAGGGGCTGAACCGCCTCTCCGTCGCCACGGGGCTTGGCACGGGTGCGCCGCTGTCACAGACGCGTGCCGTACTGAATGACGGAGAGTTATATATGATCCTCGACGCGTTTGTCGGGGAGCATCTGCCGCTGACACCACCCGAAGGATGTGCGCGCCACTGGGTCGGTGCCTATGTCGAAAACGCCTTTCTCTCAGACAAGAGTGCCCTCATCGAGGAAATACGTCATTCGTCCGTCTTTGTCGACAAGATGCAGCGTGATTTCCCGTTCCAGTTGCAGCGTGCGGAAGAAATCCGTGGCACGGTGACGATCGAGATTCCGGAGGGAATGGAGGTCATCCTCCCCGTCGCAGGAACACAGTACCTGCAGGAGCTGCAGATCGAGAGCGAGCATATGCCGCCCGCAGCAGCATATCTTGGGAAATGGGCATTCAGTCATTTTCGCCTCACGGAGACAACCCGTCTGACGGGCACAGATGCTGCCCTCTATGCCGTGGGCACGCCGAAATTCCGTATTCACAACGCCGACGGGCGGCGTCATTGATATCATCGGAGAGAACTCGACGCGCGCAGCATGGATGATGCGCGGTGCGGGCATTCCAAAGGGATTGGTCGCAGACGAGCTGACGAGCATTGCAGACATCTATCCGACGCTCGCACATCTCTCAGGCTTCCCAGTCGCCGAGGACATCGACGGCAATCTGCCCGCCGTGTTCGGCGGCACCCCACGAGACGCAGTTTACAGTCTCTCGATCTTCCCGCGACAGACGTTCAAGCTCGCCGTACGTACACACACGCATGCGCTGCGCCTTGAGACGCGTGGCTATACCGAGGATGACGGTACGGTTGACTTCGCAGAGGCTCAGGTCGGGATCTATCCGCGCGGACATGAACGCGAGGAAGGCTACGCGATGGATTCCCCAGAGCTGCGCGCGTTCTTCTACCCGCGCGCCCGCGATTTCGTGCGCGAGATTGCAAACAACGGGGAAAGCTTTCCCCTGCCGGAGCAGGTATGAGCCAAATCGACGGAAAGGACGGCCGTATGACGGACGATTTCACCATATTCTGGCGCAATGATGAGCATGCCTCTGCGCTCTTTTACGATCTTCTCGCGCGTTCGGAGCGCGGCGCATACGACGATGATTTCCTCGTGCAGCTGGCTGCATATCGGGAGGCTGCACCGGAATCCGAGCGTGCGGACATCTTTGCCACACGCTATTTACTTGCGCATGGCGATGCAGAATCCGCAGTTATTTGCGGTGAGCGCGCCTATCGAAAACGCAGCATCAATCTTGAGGTCTGGAAGGTCCTCGCTGCCGCTTACAAAGCCCTCCATCGGGAGATGGAGGCGCTCGAAATACAGGGCCGTGCTTATGGCCTCTATGGTGCACCGAAACCTGTAATCAATCTGCCGGAGACCGATGTAAAGGAGGGCTTGGGGCGTCTTTCCCTTGCCATGGGGAACGGCCTGTATACGCCCAATTCGACTGGCCGTGCCTGCCTAGAGAACGGAGCGCTGCACTTTCGTCCCGATATCTTTATCGGCGAGGAGATTCCGCTCACGATGCCGCCCGACAGCGCACGTTTTTGGAGTGCCGTTTATACGGAAAACTCCTGTCTGTCCGATCACAGCCATATGCTGTCCGCACTGCGCCATACGGATGCGTTTTCCCGCTACGAGCATCATGAGTTCTTCTTCAACCTGCAAAAGGCAACGGAGGTGCGCGGCACAACGAATATTCAGCTCCCTCCCGGCACGGAGGCGATCATCCCGATCGCTGGAACTGCAGTAAACCAGCCGCTCTCCGTAACCACCGCATCGGGCGGCGCGCAGGAAACTCCACTCGGCAAATGGGCATTCAGCTACTTCCGCCTCAGCGAGGACACTGCCCTCCGCTCCGCGGAGGATACGCCCTACGCTGTGGGCACTCCGATCCGCCTCGGGCACAGCCCGCAGCGGCGCAAGGTTGTCCTGAATCTGTTCATCGATGGTCTGTCATGGGCTGCGACACGCCCCTATGCGGCGACACATATGCCGAACATCATGCGTTTCTTCTCCCGCGGCGTGATCTTCGATCAGCATTTCTCGACCTCAGAGTACACACTGCCCGCGCACCCCGCCATCGAGACCGGCTGTTATCCCCATCATACGCAGATATTCAACATAAAGGCCGGGGGTGAGCTCCCGCGGAACATGCCGACCATCGCGGAACGCATGAGCGCGCTCGGCTACTACTGCGCGGCTCCGGCAGCATCCACACAGGGCATTTCTCATGGTGTGTTGCGTGGATTCGATCGCGCAATTGCTGCTTCCTGGATACTGAACTCCTCCTTTGGCGCGGACTCCGCAATTCGTCACATCCGGGCATTCGATGAAGCAGACCAATTTCTCTTTCTCGATATACTTGACATACATCCGTACAATGCCATCGGATTCAAATTCGATACCGCCGTCGAGACCCACCTGCCTCTCTCGGAGCGGTTCTTCCCTCATGATGCAAACACGGCAAGCGTTCGCTTGCCCAGCCTCAAAATCTATCAGGAGCAGTATCTCGAACGGCTGCAGCAGACCGACCGCAATCTTGGCCTTTTACTCGCCTACCTGGAGGATCATTTCACAGAGGATGAATTCCTCGTGAACCTCTACTCCGATCACGGCATTGCCATATTCGGAAGCACCTCGACGGGCATCATCGACGTCATCAGCGAGTGCTCCACCAGCGCTGCGTGGATGATGCGCGGTGCCGGTGTGCCGGAGGGCGTGACCGTCAATGACCTCACCAGCTCCATTGACATTTACCCCACCCTTGGAAAACTCTGCGGATACCCCGTCACAGACGATATTGACGGCCAGCTTCCCGCCATCTTCGGCGGGACGACACGTGACGCCGTGTACAGTGCCTCCCAATATCCAGGACAGACATATAAGCTCGCTGTACGCACGCATGAGCACGTGCTGCGCCTGGAGACACAAGAGGTCGTTGACGAGGACGGAACGGCCGACTTCATGATTACGCGCACCGGCATCTATCCACGCGGACATGAGCTCGAGGAAGCGCATCGCATCGACTCCGCAGAGCTGCGTGCATTCTTCTGGCCGCGTGCGCGGGACTTTGTCAAAGAAACGGCCAACAACGGCGAGTTCTGGCCCGCGATGCGCGCAGCGCGTCCCGCGTGGTTCGGCGGGCCAGCCTAGTGTTTGGAAAAGAGGCTATGATGGACGATTTCACCGTATTCTGGCAGAACAACGACCGTGCCCATGCGCTCTTCTACGATCTCCTCGACCGCTCGGAGCGCGGCGCATACGACGATGATTTCCTCGTGCAGCTGGCTGCATATCGGAAGGCTGCACCGGAATCCGAGCGTGCGGACATCTTTGCTGCACAGTATCTCCTCCATCATGGAGATGCGGAGACCGCAACGCTCTGTGCCGAGCGATCCTATCGCGCACGGCCTGTCCAGCATGCGGTCTGGTCTGTGCTCTCCCCTGCGTACAAGGCGCTCGGACGCTATGCAGATGCACTCGTCATGCAGGGGCATTCTGCACAGCTCTATAATGTTCCGATTGCAGTCGAAGACTACCCCTCAGAGGCAATTACAGAGGAGGCGCTCGATCGCCTGTCCATCATGCTGTCCCGTCCGGGTTTTGGGCCAATGGCGACACGTGCATCCTATAATCCGGAAAAGGGGATTACGACGGAGGGCGGTGTTTTTGCAGGGGAATTTCTCCCCATCTCACCGCATATTGCGCCGCTCTACTATGTCGGTGTCTATGCCGAGCAAGGTCTTCAGGGCGATAAGGCATGGCAGCTGAACACGCTGCGCAACGCTTTTGGCGTTACATATTTCGGCGCAGGAGATTTCACCTTCGATGTGCTTCGTGCACAGCGTGCCCCGGGTGCGGCGCATATTGAACTGGATCCCGGGGAGGAAGTCGTGCTCCCCATCATTGGGACGGTGCTCCCCGCGTATGGAATGCGCGATCCGCAGCGCATCCGTGTGCGTACCGACCACATCAACGAGCTCGGGTGGCTGAACGTGGCAACCCCGAACTACTTTCGACTGAATGAGTCGACCGACTTCACCTCGGAGCAGGATTTTCTTGTAGGTCGACCAATCCCGGTGGGCAGAAAATCGTCACGCCCCCGTCTCGTCCTGAATATTCTTGCCGATGCGATGCCGTGGCAGATACTCCGCAGCTGTTTTGCGGAGCAGATGCCGCAGACGGCACGCTTTTTCGCGCAAGGACTCATCTTCGATCAGCATTTCTCCGTGGCAGAGTATACCTACCCGTCCTTTGCCACAATTGAAACGGGAATGTATCCGCAGCACAGTCAACTCTTCAACAACAAGATTACCGTTACGCTGCCCGAAGACTATGTGACGCTCTCTGAACGGATGCGCAGCGCCGGCTATGCGACGGCAAATCTCATGGGTATTGGCGACGGCATATACAACGGTGCAACGCGCGGCTATGACCGTTTCCTGATCTCACCCTATCGACAGCAGAACTATGAAGCCATGGAACGCGTTATTCGCCAGCTCGAGAGCATGGGGGATGCTGATAATTTCATCCTCGTTCACTCCTCCGATGTGCACCCCTGGCCTTCTCCAATGTTCCAATATCCGACAGCCGCACAGGCGCGTCTGCCGCTTGCAGAACGCATGACCGAGACGATCGAGACCCCGCCGAGCCCGTATCTGCGCCCCTGTCCCCTGAATCAGGAGGCATTCTGGCTGGGCGTGCGGGAGCTTGACCGGACGCTTGGCATGCTCTTTTCCTATTTGGAGCAGAACTATGCTCCAGATGAGTATATTGTAAATCTCTACTCCGATCACGGCGTTTCGATCTTCAGCGAGCAGCCGTACATTGTGGATCCGTTTCTCACAGGGGCAACGTGGATGATGCGTGGAGCAGGCATCCCTACGGGCGTGGTCTCAAATGAGCTGACAAGTCCCGTGGACATCTATCCGACACTGGGACATCTGCTGGGTTTCCCCGTGGATGACTATATCGACGGCGCTGTGCCGCGCGCATTCGGCGGAACGGGACGTGAGATCACGTTCAGCAACTCACTCTTCCCGACAAAGCCCTATTTCCTCGCGGTACGCTCGGTGACGCATACCCTCTGCCTTGAGACGGAGGAAGCGGTCGCAATGGACGGAACGGTCGATATCGCAAAGGCGAAGGTCGCCATCTATCCGCGTGACCATGAACGTAAAGCAGGCTATGAGGTGGACAGTGAGGAGCTGCGTGCGTTCTTCTATCCGCGTGTGCGCGAATTCCTGAAGAGGATCGCAAGCAACGGGGAAAGCTTTCCCCTGCCGGAGCAGGTATGAGCCAAATCGACGGAAAGGACGGCCGTATGACGGACGATTTCACCATATTCTGGCGAAATAACGAGCGCGCCTCTGCGCTCTTTTACGATCTCCTCGCGCGCTCGGAGCGCGGCGCATACGACGATGATTTCCTCGTGCAGCTCGCGGCATATCGAGAGGCTGCACCGGAATCCGAGCGTGCGGACATCTTTGCTGCACAGTATCTCCTCCATCACGGAGATGCGGAGACCGCAACGCTCTGTGCCGAGCGATCCTATCGCGTCCGTCCCATGAGCCCCGCCGTCTGGGAGATACTTGCCCGTTCGTACAAGACGCTCGGCCGCTATACAGATGCGCTCGTCATGCAGGGCTATCTGACCGGCTGCGGCATCCCCCTCGCGCTCAATCTTCCGCGCGCAGCATTGAACACACATGCACTCGACCGTCTCTCTATTGCCATGTCCGCGCCGTCCTACGCTCCATTTGGCACGCGCATGGGCTATAACCCGGAGGAGGGACTGGTCGAGCGCGACGCGCTTTTTCTCGGCGAGACGCTGCCCGTCAGCTCCCACATCGAACCGCCCTACTACGTCGGCGTCTATGCAGAGCAGGGGATGCAGGGCGATCACGTGTGGCAGATCGACGCGCTCCGCAACGCACCAGGTCTCTCCTATTTCGGCGGCGGCGACTTCACATTCGATCTCATCCGTGCACAGCAGGTGCCAGGGCGTGCCGATCTGCAGCTTGCTCCGCAGGAGGAGGTGATCCTCCCCGTCCTCGGAACAGTTCTCCCTCTGCTGGATGTGCAGGAGGCACAGCAGCTTCGCATACAGACGGACGAGCTGGATGATACGGCATGGCTGAACATCGGAACGCCGAATTTCTTCCGTCTGAATCAGAGTGCGACACTCTCTTCGGCGCAGGATTTTGTCGTTGGTATACCGATCCATATCGGGCACAGTCCCACGCGGCGCAGATTCGTGCTAAACCTCCTCATTGACGCACTCCCTTGGACTGTGCTGCGCGACTCTTTTGCCGACAAAATGCCGCAGACCCACCGTTTTTTTGAGAAGGGAACGATCTTCGATCAGTGCTTCTCCGTGGCGGAGTACACCTATCCGTCAATCGCTGCGATCGAGACGGGAATGTATCCGCAGCACAGCGGCATCTTCAATGACAGATTCACCATCGATCTTCGTCCCGATGATGTGACGATCTCGGAGCGAGCGCGGACGGCGGGCTATGCGACAGCGCAGCTGATGGGATTTGGAGGCGGGGTATACAACGGCATTGCGCGCGGTTATGACCGCCTCATTGTCTCCATGTACCGCGCACAGATCTATGAGGGTGTCGAGCGCGTCATTCGCCATCTGGAGGCATTTCCCGATATCGACCATTTTCTCCTGCTTCACGCAAGCGAGGTGCATCCGTATCCGTCGCCGCTCTATCAGCTCCCAAGTAGCGTACAGGCGCATCTCTCCCTCGCAGAGCGCGTCACAGAGGCTCCGTCTATGCCCAGTCCCTATATGCGCCCGAACGCGGTGAGTCAGTGTGCATTTTGGCAGAGCATCCGCGATACGGATCGTGCGCTCGGTACGCTCTTCGCCTATCTTGAGCAGCACTATGCGCCCGAAGACTACCTCGTGAATCTCTACTCCGATCATGGGGTTGCCATCTTCAGTGAGCCACACGACATTGTGGGCACGCATCTGACGGGGGCGGCATGGATGATGCGCGGCGCGGGTGTGCCCGCGGGTGTCATCGCGGATGAGCTCACGAGTACGGTGGATATCTACCCTGCACTCAGTCATCTCCTCGGCTTTCCCGTCGGCGGAAATGTGGACGGTGTGCTGCCCAAAATATTCGGCGGTACGGGTCGTGAGGTCGCATTCAGTAACTCGCTCTATCCGACGAAGCCCTACTTCCTCGCGGCGCGCTCCCTGACACATGTACTTCGTCTCAATACGGAGGAGGCGGTTCTCACGGACGGCACGGTCAATCTCGAAGGAGCATGCGTCGCCATCTACCCGCGCACGCATGAAGGAGAGCTTGGCTATGAGATCGACAGCCCGGAACTGCGTGCATTCTTCTATCCGCGCGTGCGGGAATTCCTGCAGGGGATCGGAAACAACGGAGAAATGTTCCCCCTGCCGGAGGAAATGTAGCAAACTATGGCGAGCGCCGGCCGACGATATACCTGGCATAGTCACATAGAAGGAGCATCTATGAACGTCAATGATTTTATCTCTGCACTCGGTACGGAGTTCTACGCGGGCGTGCCGGACTCGAAGCTGCGCCCGCTCGTCGACTGTCTGATGGATATGTACGGCGCGAATAGCCCCACGCATATGATCGCCGCAAACGAGGGGAATGCAGCGGCGCTCGCGGCGGGCTATCACCTCGCGACGGGCAAGACGCCGCTCGTCTACCTACAGAACAGCGGGCTCGGCAACATCGTCAACCCCCTGCTCTCCCTGCTACATGAGGAGGTCTACGGCATCCCCTGCATCTTTGTCATTGGCTGGCGCGGCGAGCCCGATCTCCACGATGAGCCGCAGCATCTCGTGCAGGGGCGGCTCAGCCTACCACTGCTCGAGACGATGGGCGTTCATACGATGGTGCTCACGCAGGAGACAACGCCTGCAGATGTTGCACAGTGGATCGAGAAGCAACGCACGCATCTCGCGGCAGGCGGGCAGTGCGCCCTTCTTGTATGCGATGGGGCGCTCACGTATCCGAAGCGGAAATATACAAATGACTTCCCCCTGCGCCGTGAGGAGGCAATCGCCACGATCCTTGCTGCCGCGGGAGACCCCATTATTGTCGCGACCACGGGAAAAACGGGGCGTGAACTCTTCGAGCTGAGGGAGGCGCGCGGTGAGGATCATGCCCATGACTTTCTCACCGTCGGCTCAATGGGCCATGCAGCGGCAATCGCCCTCGGCATCGCACTCCACCGCCCGGAGTGGCGCGTGATCGTGCTCGACGGCGACGGCGCCGCACTCATGCACATGGGTGCAATGGCAACCATCGGTGCAGCCGCCCCGACGAATCTCGTGCACATCCTCCTCAACAACGAGGCACACGAGAGCGTCGGCGGTGCACCGACGGCAGCACACAGTGTCAACTTCCCCGCCATCGCTGCGGCCCTCGGCTATCAGGCGATACAGACGGCAGATACAAAGGATGACCTTACGTGCGCGCTTGCCGAACTCCAAACCGCTGACGTGCTCTCCTTCCTGGAGATACGCACAGCAATCGGCTCACGCGCCGATCTCGGCCGCCCCACCACGACACCGCATGAAAACAAAGAAGCCCTGATGCAGACGCTGCAGGGATGATACCACGAAATATATAGGGGGCTGTTGCACGAAGGTAAATTTATCTTTGTGCAACAGTCCATCTTTTCGTATAGGGGCAGATCGGTGAAACAACGGTAACGAAAACTTGCACCTCTACAGAAATAGGGCACACGAATAAGGACGATTGCAATGCTCGCCCTTATTCGTGTGCCCTTATTGATTTATTTCCGACGTCTTCTTATGCCGCTTCTCTCAATGATACCAGATGCCGCTCCAACGTGCCGCTCTGTATCTTTTGATGCAGTTTGAAGACGTTGTGTGCCAGTGCCAGCAGAATCGTCTCACCCAAGACATTCGCACGCCCCCTCGTAAGAAAGCGGCGAAATCCAAAGGCTCCCTTGATCTGTGCAAAGACACCCTCTGCTTGGATACTGCGGTTCATCCGCAGGACGATTCCTTCCGTGCTCTTGGTCCGTGCAAGGTTCTTTGCACGCTCTCGTTGAAAGACCTTGGCAACCTCCAATCTCTTGGTTCGTTCCTCCATTGGTATCTTGCTGTGGTTGCCATGGATGCACTGCTTCTTTCTTTCGCAGCCGTTGCAGTCGGTACACGTGTACATGGTCTTTTCGCTCACATACCCGCGCGCACTCTTTGTCCTGCGCGTCCCCGTCACAACAAGTCGCCGCCCCTCAGCGCACCGGTAGACATCCTCCGCCGCAAGGTAGTTCATGTTCTCCCGCCGCCCGATGTCCTGCTTCCATTTGCGCTTCTTGCTCACTTCGTAGTTGTTCGGCTTGATGTAGGAGGCCTGTCCCTTTTCCCTCAAATACAGGTAGTTCTCCTCACTCTCATATCCTGCATCGGCGACGAGTTTTCGGCTCCTTTTTCCGATGTGTGCATGAAAATCCTCCAAAAACGGGATGAGTGTCCGTGTATCTGTTGGGTTCGGGTAAACACCTGCCCATACGATAAAGGATGCCTCCACGCCATATTGCAGATTATATGCCGGCTTTAACTGACCGTTCTTCATTGCATCTTCTTTCATCCGCATGAAGGTTGCTTCATAATCTGTCTTGGAAAAGCTGTTGCGCTCCCCACAGATGTGCAGTTTCTTTGTGTAGTCCTTCAGACGGCTGATGTAAGAGTCCAATGTCTCCATGGTACGCTGAAGCACGGTCTTTCGTCTTCCACTCCCGTAAACGAAGATGATGTTTTGCTCTTTTTGGATGCGTTTCAAACGTCGGCGCAGACGTTTCAGATGGTGCAGGCGAATCTCAGAGCCACGGCGCAGGTGAATACCGAACTCTTTTTCTACGCCGGCAAGAAAGGTGTCGAGTTTCTCCATGAGTTTGGTACGGTTCTTTGCAACGCCTTTTTTCCAAACGAAGGTGTACTTGCCCGCAACGGCTTCGATCTTTGTACCGTCGACAAAGAGGTTCTCAAACGAGATGGCTCCAACGGATGCAAGAAACTGTGCCATTTGTGCCAGAATCTCCTTGGCGCAGGGGGCAAAGTGATCCCTGCGAAAACGGGCAATGGTTGTGTGATCCGGTGCGGGTTGCCCTTCGAGCAGATACATGAAGTGGATGTCCCTTAGGCATACCTCCTCGATGCGGCGGGAACTGTAGATTTGATTCATGTATGCGTAGATGAGGATGGCAAGCAGCTGATGCGGTGATACGAGATTCCGCTCGGCACGCCGAAAGCTCCTGTACAGTGGTGTAAGATCCATTTGATGGATGCAGTGGAGCAGGAGGCGAACGGGATCGTCCTTCTTGATTTGAAATTCAAAGTTGAGGGGGAGGCTGGGTTGAAATGTGCCTCCGTAGGATGTATAATCCTTATGTAAAATTTGTTGCATACTCATATTTTACGCCAGAAGCCGGTGTTTGAAAACACCGGCTTCTGTGTTTTTTCACAAAATTGAGGCTTCTGCACGTTGGTTTCGTGCAACAGCCCCTTTTTGCGCGCTCACCGCTCATCTTACCGCTCCACTCTTAATTTTTGATTCTGTTACGCTCTGCTGTCCGATTTGATATTCCAATTTAGGATGAGAACACATCACGTGCGTATTTTTATATCTAAAAAAGAAATATATTTTCTTTAATTATGCAAATAAAATATTTATCAGCAATTTTATGAAATATAATTGCATTATTTTTTGAATTGTGCTATATTATAGGAGAATTCAGGACAGATCCTATAGAAGGGAGTATCGCAATGCGTATCATTTTTACGGATACCTATAAAAAGATGAGCGAGGAGGCGGCAAAGATCATTGCGGGGCAGCTCTGGATCAAGCCGGACTCGGTGCTCGGGCTTGCAACAGGCAGCACCCCGGTCGAGCTGTACCAGAACCTCGTCTGGCTGTATCAGACGGTTGGGCTGGACTTCTCACAGGCGACTTCGTTCAATCTGGACGAATACGTCGGGCTTCCGGCGGACGATCCGCAGAGTTACCATCGCTTCATGCACGAAAACCTCTTCGACCATGTGAACATCCGCAAGGATCACGTCTTCTTCCCCAACGGGCTTGCGAGCGATCCCGCGCGCGAGGCGGAGGAATATGAGGCGGCAATCATGGCGGCGGGCGGCATCGACATGCAGCTCCTCGGCATTGGGCGCAATGCGCACATCGGCTTCAACGAGCCGGGAGAATCGTTCACACGCACAACGCACAAGGTCGCGTTGAAGGAGAGCACGATCGAGGCAAATGCGCGCTTCTTCGCCTCGGCGGCGGAGGTGCCGCGCGAGGCGATGAGTATGGGCATTGGCACGATCTTTCGCGCGCGTCATATCGTCCTGCTCGCGAGCGGCGCGGAGAAGGCAGAGGCGGTGCGCGACGCGGTCAAGGGCGCAATCACCCCGCAGGTGCCTGCCTCCATCCTGCAGCTGCATCCGAGCGTGACCCTCATCGTCGACCACGAGGCGGGTGCACTCCTGAGCGAGGGAAAGCGTGACTCCCGATGAAGGCGATTCGCAACGGTGTCCTCATCATTCCCGATGAAGACGGACATTTTAAGGCACAGACAGACGATGTCCTCTGCTATGATGAGCAGATTATGCAGATCATCCCTGCCGCGGAGTTCAGTCCGTCCGATGCGGATGAATTAATCGATGCTGCGGGTGCGTATGTTGCGCCGGGCTTTCTGAACGTCCACATCCACGGCTGCGACGGCGCAGATACAATGGATGAGGACGCGGGAGCACTCGCACGGATCGCCGCATTCCAAGCGAGGACGGGCGTGACCTCCTTCCTCCCGACCACGATGACCTGCGCGTTCGATTCCGTGGAGCGTGCACTCGTGCGCATCCGCGCGGCAATGGCAGAGCAGGGGTTGCGCGGGGCACGCATTCTCGGGGCGCATATGGAGGGGCCCTTCATCAGCCCCGCGAAAAAGGGTGCACAGGACGAGCATTACATCCTCCCCGCTGCATTTGAAAAAATTGAGCCTTATGCGGATGTCATCAAGATCATCACGATCGCACCCGAGACGCTGACGGAGAAGGACTTTATCGAGAATTGCAGGGCGCACGGCATTGTCGTCTCCATCGGTCACACGTCGGCGGACTACGAGACGGCGCGTGCGGCAATCGCGGCGGGCGCGACGCACGTCACGCATCTGTGCAACGCAATGACGCCACTGAATCATCGTCATCCGGGCCTGCTCGGTGCGGGACTTGATACGGAGGCGAACTGCGAGCTGATCGTGGACAATGTGCACGTCCATCCCGCAATGCAGCGCATCATCTATCATGCAAAGCGCGGGAGAAACCTAATCCCCATCACGGATTCCCTGCGTGCCTGCGGTCTCGGCGAGGGTGTCTCGGAACTCGGCGGGCAGAGGGTCTACGTCAAGGGCACACTCGCAACGCTCGCGGACGGCACGATCGCGGGCAGCGTCCTCTGCATGAACGACGGGCTGCGCATCCTACGCGCGAATACGGGCGCAGAGATTCCCGCCGTTGTGGAGATGGCGACGCGCACCCCCGCCGAAGAACTGGGCGTCTACGACGACCTCGGCTCGCTCAGCGTCGGAAAATATGCGGACATCGCGATCTTTGACGAGGAGTTTCGGATACGGCGTACAATTGTTGGCGGGCGGGATTGCTTTGTTCCATAAAATGTTATTTTATGAGGAGGTATTTTTATGAGTTTATTCGGACAAACAAGCGGCGAGAGTTCATTTTTCGCCAAAGCACAGCGGTTCGGGAAATCCTTTATGCTGCCGATCGCTGTGCTTCCTGCCGCAGGCCTTCTGCTCGGCATTGGCGGCGCACTGTCGAATCCAAATTCGGTCAAGGCGTATCCATTCCTCGATATTGGTTGGCTGCAGAATATCTTCACAATTATGGCATCCGCAGGCAGCATCGTCTTTGCGAACCTCGCTATTCTCTTTGCTGTCGGCATCGCCGTCGGACTTGCGCGCAGCGATAAGGGAACGGCAGGTCTTGCCTCTGTGCTCGCGCTGCTTGTGATGAACGCGACCATCAATGCACTCCTTATCATTACGGGGACGCTTGCGAAAGAGAACCTTGCAAGTGTCGGGCAGGGAATGAGTCTCGGCATTCAGACCTTGGAGACGGGTGTTTTCGGCGGCGTTGTGGTTGGTCTTATGACGTATCTCCTGCATAAGCGATTCAATAAGATCGAGCTTCCGCCGTTCCTTGGATTCTTTGGCGGATCGCGTTTTGTACCGATCATCTGCTCTTTTTCCTCGATTTTTCTCGGGTGTATTATGTTCTTCGTATGGCCGCATTTCCAGCAGCTGATCTTTGGGCTTGGCGGTATTGTTGATGCAACGGGGTACATCGGCACACTGATCTATGGATTTGTCCTGCGTATGCTTGGCCCGTTTGGACTGCACCATATCTTCTATCTTCCTTTTTGGACAACGGCGCTCGGCGGCTCTGAGATCATCAACGGGCAGCTCGTCGAGGGGACACAGCGCATCTTTTTCGCCCAGCTTGGCGATCCGAACACACAGCATTACTATATCGGCATCTCACGTTTCATGTCAGGACGCTTTATCACAATGATGTTCGGACTTATCGGCGCATGTCTTGCCATGTATCAGACGGCAAAGCCGGAGAATAAGAAGGTCGTTGGCGGTCTCCTCTTCTCTGCGGCACTGACCTCCTTTATGACCGGCATCACGGAGCCGATCGAGTTCTCCTTCCTCTTCGTTGCACCGGCACTCTATGTGCTGCATGCGTTCTTTGACGGCTGCGCCTTTATGATTGCGCATATCCTGCAGATTACGGTCGGGCAGACGTTCTCGGGCGGCTGTATCGATCTCATACTGTTCGGTGTGCTGCAGGGCGATGCAAAGACGAACTGGCTCTACATCCCGATGGTCGGTATCCCCTGGTTCTTCCTCTACTACTTCTCCTTTAAGTATCTCATTCTGAAGTTTGATTTCAAAACACTCGGACGTGAGGATGAGACGGAGCCGCAGGAAGCACCCGTCGCCGCGGAGAGCGCGTCGGATCATTATCGTGCCGATCTCGTGATCGAGGGACTCGGCGGCAGGGATAATATTGAGGAACTTGACTGCTGTGCAACGCGCCTTCGTGTGACGGTAAAGGATGCCGGCAAGGTCAGCGAGCGTCTGCTCAAGGAATCCGGCAGCCGGGGATTGCTCGCGAGCGGGAATGGTGTCCAGGTCATCTATGGACCGCAGGTAACTGTAATTAAAAATGAAGTTGAGGAACAGTTGAACCTCTGACGAATATGATTGTGAAAAATACGGAAATATATCTCCTATGGCTGAAAATATTTTCGTATTTTTCTTTTTAAAAACAATATAGAATAATATATAATAAATTATTATAAATAAAAATAAATTGGAGGGCTTTGGATGAATTTCTTTGATCAAGTGAAGGGAAAACTCATCATTTCCTGTCAGGCACTGCCCGATGAGCCGCTGCACAGTCCGTTCATCATGGGGCGCATGGCACGCGCGGCAAAGGAGGGCGGCGCGGTCGCGATCCGCGCACAGAGCGTTGCGGACATTGAGGAGATCCGCGCCGTCGCGCAGCTGCCCGTCATCGGTCTTATCAAGCAGAACTATGCGGACTCCCCCATCTTTATTACGCCGACCATGCGCGAGGTTGATGCACTCATCGGCACGGGCTGTGAGATGATCGCGCTCGACATGACGGCACGCGACCGCCCACAGAAAACCGACGTACGTGATCTCATCGCACGCATTCACGCCGCGCACCGCCTTATTCTCGCCGACATCTCTACCTATGAGGAGGGCATGAGGGCGGCGGAGCTCGGCGTCGATGCGATCTCGACCACGATGTCGGGCTATACTCCGTACAGCCCGCAGATCGCGGGACCAGACTTCGAGCTGATGCGCCGCCTCGCGCAGGATGCGCCCATCCCCGTCTTTGCCGAGGGGCGCATCAATACGCCGGAGGAACTGGTGGAGGCGATGCAGACGGGCGTCTTCGGCGCGATCGTCGGCTCCGCCATCACGCGCCCACAGGTTATAGCGCGTCGTTTCGCCGACGCGATTGCATGAGGCACCTGCAGGGACGACGGTCTTTGGCGGGGGAGAAAGAGGAGGCGTGGAATGCGTCGTCGAACAAAGTGGTCGGCTGATCTTCGTCCGTACAGTTGCGCGGCACACGCGGGACTGATACAATAGGGAAAAAGCTTCAAGGAGGTTTCTATGATCTACGGCAGCATCCATCACGAAAAGACCTATGCATTTCTCCCGCCGCGCATCCAGCAGGCGCTTGCCTTTGCACGGGAGCACGACCTCGCGGCGCTGCCCACGGGGCGCAACGAGATCGCGGGAGACGATCTCTACGTCAACATTGCGCACTATACAACGGGTGAGCGCAGTGAGAAGATCTGGGAGGCGCACCGCGCCTACATCGACATCCACGTTCTCTCCGAGGGCACGGAGATCATCGACGTGAGCCTGATCGAGCGGATGCAGATCCATCCCTACGAGGAGGACAAGGACTACGTGCCCGCAGACGGCGCAGTCACGTCCTCGACCATCATGCGTCCCGGTGACTTCCTCATCTGCTATCCCGAGGACGTCCACCGCTCCGGTGTGAAGGTGGACGAGGCGGCACCGCTGAAAAAGGGGATTTTCAAGGTGCGCGTGGAATAGAGGGGATAGAACGGAGGGGAAATCCATGGTTATCTGCATCGACATCGGAGGCACCGCCATCAAATACGGCGTGGCAACTGCGGAGGGCATATTTCTCACGCACGGCTCCGTCCCCACCGAGGCAAGGGAGCACGGCGGCGCAGGTATCGTCCGCAAAGTCACGGCGATCGTGCGTGAGGCTTTGGCGGCACATGCGGTGAAGGGCGTCGCCATCTCCACGGCAGGCATGGTTGATCCTCAGGAGGGCTGCATCGTTTACTCCCTTGAGGATGCCATCCCGAACTACACGGGCACGAACTGGAAAGCCCTGATGCACGATGCATTCGGCCTCCCCACCTCCGTCGAGAACGATGTCAACTGCGCCGCGCTCGGCGAGATGTGGAAGGGCGCGGGACGGGGCTGCTCCTCCCTCTTTGCCATGACCGTCGGCACGAGCATCGGCGGATGCCTTATCGTGGATGGGCGCGTCATACACGGCGCATCCATGAGCGCGGGCGAGATCGCCTATATGCGCGTCCCCGGCGGACGTCTGCATGACCGCTGCTCCGCAACCCATCTCGTCAGCTCCGTCTGCCGCACAAAGGGACTGCCCTCGGGCAGCATCGACGGGCGCGCCGTATTCGATCTCCTCGCCAAGGGCGACCCTGCGGCGGCAGAGGAAGTCACCGCGCTCGTCACCGCGCTTGCGGATGCAATCACTAATGTCGTCGCAGTCGTCAATCCTGAGTGCATTGTCCTCGGCGGCGGCATCATGGCGCAGGAATCAGCGCTGCGCCCGCCCCTTGAGGCAGCGCTCCGCGATCGTTTACCGCCACGCGTCTACGAGGTGACCAAGATCGCATTTGCTGCAACGGGAAACGATGCGGGGATGCTTGGCGCACTCGTACATTTCTTGCAGGAGCATGGGGAGAGCTAAAAAATCTGCTATGATAGCAGCGAGGTGATACGGTGAAGATACTCAGCCAGCTGGACAACCCGCCGTTCCGTGTCTCCAAGGGCGACCGCAAAATCATCAACTGCATCCGCGCGCGCCTTACGGACATCCCGCGCATGACCATTCGCGAGATTGCGCTTGCGTGCGGCACAGCGGAGGCGACCTGCACGCGCTTCGTGCGGAAGATGGGCTTTGCGAGCCTCGCCGACTTCAAGGCGGCGCTCGCCGAGGAGGGCGCGGAGCTCGGACGCTATCTCGACCGCGGCAACATTCGGAACAACGAGAGTGCGCGCGAGACCGCACGCAAGCTCCTCTCCACGAACATGATCGCCCTCGAGAAGACGCAGGACATCATCCGCAACGAGACCATCGACACCTGCGTTGATCTCCTCATCGGGGCGCAGCGCATTGCCTTCATCGGGCTGGGCTACTCAGGTATCATCGCGCAGGACTCCTATTTCAAATTCCTGCGCATCGGCATGAACTGCATCGCGCCGCGCGACAATCACACGATGCGCATGATCGCCGCCATCATGGAGCCGGGCGACGTCATCTTTGCCATCTCGCACTCGGGCGAGACAGCGGAGATCCTCGAGACCGTCGACATCGCACGCGCGCGGGGACTTCGGATCATCTCGCTCACGGAGAACCATCCGTCCAGCCTGCGCCGCGCCTCCGACGTGAGCCTCACCTACATCGCCGAGGAGACCCCGCTCGAGACCGGCTCCATTGCGTCCAAGATGGCACAGTTCTTCCTCGTCGATCTCGTCTACACAGAGGTCTTGAAGATCCTCCCGCCGAGTGCGATGGAAAAGAAAATCCGCACAACCGAAGCCGTCTGGCACAGTAAGATATAGCAACACGAAAACGCTCCGCCTCTCCATGTGGGACGCGGAGCGTTTATATGTCATCAGTCGATTGGGGGGAAGAGCAGTGCCCTCTGATCCAGCCCGTAACGAATTGCAATCCCAGCGTCCGCCGCGTAGTCGACAGCATAGGAGCAGACAGGCTTACGCGTCGTGATATAAGCGTTCGATGCCTTGAGCGCGGCGATGGAAAAGGGAAAATTCCTGCCGCACGTATGCGTAAGAATGAGCGGTGCACGCGCCCCGACCTCTGCGATGCGGGCGGCGATTGCCTGCGCATAGGTCTCTACGCCCTTAGTATCGGGCAGGGCAATGATAAGTGCCGCCTTATCTTCGCTCGTATACGTCTGAAGGAAGCTGTCAATCACGCGTGTCCATACAGTGTACGGGAATTGTATTTCAAAGTCGGGAATAAGGTAGGAGACCTCATAGCCCTCGGCGCGCAGATCCATGATGGAGGTAGCCGTTTTATCCGGATTCTCCCCTATCTCTGGTACATCAAATTTGTCGAGGAATCCCGCCATATCGTCGCCATACGCTGGAATATATTTTTCAATCTTTTCTTGCGGCCAATTCCACCACTTGATCCGCTGAAGACGCGCAATGGTCTCTTCATCGAAGCGATACTTGACGACGTGTGCGGGATTCCCGACTACAATCGCATACGGCGGAACATCCTTTGTCACCACGGCATCTGCGCCGATCACCGCCCCGTTTCCTATATGGATACCACTCATCAGCGATACGCTTGCGCCGATCCAGACATCGTGCCCGATGATGATCTGATGGTGATTATACGACGCATGCTGATTTTCATCCGACGCATTGAGGATAGATGCGAACGGATACGAGCTAATCGCATGATGATTGTGGTTCATCCCAAGGTAAAAATCCAACTCATGTGCGAGAGAGCAGTAATTACCGACGAGGATATGCGCATCTGTAGTAAAGGCATGCGCCGTTCCCGATGTCAGATAGCTCCGTATACCGAGCGTCAGAAGCGCCATCTCTGGATAGGCGTCAAACGGAACACTGCGAACGCGTGGTGAGAAATCCGACATATTGATATCCTGATATATGACCCTCAGCCTCCTTTCACTCTATATCTGAATATATTCGTGTTCTTGCAGGAGATTTCCTGCTTCTCGAAAACGACAATCAATGCTATAATCATCTCGTATCATTGGAAGAAAGAAAGGAAATGTATGAGCAATCGGGTGATTGCGCAGGCGGATCTGTCGCATATCGCGAGCCGTCTGCGGGAACTGGGCGACTATATCGACACAACGAATGGGAATGTGATTGCTGTCGGCAGGGAGGTCGAAGCTCTGCGCGACGACCTCGAGGAGCTGACGCAGGATTTCCACGCATTCGTGGATGCGCAGAAACTCTCGAGCCGTGCGCAGCTGGCGGAGACGCGTCTCGTGAAGCTGCGGCAGGAACTAGAGCAAAAGTATGGACATTACGCAGTCATTCGCCGCACTACGAAGGGAATATTGCAGGCGAATGACCTTGCTATTGTGCGGCAGGAGACGATCCGTGCGGCGAGTGAGGAGCTGATGCTGCGCGCGCCCGAGTATTGGCTCGCGCCCGCGCTCGTCTCCCTCTCGGCGTGGATCAGCGACAACGAGGAGATCGCACAGCGCGCGCTGAAGGAAGCCCTGCGCCGCGACGAGGAGAAGACCTCGCTCTTCTTCGCGCTCGTCTGTCGCCGCGCGGAGCGCAGCGCATCCGCCCCTGCGCTGGGCACAGCACTATCTCATGCGGCAGGACGAGACATCGCTTGACCGCAAGGCGATTCTCATCGTCGACGCCTATGCGAGCGGCCTCCTCGGACGCGATACGGAGGGTCTGCTCACGCGGCAGATCGATGCGTGGATCGAACGTCTCTCGGAGAAGGCGGGCTTTGTCGAGGAGCAGGAACGCCGCTGGAAAAAGGCGCTCGACGTCATGCAGCCGGAGAAACCCGAGGAGGACAGCTATCCCTACCTCGCGAAGTACAGCCCGCTCATCGTCCACATGCAGCGCGTCCTCGGCGGCGCATATCTGCACGAGAAATTCTACGGCCATCTAAAGCAAGTCTTTGAACAGCAGCCGCCCCTGCGCACTCTCGTACAGGAGCTCGACCGCATCCTCACGAGCCTTGTGACCGACTTCGACGCGGCGGAGCAGCCCCTGCGCGCGGCGGCGGCACTCGAGCAGCTCGTCGTCGATGCGGGCGGCGATGAGGAGCGCGCAAAACGCGAGATGAAGCTGAAGGAAAAGGCATTCGAGGAGCGGCGCGACTTCATGCAGCTCCTCACGGATGCCGCCATGAATCCCGCGGAGTCGCATGCGAGCGTCATGACACAGAAAATGGCGCTCGCCGTATCGCGTGACTGGATTCTCTCGGCCTACCGTGACCACATCGCCGAGAATCGCGCCGCCGTTCCGAACATCATCTCGTTCAAGATCGGCGGATTCGAGGGCGAGACGGCGGACGGCGAGAACGAAGCGGAACTGCTCAAGCGCTTTCAGGCGTGGAACGACTACGAGCGCGACCTCGCGCTTGCAAATCTGCGCCTGACGAACGGACAGAAATTTGCGCAGTGGGGCGGCATCCTCACAGCCGTCCTCGGATTCTACCTCGGCGGCGCCGTCGGGCTCGTCATCGGCATTGCCATCGGCGCGTATATGTACTACTCCTACCGTACGGCTGTACGCGCACTCGAGGAGCAGCGCGCTGCCCTGATGGAGGACTATGCAAAGCAGGGAGAGTCGGGCATGGCAATCCTGTGCGGCATCCTCGCCGAGGTCGTGGACTACCGCGACGAGTTCGCACAGCGCGATGCGGAGAGCAAGAACGTCATCGATTTCCTCTCGGAGCTGAACCCCGCAGAATTCCGCGTCAGTATGGACAAAGGTCGTCGTATACAGATACAGGAGGGGAGCCATGTCTGAACAGAACCCGTTTGCGGCGATTCCAAAGGAGTCGCTGCGCAACGATGAGGGAAAGCCCATGCGCCCGTCCGAGCGGCACAGAGCCGCATTTGCGCCCATCCGTCCCGCTGCCCCGGCAGCGGAGGATATGAGCGCCTATGGAACGACGGAGGTGCTCGCCGAGGGGCTGCCCGCGTGGAACCTCGAGCCGCCGATGGCGCCCGTGCGGAGGAAGCGCCCATGATCGCTCCGCCGAAGACCTATGCGGAGTGGACGGCACTCCTGCGGCAGTTCGCGGAGGGCACGGCAGATGAGGATATATTGCACGCGCTGCAGACAGGAACGCTCGCATGGCAGTCCGGCGTTGCCGAGCGATTTGCAAAGCGCTTCTCAGATGCAATCAACGCGCGCATCAACACGGCATCTGACCGATTTGACCGCGATATGCAGCACGCGACGGAGGAGCGCGGTATGATCGGCGCGCTCCTCAGCCTGCGCCGCACCCTCGCCTACCTGCGCACGGCAGCAGATCTCCCTGCACTCCCAGAGGAGCAGCGCGCGTCCTTCGTCGACCTCGTACAGCACGCCGCCGACCATATGCAGGAGAGCCTCGAGAACTCTGCAAAGAGTGACCGCAGCGGCAAGATGAGCGCCCTCGTGCGCAGTCATCGGGTGAACATTTTAGTATCTTGACAGGGAGGTTTCCTATGACCGCACGAAACGAGTGTAAAGAACTTCTCGCGCGCTACGGCATCGCGCGCATCCCCTTCATCGCGCTCCACACCGTTGAGCGCGCCCGCGCCCTCGACCTGCTGAAGGAAGTCGCGGCAGAGCTCTCCCTCCCGTTCTGCATCCACACCCTCTCCAAGGGCGTCTACGACCTCGCGACCGATAAAATTCTGAACGAGGACAAATCCATCTACGGCGCCATCGACTTCATCGGCGAGCAGATGAAGCACCGCGCGAACCTCACCCTCGTCCTCACCGAGATCCCCGACCTCTCGACCGACACGAGCGACGCGCGCCAGCTGCTCGACCTCGTGACCCTCGCGAACGAGACCGGCGGGCAGATCATCGTCCTCACAACCTCCCCCATCTGGAACCCCCTGCAGCGCCTCGGGCTCACCCCCTCGCCGCCGCTCCCCCATGAGGACGAGATGTACGCCATCATCCGCGGCTATATCGACGACTACCGCGCAGAGATCACAATCGAATGGGATGATATGGACATCCGCGAGGCAGCGTCCATACTCAGTGGAGTCACCGCCATTGAGGCAGAGAACGTCATGGCGGCGCTCATCGCGAAGAAATCCATCCGCAAGGAGGACATGGACGAGGTGCGCACGGCAAAGGATCGCCTCTTCTCCGACATCTCCGGACTCGAGAAGATCGAGGTTGACGAGAGCGTGCGCGATGTCGGCGGGCTTGCGGGTCTCCGCAACTGGCTCGACGAGAAACGCCTCCTCTTTACGGCAGAGAAGCGGAGCCTCCTGCGCGAAAAGGGGCTCAAGTCCCCGCGCGGCATCCTCCTCGTCGGCGTGCCCGGCTGCGGCAAGTCCCTCTCAGCAAAGGCGATCTCCGCGAACTGGAAACTGCCGCTCTACCGCCTCGACTTTGCAACCGTACAGGGCAGCTACGTTGGGCAGACCGAGCAGCAGCTGCGCGACGCACTCACCACCGCCGAGAACGTCGCGCCGTGCATCCTCTGGATCGACGAGATCGAGAAGGGGCTCTCGGGCGCAGGCAGCTCGAATGACGGCGGCGTCTCCACGCGCATGGTCGGGCAGTTCCTCTTTTGGCTGCAGGAGTGCCGCAAGCAGGTCTTTGTCGTCGCAACTGCGAACGATGTCTCCATGCTCCCCTCCGAGCTCTTGCGGCGCGGGCGCTTCGACGAACTCTTCTTCATCGATCTGCCGACCGCTGACGAGCGCCGCGACATCCTGCGCCTCTATATGCGGAAATATCTGGAGCTCGACTTCGCGGGCGCATTCGCTGACACCCTCGTCGCCATGACCGACGGCTTTACGGGCGCGGATCTTGAGTCCACCGTGCGCGATCTCGCGTATCGCGTCATCGCGAATCCCGATTTCCAATTAAATGAAGAAAATCTGCGCACGGCATTCGGCAACGTCGTCCCGCTCTCCGAGACCGCACCCGAGAAGATCGCCGCCATCCGCGACTGGGGACGCGAACGCGCCGTCCCCGCGAGCGGCCGCCCCATCGGCAGCGAGACCGAGCTGAAGAAATCCACTGAGACACGCACGCGCAGAGTGTTGGTATAATGCGTTCGCGTCGCCGCGGCGCAGCATTATGATACATTTCAGGGAGGAATAATATGCCGCGACCATTACTCAATCGTACAGAGAGTATGCAGACGGCGAAGCTGAGTCTATCGACAGCGGCGCCCGCAAAGACCGAGAGCAAGACCGACGCGATGCAGACGGCGCGCCTCCTCAAGAAGCAGCGCTCCAAGGCATACATCGAGGCAATTCATAAACTCGACGCGGGCGGACACACAATGAACGCAGCGGAGCGTGAGGCAATCCTCGCCGCCATCCGTGCAGAGTTCCCCGACGTACTCGATCTCGCGGGCGTCCTCATCGGCATTGTCTCGAAATGCTACCTCGGCGACCCGTACGAGGTGCACACCCTCACCATCGCAGGGGGCATCATCGAGCACTACAAGCGCGGAGAGCCACTCCCCGCAGGGATGGAGCGCGCCCGCTCCCTCGCCGCACGCGGCGGCTACGAATTCGTCGAGGTCTATACCGACGTCTGCCGCGCCATCAGCAGCGACGGTTCCGTCTCTGTCGTACAGTAAATGAACAGGAGGAGATTTCAATGAACAGAGACGCCCTTATCGCCGCTGACCCCGCACTGCGCGCGGTCGCGGATGCAGAGGAGACCGCGTGGATCAACCCGCGCCTCCTGCCGTTTGACATGGTGGACGGTCTCTCTCAGCTCGTCGTATCCGATGCAGATATTGCGGATGCAGCTGCGCGGCTCCAGCGCTTTGCCCCGTTCATCCGCCGTGCATTTCCCGAGACGGAGGAGACGAACGGACTCATCGAGTCGCCCCTGCGCCCGATTCCGAAGATGCAGCAGCGCCTTGCGGCAGAGTATCACGCTGTGATCCCCGGCCGCCTCCTGCTCAAGATGGATAGCCACCTCGCCATTGCGGGCTCAGTCAAGGCGCGCGGTGGCATCTATGAGGTGCTGAAACACGCGGAGGATCTGGCGATCGGTGCAGGACTTTTGACCATAGATGACGACTATGGTAAGCTCGCCGATATGCGTGATTTTTTCGCACGCTACACCATGCAGGTCGGTTCCACAGGCAACCTCGGCATGTCCATCGGCATCATGAGTGCGGCGATCGGCTTCCGCGTGCGCGTGCATATGTCGGCGGATGCAAAAGCGTGGAAAAAGAACCTCCTGCGCAGCCACGGCGTCGAGGTCATCGAATATGCGGATGATTACTCGCGTGCAGTTGCAGAGGGGCGGCGTGCCTCGGACGCCGATCCGATGAGTCACTTCGTCGACGATGAAAAGTCCGTCGATCTCTTCCTCGGCTACGCCGTCGCCGCCGAGCGCCTTGCCGCGCAGCTTGCCGACCTTAATATTACAGTGGACAGCGAGCATCCGCTCATTGTCTATATTCCTGCGGGTGTCGGTGGTGCGCCGGGCGGCGTCTCGTACGGACTGCGCCGCCTCTATCACGACAACGTGCACTGCTTCTTTGTCGAGCCGGCACAGTGTCCCTCCGTCCTCCTCGGCGTCGCGACGCAGCGATACGAGCAGGTGAGTGTGCACGACATCGGCATCGCGGGCAAGACGGATGCGGACGGTCTCGCCTGTGCCAGCCCATCCAGCCTCGTGACGCGCATCATGACGAACCATATGGCGGGTGTATTTACGGTCTCGGAGGCGCATCTTTACGACTATCTGCGCGACCTCAATGCGAGCGAGGGCATCCGCATCGAGCCGTCGAGCTGTGCCTCGTTTGCAGGGCCGCTCGGACTCCTGCGCTTCCCCGATGCGCGCGCCTACTGCGCCGTGCACGGACTTACGCCAGAGCGCCTCGGGCATGCGACGCAGATCGCGTGGGCGACAGGCGGCCGACTCGTCCCCGAGGAGATCTGGACAGAATATCTCGCGACATATCGCTGAAGTTCATATTGTTGCACGTAAAAACGCTCCGTTTCTCTGGGTGAG
This sequence comes from Selenomonas timonae, assembly GCF_014250475.1. Classification (NCBI taxonomy): domain Bacteria; kingdom Bacillati; phylum Bacillota; class Negativicutes; order Selenomonadales; family Selenomonadaceae; genus Centipeda; species Centipeda timonae. Next base: position 532,275 of record NZ_CP060204.1, on the reverse strand, counting down.
AAGCGGAGCGTTTTGATGTCCGTTAATCGTAGACGGCGCAGCGGTGTGCAACGCGCACAACGAGGATAATGACCCTGTCGTCCTGAATGTCCGCAATGAGGCGGTAGTCGTTTACGCGGTAGCGCCACTGACCGCTGAGGTTCGCCGTCAGTCCTTTGCCGTGAAGGCGCGGGTTAGTGCATCCTTCGAGATTACGACGAATCCATGCGATGATTGTTGCGTAGACGTAGCGGTCGAGTTTCTTTAACTGCTTTTTCGCCTGTGGGCTGAACTCGACATGATAACTCATGCAAGTCCCAGCTCTTTCTCTACCTCTTCCAAGGTGTAGGTAATGGGGTTCTTGCGGAACTCTGCCATGGCCTCCTCATATGCCTGACGGTCGAGTTCGTCCTCCATGCGCTCGCGCATGGCCGCAGCGGCGAACGCGGAGAGGGTCATGCCGCTACGGGCTGCGTGCTTCTTAAAGAGCTTCGCATCGCGCGGGTTCAGATGAACGGCAAGGCTCATGGGACGCCTCCTTTCTGACGACGAGAGATTTCAGTTCCCTCTAGTGTTTTCGTCTACAGTATACCATAGGCGTGGGAGAGCCGCAAGAATTCCGACAAAAAGCATCCAATCGACGCGATCGGAATGGGGCGACTCCCCAGACGGAGGCAATCGATTGGATGCTTTTTCATTCTATCAGATGGTTGCGCCTTTGTAAATCCTGTGCTTACTCGCTCGGCGCGTCAACGATGCGGTTCATCGTCGCCATCGAGGCGACGCGGTCGCTCTCGCCGAGGGTCATGAGCTTGACGCCCTGCGTGTTGCGGCTGATCAGCGAGATCTCGTCGACGGTCGTGCGGATGACGATGCCGTCCGTCGTGATGAGCATGAGCTCCTGATTCTCGCGCACAACGCGGATGCCGACGACGGAGCCGGTCTTGTCCGTGACCTTCATGTTGATGAGTCCCTTGCCGCCGCGCGTCTGCGTGCGGTACTCCTCGGCGGTCGTGCGCTTGCCGTAGCCGCCCTCGGTGACGGTGAGCACCTCGGAGTCGCTCTTGAGGATGTCCATCGCGACAACTTCATCGCCGTCGCTGAGGCTGATGCCGCGCACGCCGCGCGCGATGCGTCCCATCGAGCGCACGCCGTCCTCAGGGAAGCAGATTGCCTTGCCGCCGCGCGTACCGAGCATGATGCGGTTCTCGCCGTCCGTGAACTTCACGCCGATGAGCTCGTCGTCCTCGTCAAGGTTGACGGCGCGCAGCCCACTCTTGCGGATGTTGGCAAACTCGGCGAGCGGCGTCTTTTTCACCACGCCGCGCTTCGTGCCAAGGAAGAGGAAGCGGTCGGGCTTGAACTCCTTGACCTGAATGACGGCGGTGATGCGCTCGTCGCTCTCGACAGCGAGGAGGTTCACGATGGCGGTGCCCTTCGCCTGCCGCCCGCTCTCGGGGATTTCGTATGCCTTCAGCACGAATGCGCGCCCGCGGTTCGTAAAGAAGAGGATGTCGTGATGCGTCGTCGTGATGAGGAGGTCGCTGACGATGTCCGTCTCCTTCGTCCCCATGCCCTTCACGCCGACGCCCCCGCGCCGCTGTCGGCGGTAGGTGTCGAGCGGGATTCGCTTGATGTAGTTGTTCAGCGTGAGCGTGACGACGACATCTTCCTCGGCGATGAGGTCTTTGATGTCCATTTCGCTCGCGTCAAACGTGATCTCCGTGCGGCGCGCATCGCCGTACTTGTCGCGTACCTCGATGAGCTCGTTCTTGATGATGGCGAGCACCTTTATGCGGTCGGCAAGGATGCCCTTCAGCTCCTCGATCATCTTCAGAACTTCCTGATACTCCTCCTCGATCTTCTCGCGCTCAAGTCCCGTGAGGCGCTGGAGACGCAGATCGAGGATCGCCTGTGCCTGCTTCTCTGTGAGCTTGAACCCATCCATGAGTGCCGTGCGTGCGATGTCCGCTGTACGGCTCTCGCGAATCGTTGTAATGACAGCGTCGAGATGATCGAGGGCAATGGTCAGACCTTCGAGGATATGGGCGCGTGCTTCCGCCTTTGCGAGCTCGTACTGCGTGCGCCGCGTGATGACCGTTTCCTGATGGCTGATGTAGTGCCCGAGCATCTGCTTGATGTTCATGATGACGGGCTGCCCGTCGACGAGGGCGAGCATGATGATGCCGAAGCTGTCCTGCAGCTGCGTGTGCTTATAAAGTTGGTTCAGTATGACGTTGGGGGCACTGTCGCGGCGCAGCTCAATGACGATGCGCATACCACTGCGGTCGGACTCGTCGCGCAGATCCGTCACACCGTCGATCTGCTTGTCGCGGACGAGCTCGGCGATCTTCTCGATGAGACGTGCCTTGTTGACCTGGTACGGGAGCTCGGTGACGATGATGCGCGGCTTCCCGTTGCTCATGGTTTCAATGTGGGCACGGGCACGCATTTTCACCACGCCGCGTCCCGTCGTATATGCCTTGCGGATCTCCTCGGTGCCGAGGATGAGCCCTGCCGTCGGGAAGTCGGGGCCCTTGATAACGCCCATGAGTTCCTCGATGGTCGTCTCAGGATTGTCAATGAGCATCAGCGTGCCATTGATGACCTCGACCATGTTATGCGGCGGGATGTTGGTCGCCATGCCGACGGCGATGCCCGCCGTGCCGTTGACGAGGAGCTGCGGGAATTTCGCGGGGAGAACGGTCGGCTCCTTCTCCGAGCCGTCGTAGTTGTCCGTGAAGTCCACCGTTTCTTTATCAATGTCGCGCAGCATGAGCTCGGCGATTTTCGACATGCGCACCTCGGTGTAGCGCATTGCCGCCGCCGAGTCGCCGTCGACCGAGCCGAAATTGCCGTGCCCGTCCGCGAGCATGTAGCGCATGGAGAAGTCCTGCGCCATGCGGACGATCGCATCGTAGACGGAGGTGTCGCCGTGCGGGTGATATTTACCGAGCACTTCACCGACGATGCGCGCGGACTTTTTGTAGGGCTTCGAGCTCGTCATGCCCGAGCCCTGCATCGCGTAGAGGATGCGGCGATGCACGGGCTTCAGACCGTCGCGCACGTCAGGCAGGGCGCGTGCGACGATGACGCTCATCGCGTAGTCGATGTAGGAGTTCTTCATCTCGTGTTCGAGGTTGACTGGGACGATGCGCCCCTGTCCAAAATCCAGATCCAAAATGTCACCTCTTCGTGTTCGTTCCACAATAATCCACGATGATTATAGCATTTTCGCGGCGAAAAGTCTATGTTTTGCGAGACAGAGGCTTCTCCAAAAAGGATTTCACATCATCCCGTCGAATAAGGAGGGAGCTATGTATAGAGAGAGGGGTGACGCTGTGGAGGATGTGCAGGGGCTGCGGCAGGAGATTCTCATGCAGGTGAATGCGCTCTACGAGGCGAAGGAGTACGCGCGGGCGGCGGACATAGCGCAGGAATTCCTTGCCGTATTGCCCGAGGATGCGGAGATGCGCTATATCCGTGCGGCAGCGCTGACGGGCTGCGAGGCGTACGATGAGGCGCGTGCGGAGATTGCGCGGATTCGCGCAATCGAGCCCCACCATGCAGGGGCAGCGCGTCAGGAGATCTACATCGACCGCGCGGAGGGGAAGATTCGCACACAGGTTGCGCATCTGCGCGCGTTCATTGCCATGCTCGAGGAGCGGATCGACGCAGGAGACAGAGCCGCCTATCACACGGTATTCCTTGCGAGCGCGTACAGCCTCCTCGGGGAGGCTCTGACGCTGACGGGAGAGAGTGCGGAGGCGGTGGAGGCATTTCTCGCCTCGAGCCGCCTTGAGACAGCTCGTGAGAAAAAGGCAATCGAGTACAGCAACGCGCTCTTTGCCTCGAACTATCTGCCCTCAGAGCGGCGTGCCGCGTATGCGAAGCTCGCACGCGGCTACGGGGCGCTCTATGCGGATGTTCACCCGCTCTCAACTGCGTCGGATGCGCGGCGCGGACATGACCGCATCCGCATCGGCTACATTTCACCCGATCTGCGCACGCACCCCGTCGGTACGCTGATTCGTCCGCTCCTCACCGCCTATGACCGCACGAGATTTGCCGTGTACTGCTATGCAAACTGCGCGGAGGACGGTCTCTCGCAGGAGTTTCGCGCGGCGGTCGATATGTGGCACAATATCTTGGGCATGCCAGAGGAGGAGACGGCGGCACTTGTGCACAGCGACGAGATTGACATCCTCGTGGATCTGGCGGGGCATACGCAGCACAACGCTCTGCCCGTGCTCGCCCATAAACCTGCGCCCGTGCAGGTGACGGGCATCGGCTACTTTAATACAACGGGACTGGCTGCGGTCGACTATATGCTCTCGGATGTGCACGTCGATCCCCTCGAGACGGATGACGATGCCTTTACCGAGGAGATGATCTGCCTGCCGCACAGCCATTTCTGCTACACTCTGCCATCGGATCTGCCCGCCATCGCCCTGCCCCCAATGGAGCGGCGCGGATATGTGACGTTCGGCAGCTTTAACAATTTCAGCAAGGTGACGGATGATGTGCTGCGCCTCTGGGGCGCTCTGCTCGAAACGGTGCCAAGCTCACGTCTTCTCCTAAAGAGCAAACTCTTCGGCAGCGCCGAGGGGCGGGAGATCGCGGCGGAGCGATTCACGCACTACGGGATTCCCACGGAGCGCGTGGAGCTGCGCGGATTTGGGCCGCATCATCTCGCAGAGTACGGGGATATGGACATCGCGCTCGACACCTTCCCCTATACGGGTGGCATCACCACCTGCGAGGCGCTCGCGATGGGCGTGCCCGTCGTGACTCTCTGCGGAACAAGCCACGGCGCGCGCTTCGGCGAGAGTCTGCTCATCAATGCGGGACTGCCCGAGCTCATTGCGGCAACGCCCGAGGGCTACGTGCAGATCGCGGCGGCGCTCGCCTCCTCACCCGATACCCTGCACGCCCTGCGCACGAATCTGCGCAGTATATTGGCGCATTCGCCGCTCACGGATGCACGCACGTATGTCCGCGATGTGGAGGCGGCATATATGGAGATTTGGGAGAGCTTTGTGCGCAGGAATGCGTAGATATGAACTGCTATGACTCAGCGTCTATGGCAGGGTATAATAATAGGGGGCTGTTGCACGAAACCAACGTGCAGAAGCCTCAATTTTGTGAAAAAACACAGAAGCCGGTGTTTTCAAACACCGGCTTCTGGCGTAAAATATGAGTATGCAACAAATTTTACATAAGGATTATACATCCTACGGAGGCACATTTCAACCCAGCCTCCCCCTCAACTTTGAATTTCAAATCAAGAAGGACGATCCCGTTCGCCTCCTGCTCCACTGCATCCATCAAATGGATCTTACACCACTGTACAGGAGCTTTCGGCGTGCCGAGCGGAATCTCGTATCACCGCATCAGCTGCTTGCCATCCTCATCTACGCATACATGAATCAAATCTACAGTTCCCGCCGCATCGAGGAGGTATGCCTAAGGGACATCCACTTCATGTATCTGCTCGAAGGGCAACCCGCACCGGATCACACAACCATTGCCCGTTTTCGCAGGGATCACTTTGCCCCCTGCGCCAAGGAGATTCTGGCACAAATGGCACAGTTTCTTGCATCCGTTGGAGCCATCTCGTTTGAGAACCTCTTTGTCGACGGTACAAAGATCGAAGCCGTTGCGGGCAAGTACACCTTCGTTTGGAAAAAAGGCGTTGCAAAGAACCGTACCAAACTCATGGAGAAACTCGACACCTTTCTTGCCGGCGTAGAAAAAGAGTTCGGTATTCACCTGCGCCGTGGCTCTGAGATTCGCCTGCACCATCTGAAACGTCTGCGCCGACGTTTGAAACGCATCCAAAAAGAGCAAAACATCATCTTCGTTTACGGGAGTGGAAGACGAAAGACCGTGCTTCAGCGTACCATGGAGACATTGGACTCTTACATCAGCCGTCTGAAGGACTACACAAAGAAACTGCACATCTGTGGGGAGCGCAACAGCTTTTCCAAGACAGATTATGAAGCAACCTTCATGCGGATGAAAGAAGATGCAATGAAGAACGGTCAGTTAAAGCCGGCATATAATCTGCAATATGGCGTGGAGGCATCCTTTATCGTATGGGCAGGTGTTTACCCGAACCCAACAGATACACGGACACTCATCCCGTTTTTGGAGGATTTTCATGCACACATCGGAAAAAGGAGCCGAAAACTCGTCGCCGATGCAGGATATGAGAGTGAGGAGAACTACCTGTATTTGAGGGAAAAGGGACAGGCCTCCTACATCAAGCCGAACAACTACGAAGTGAGCAAGAAGCGCAAATGGAAGCAGGACATCGGGCGGCGGGAGAACATGAACTACCTTGCGGCGGAGGATGTCTACCGGTGCGCTGAGGGGCGGCGACTTGTTGTGACGGGGACGCGCAGGACAAAGAGTGCGCGCGGGTATGTGAGCGAAAAGACCATGTACACGTGTACCGACTGCAACGGCTGCGAAAGAAAGAAGCAGTGCATCCATGGCAACCACAGCAAGATACCAATGGAGGAACGAACCAAGAGATTGGAGGTTGCCAAGGTCTTTCAACGAGAGCGTGCAAAGAACCTTGCACGGATCAAGAGCACGGAAGGCATCGTCCTGCGGATGAACCGCAGCATCCAGGCAGAGGGTGTCTTTGCACAGATCAAGGGAGCCTTTGGATTTCGCCGCTTTCTTACGAGGGGGCGTGCGAATGTCTTGGGTGAGACGATTCTGCTGGCACTGGCACACAACGTCTTCAAACTGCATCAAAAGATACAGAGCGGCACGTTGGAGCGGCATCTGGTATCATTGAGAGAAGCGGCATAAGAAGACGTTGGAAAGAAACCAATAAGGGCACACGAATAAGGGCGAGCATTGCAATCGTCCTTATTCGTGTGCCCTATTTCTGTAGAGGTACAAGTTTTCGTTACCGTTGTTTCGCCGATCTGCCCCTATACGAAAAGATGGACTGTTGCACAAAGATAAATTTACCTTCGTGCAACAGCCCCTATCTTCTCATATGGAGCGGGCAATGGGAATCGAACCCACCTCTAAAGCTTGGGAAGCTTTCATTCTACCGATGAACTATGCCCGCGATGTTGAGTATCATAGCAGATTCGCGGCGTTTTGTCAAACGCGAATGTCTCACTCCTCAGGCAGGAGCAACGCGAGCTCGGGCATGAGCTTTGTGATGTCGCGGATGAAGACGCGCAGGACGCTCACCATGACCTCGGGGTCGAATGCCTCGGGGTTGTGCGGGACAACGACGTCGGCGAGGATGGTGGTGTCGGAGGTGAGATAGAACTTCACGAGGCGGCTGTCCTGATTCTGCCGCATGAGCCAGCCCGTGAGCAGCATGGCGTTCGTGTCGTCGACAGCGTTCTGAGCGAGGCGGATGCGAATGGTGGCGTATGCGGTGGAGTCGATGATGACGACGATCGGGAGCCGCCGCCCCTCGACCTCGATCTCGCTCTCAAAGATGGCGGTATTGCGGTCGTCGCCCGCCTCACGGATCTGGAAGCCCGTGATATTTTCCTTCTTAATATATTCCTCGAATGTTTTGGCCGCTTCGATCACGACCAATCACCTCCCCATTCTGTGCGCATCATTCCAATAATAATTTATTATAGCATAGAGGAGCGAAAAGGGGAAGAAAAAAAGCCGCCGCACGATGTGGCAGCTTCGTCGGGAAATATGTGTCAGAATTTATAGCTGCTCTTGAACCAAAAGGTGCGTCCGGGCTCTGTGATGTGACCGCCGGCGGGGATGCCGAGGGAGGCGATTGCCGCCTCGCTGTAGTTGACGAATTCGGCGTAGGTCTTGTTGAAGAGGTTGTCCACACCGAAGGAGAACGTCAGGTTCTCGTCGGGTCGGTAGGCGAGACTAAGGGAGAAGATGCCAAAGCCGCCCGTCGGGCCGTAGTCCGTGCCCGTGACGCTGCCGTAGCCCTTGTGGAAGCGGTTCTGGTGGCTGACGAGCCGCCAGACGGCGTTCGTCTCCAGCTTCTTGTGGCTGTATTTCGCCGTGAGCGTCGCCTCGAGAGGGGCGATCTGCGGGAGCGCCGCATCGTTCGTGCGGTCGTCGCCGCGCGTGTAGGCAAGCGATGCGCCGAGCGTCCAGCGCGGAGAGACGGTGCGCGTGACCTCCGCCTCGAAGCCGTAGAGGCGTGCATTCACGTTGCCGTAGGGGGTGCGTGCATTCATGCCCATGCCGATCTGCGGCAGACGCAGGATGAAATCATGGATGTGCGCATAGTAGAGGGAGAGACTTGCATTCGTCTTCTCGCCCGCGTAGACCCAGCCGAGGTCGAGCTGCGTATTCTTCTCCTTGCGCGGACGTGTGGCGGCGGGGGTGGCGTTCATGCCGAGACGGCGATTGCTGTAGGCCGCCCACGTGTGATACGCCTCCCAGTAGTCGGCGGGGCGCTCCGCGTGGCCGAGGCCGACGTAGAACGTCAGCGGCTGCTTCTTTGCCGTGTTTTCCCAGCGAACGAAGCCGCTGACGGCGTGATCGCTCGCACTGCCGGGAACGAGGTTGCGCATGAGCATCCCCATGGGATTGCGGAAGCGGGCGTTGTGGTAGTCCGTCTCCGTCCGATCATAGCGCAGTCCTGTGCGCAGGCGGCTGCGCGCGGCAAGGTCACGGTTGTACTCGAGGAAGATGCCGAAATTCTTGATGTCCATGTCGTTGTTCGGCGACCCCTTCAGCCGTCTGTGCGCCTCGGCGAAATAGTGTGCGTCGCGGCGCAGATCGATGCCGACGGCGCCCGTTGCCTGCGGGGAGAAGCGCAGGTCGGTGACGGCGCGCATACCGTACTGCACGCGCTTGACATCCGTGCCCATCATTCCACCCGGACGGAATGTGTAGTTGTCCATGATGTGGTCGATGGTATCGTTGTTGAAATTCAGCGTGAGTTTCTCCACGACGGGTGAGAGATGCGCCCGCTCGAACTTCACGGCGTAGCTGTCGCGGTCGAACTGACTGCCGTCCATCATGCCGTGTGCGTACTTCGCCCAGCCGCGGCTGCGGTCGTAGGAGACCTCAAAGAGGGTGTCGGGGTCGGGCGTGAGACCGACGATGCCCGTGAGGCTGTGGCGGCCGTAGCCGGAGTGGATGCGGCGTCCGCTACCGTCTGCGTAGTCACGCGCATAATTGCGCGTCTGGATGATGCGCGCGTAGCCCTCTTTTCCCCCTGCCGTGACATCGGTCAGCTCGTCAAAGCGGTGGTTCGATGCACCGAGGACGGAGATGTTGCCGCGTACGCCGGGCTTTTCAAAACGCTCCGTCTCGCGCTCGAAGATGACGCTGCCCGCAACGCTCGCGCCATAGCGGACACTCTGCGGCCCCTTGTTCACGATGATGCGGCTGAACGTCTCGGGGAATGCGTAGGTCGATGTGGGGTCCATGCGGTTCGGGCAGCCGCCCGACATACCGCCGCCGTTCATATCCATCACCATGCGCGAGCCGCCCATGCCCCGCATCATCGGGTCGCCGCCGAGCCCGCCCTTGCGGACGACGGAGAAGCCGGGGATGGTCTTGAGGTAACCTGCACCATCGGCGGCGGGAATGGGCTGGCGCGGACGCTGCGGGTCGGTGGAGAGGGTGAGCGGCGTTGCCGTGCGGTAGCCCGTGATGATGACCTCATCGAGGGTGAACTCGTACATTCCGTCATCAGCGGCAGCGGGCGTGCTGTTCATCGTGCCGTGCATATCCATCTGCATTGTTTGGGCTGCGTATGCGTGCGCACCAAAACATGCCGTACTGAGCGCCATGCCGAGCAGAGCAAGGCGGCGGTGTGATCGGTTCATTCCGTATACCTCCTGTAGAATAGAAAATGAGACTTATTATACAACAGATAGCAGAATGATAGCACAATTCTGATAGGAAAATCAAATAGAAATATTTAATAACAGAACGATATATGAGAATAGGATGCGAAAAACATTCAGTGAAATGAAACAGCCTCCCTCATATCGTGCGGGGGAGGCCGGAAAACGGAGGTGATGTATCTCAATGATGGAAGAGGCGGATGTGGGTCATCGCCATTGCGATGCCGTACTTGTCGCACGTCTCAATGACGTTGTCATCGCGGATGGAGCCGCCGCTCTGTGCGATGTAGGAAACGCCGCTCTGGTGGGCACGCTCCACGTTGTCGCCGAACGGGAAGAATGCGTCCGAGCCGAGCGCGACCCCCTTGACGGTGCGGAGGTAGGCACGCTTTTCCGCACGCGTGAACGGTGCGGGTTTCTCGGTAAAGAGCCGCTGCCAGTCCGCCGTGAGCAGGGCGTAGTCGTCCTCGTCACCCGCCGTGTATACGTCGATGGCGTTGTCGCGGTCGGGGCGGCGCACATCGTCCTTGAACGGGAGGGCGAGCACCTGCGGGCTCTGGCGCAGCTGCCAGATATCCGCCTTGTTCCCCGCGAGGCGCGTGCAGTGGACGCGCGACTGCTGTCCTGCGCCGACCCCGATCGCCTGTCCGTCGACGGCGTAGCAGACCGAGTTGGACTGGGTATATTTCAGCGTGATGAGCGCGAGCAGGAGGTCGCGGCGAGCCTCGGCGGGGATGTCCTTGTTCGCCGTCGGGCGGTCGGTTAGGCAGTCCTCTGTGATCGCTACTTCGTTGCGCTGCTGCTCGAAGGTCACGCCGTACACGTCCTTGCGCTCCAGCGCGGGCGGCGCGTAACTCTCGTCCATCTGGAGGATGAGATAGCCGCCCTTGCGCTTGCTCTTTAGGATTTCAAGTGCTTTCTCCGTATACCCCGGTGCGATGATGCCGTCGGAGACCTCGCCGCGCAGGAACTCCGCGAGGCTCTCGTCACAGATGTCCGAGACGGCGGCAAAGTCGCCGTAGGAGCTCATGCGGTCCGCGCCGCGTGCACGCACATAGGCACACGCCACAGGCGAGAGCTCGCCTTTCGGCGCATGGGTCGCCCGCGCGAGCGTCTCCGTGAGCGGGAGGCCGAGCGCCGCACCTGCGGGGCTGACGTGCTTGAACGATGCGGCGGCGGGCAGCCCCGACATTTCCTTCAGTTCGCGGACGAGCTGCCAGCTGTTCAGTGCGTCGAGCAGATTGATGTAGCCGGGGCGGCCGTTCAGTACGGTGAAGGGCAGTCCTCCGTCCGCGTAGACGCGTGCGGGGGTCTGGTTCGGGTTGCAGCCGTATTTGAGTGCGATTTCGTTCATTGTAAGCGCTCCTTTTTCGCAGTGTATTGCTTTGCTTCCATTATAACGGCGCACGGGGAGATTTTCAACCGGGGAAGACGCACGCATCCTTTGCCCCATCATACCTTTTGATTGCGCGCGGAATTGCCGGCATAGGGGAGCTGTGGTGCGCACAGGCGGAAGGTATAGGTCTCGCGGTCGACGATGCCGAGCGTTTCGTCGCTGTCGTAGAGGGTGAGCAGGAAGTCTGCCATCTCGGCGCTCGTGTGGTAGGTGCCGAACGCCTTGTCGTAGTCGTAGGCGGGGTTGTCGTTCGCGACGGCGCCGAACTCGGTCTGCGTTGCGGCGGGGGCGAGGAGCTTTGCACGGAGTTTCGCGCCGCGTGCGCTCAGCTCGTGGGCAAGCCCCTCGGTAAAGGCGCTGACGTAGAATTTTGTCGCGCAGTAGGTGACAACGGTCGGGACGATCTGGTAGCCGCCGACAGAGGAGATGTTGATGAGCTGCGCATCCGCAACATCGGCAAAGTCGCGTACAAAGAGCGTGGACAGGATGGTCAGTGCCTCGATGTTCAGGTGAATCATCTGCGTGATTTTGCCGAGCTCCTGTGCGCCGACGATGCCGTAGCTGCCGAAGCCGGCGTTGTTGATCCACGTTCCGATCGGGAGTGTGCGCAGATCGTCATAGAGGTGTATGACGTTCTCGGGGACGGAGAGATCGGCAGTCCTCACGATGATGTCGAGCGACGGATGCGCTGCGTGAATTTTGTCCTTGAGCGCGTGCAGCCGCTCGGTACGGCGCGCAATGAGGACGAGATTGTGTCCGCGCGCGGCAAATGCCGTTGCTGCGGCGGCGCCGATGCCCGCGCTCGCGCCTGTGATGACGGTGTATTTGTTGTTCTGATTCATATAAAATCCTCCTTGACCGATGCGGCGAAAATGATTTGACGGATTTTCTCTCGTGTCGTATAATGAGCGTAGAAAAGGTGCTATCGTGTAAACGGTCAGCCCTTATATAGTGGAAAAGTAACCGCCTATAGATTGGACTCCTAGGGGCGGTTTACTTTTTGGTTAAAAGTAAAACTAGAACGATGAACAGCAACAGAGTTACATTTGTTTCGTTCATAGCCAATCACCGCCGATCTAAGGCTTCGATTGACCGCCTACCGAATAGATAGCACCACAGCTATTATAGCACAGTATGACAGCTTCGGCTGTCTTTTTTGCTGCAGAACTCAGTAGGAGTGCAGCGCCTCATCAAGCAGCTCTTCTGGCACATAGGGCGCGTAAATGCGGCGGAGGTCGTCGCGCTCTTCGGCGGAGAAGGGGCGTGCCATTGCGCGGCGGAGTGCTTCGGCGGGGCTTCCTCCCTGTTGGTTCTCCTCATACAGACAAGCACCTGTGCGGTCATAGAGGCGGATTGCATCGAATCGGTGCATCTGGTCGAGGGCATCGAGGTTTGCGGCGATGTCCCGCACGACGCGGTCGTGATGATCGCGCGGCGTCCTGCGCGGATGCATGCCGAATTCCCGCATGCGCGCATAGCGGCGCAGCGTGCCGAGGTATGAGAGGATGGGCGGGACGGCGAGGACATTCAGCGAGACGCGATAGCCGCGCGCGGCGAGGAGCTCTCGTGTGCGCACCGGCGCTTCCTGTGTGCGGAGCGTGCCCTCGATGATGAGGTGATAGCCCTGTGCGTTGAGTACGTCGATGAGTGCCTCGGTCATTTTGCCCGCGAATTCCTGCGTGTGGAGGACGGCATCGTCACCGAAGTGCGCACGGAGCTCCGCAATGTGCGGGTGAAATGGGCGATAGGCATCGCCGCTGATGAAGATGATGTTGGCCGCGTGCGCGCGTGTGAAGAGATCTGCCATCGTGGTCTTGCCCGCGCCGGGCTGTCCTGCAATGAGATACGCCTGCGGGGATTCGGCGGGCGTGCGTCCCTCGGTGAGGATGCGGATCAGTGCGTCCCGTTGGTGTTGGAACTCTTCGGATGTGACGCTTGCAAGCGATTCGAGCAGCGTGCCGTCCATCTCCTGCGGAGCAGCTGTGCGGGCGGGCGTGTCGTCATCTTGCATACCCGCAAGGAGCTCGCGGGCAAGTCCATATGCGCCGCGCAGCATGGCGATCTCCTCGCGCGTGCGGTAAGTCGTGCCGAGCAGTGTGTTCCACATACGGCACAGGGCGTCATAGAGAAGCGTACGCGCGTGTGTTTCTGCGTCCTCCATCTGCCGCAGGGCGTTCGCGAGGAGCGCGGCAATCGCCTCGTAGAGGGCTTCCTTCTGCTCGGTGACTTCATAGTCGAGTGCAATCTGTTCGTGCTGCATATTGTTCTCCTCTGTTGGCAGAAAAATGATTTGACGCAGTCTTCGTCCTGTCGTATAATAAGCGTATAAAAGGTGCTATCGTGTAAACGGTCAGCCTCAATACGTGTTTTGGTGAGAGACCCGCCTAAACTTTGCTGGAGCAGGCGGGTTTTCTTATGCCTTTAACGCAACAATGCAGATTGTTACGAGGAATACCAACGACAAAAAATCGTAGAACTCCATGAGCTTCGCCCCCTTTCAGGGGCTGAATTGACCGCCTACCGAATAGATAGTACCAAAGATATTATATCACGAAAGGCAGCACTTGGCTGTCTTTTTGTTTCCCATAGTGTCACAAGCGATTGTGAAAATACTGTATTTTTCCACGAAGAAGGATTATAATAGAGGATATGAAGAGTGAACGGAGGTAGATCATGGAGGAGCAGAGGCTTTCGACGATTGAGATTCTGGAGGGGCATCAGGGCTCGGCGTGTTTTCGGATCATGCCGGTGGCACTTCCCGATGAGGGCCTGTTGCCGGGCGCGGGCGATGAGGTTTTCACGCAGGTTCTGCGGCGTACGGCTGAGGAAATCTCCATCGATGAAGACGATGTGGAGATGTTTTTGTTTTATTTCCTCAAGCGGAATTACAATCAGGAGCGCTCCATGCGCTACCGCAGGCTGGAGCATCCCGAGCCACTCGGCGTGGAGTTTGAGTGGAATCTGGAGGATAACGTATACAGTTATGACGAGATGCGTCGGCTGCTCGCGGAGATGCGGGAGACGGCTGCGCGGCTGGTCTTGGACTACGATGATCCGTCTCTTGCGGGTGTGAAGGAACGCTTTCGTGCGAGCGCCTTTGTGCATGAGTCTGTGTCTGTTTGGGAGATGACTCCAGTGCAGGAGCAGGTGTTCATCCAACCCAATATTGCTGTGGCAACGGATTTCTACGAGCGCTTTGCGCGGCGCATGGAGTTGATGATGGCGCGTGCGCCGCAGTTCTCGGACATTTCGTTTACAGGCCCGTGAGGAGAGAAAGGGAGAATGTATGAGTGTGCGGCTGGGTCATATCGCGTTTTTGAATGTGCTGCCGCTGACGTATGCGCTCGCGCACGGGGCGGCGGAGGGGCTGGATATCCTGCGCGCCTCACCTGCACAGCTGAACGGGCGGCTTGAGGCGAAGAATCTGGATGTGTCGGGGGTGTCCTCGATCACGTATGCACGGCACGCGGCAGATCTGCTCATCCTGCCTGATGTGTGCATTGCGTCCGACGGCGATGTGCGGAGCGTGCTGCTCGTCTCGCGCGCCCCCGCCGAGGAGATCAAGGACGGCCGCGTCCTGCTCTCAGATAAATCGGCGTCCTCGCACGCCCTGCTGAAGATCATACTGCGCCGCGCGTATGATGCAGCGCCAGTCTATGAAACACGGGCGCTCACGCCGGCTGACCCCGTGCCAGATGGGGCGGTGGGCGCGCTCTTCATCGGGGACGATGCACTCGAACTATATCATCACCCGCCCGATGGGATCTACATCTACGATCTCGCACGCGAATGGAAGCGGCTCACGGGCATGCGCATGGTGTTCGGTATCTGGGCGGCGGCACGCGCATTTGCGGCGGCGCATCCCGAGGAGCTGCGGCTCGTTCACGGGCGGATTGCGGCGGCGTTTCGCGACTGGCAGACGGTCAAGGATGCGGCAATCAGCGAGGTGCTTGCAGATGGGCGTTTCACGCGCGAAGAGCTGCGGGCATACCTCGGCAGCGCTGTCGTTTGGCAGCTGGATGAGGAGACGATCGCTGGACTGCGCCTATTCTATCGGTACGCGGCGGAGGACGGGCTGATTGTACGTGCGCCTGAGATCGAGCTTGCCTGTGTTTGACGTGACTTCCACTTTATAGTAAAATATTCCCAACAAAACGTAATATGATTGGCGCGCGCCGCATATGGCCGGCGCAGAATAAAGATCGCAAAGTGAAGGGAGCACGATGGAATGAAGATACGGAAACTCCTTTTGGCAGCACGAAAATTGGTACAGGGAGCGCGGCGGCACAGGGAGCTGCGGCGCTTCAGAGGAGCACTCTCGATCGGTACGGCACTCGCCGTGACTGTGCCGCTTGCACTCCATGCGCCTGCCGAGGCGGCACATATCCTCGTAAAGGAGGGAATGCGCGGTGCAGCGGTGCAGCATGTGCAGGAGCTCCTCATCAGGGGGGGCTATCTCGATGGTGCAGCGGACGGCGTTGCAGGCCCTCTTACACGCGCGGCAATTGAGCGCTGTCAGGAGAAGAATGGCCTCGAGGTGGATGGCATCTGCGGTCAGGCGACGTATCTTGCGCTTTCGGGCGGTGTCCCGTATGACCCTGTGGCGCTCGGGATTCGTGAGGAGCGCGCGCATGAGGTCAGCCGCGGCAGTAGCCGCTCGGTATATGTCTCGGCGACGGGCTACAGTGCGTTCGATCCGGGCAACGGGAATCGTACGGCGACGGGGACGATGGTACGGCGCGGCGTGATCGCTGTTGATCCGTCTGTCATTCCGCTCGGCACACGCGTCTTTATTCCGGGCTATGGTGAGGCTGTGGCGGAGGATGTTGGCGGCTCAATACATGGTTATCGTATTGACGTTGCATTTGATAGCCACGCTGAGGCACTGATGTTTGGCAGACAGGATCTCGAAATCTTTATCATGGAGTAGTACGGCAGAATATGAAGGTATCGACAGAGCGGGCAAATGAATGGATCCGCTATGCGGCGGCGGCAGGAGCGTATTTTCTGACGCTCGTCGCATGTTACATCAATATGGGGCAGGATATGGGCGCGGAGTATTTTCTCCCCGCGCTCCTTCCTGTCCTTGCGGCGCTTATGCTCATGCAGTATGGGACGGGTGTTCCGCTCTTCTCGCGTGGAATGCTCGGGGCGATGGTGCCCGGGCTGCTCTGGTGTCTTACCTTTCCGCTTCTCTATGCGTGGACGTATCGGCAGGACTGGTATCGCTCGCTGATCTTCTATGACTTTCTCATCGGGACGGCGTATATGCTCGTGCTCGCGGCACTGGGCGGTGTCCTTTTCCACCTTGGGCATCGGCGGCTGACGGCAGCGCTCCTCTCTGTGCTCGGCTTCCTCATGTCGCTCATCCCACTGACGCAGATTGCCTATTATATGACGGTCTGGCATGCGCTCAGCCCGGCATCGCTCATGGCGCTCTATCTGACGAACTGGCATGAGGCGGGGGACTATATCCAGTCGACTGTGGGGGTTCTGCCCGCTGCGCTCGTTGTACTCCTCCTGCTGTTGCTCATCTATCTCTCCTACCGCAGCTACCTCGTGTTCGCACGATGCATCTATCCGAGCGCGGAAGGATCGCGCATGGGCAGCCTTGTTCTCGTCATGATCGCCGCAGCAGGGATACATGTCGCACTCATCCCCGAGAGTTCGATTGCGGGCCTCTACAAAGATGTGACGAGCTATGTTGAGGAGACGCAGTCGTATAGCCTGCATCAGGACGAGAGATATGCGTCACTCATCATCGATATGGAGAATACCCTTGCGACACGTGCGCCGGGGACGGTGATCTTCGTCATCGGCGAGTCTGCTTCGCGCAACTATATGCACTACTATACGCCGTCCTTCCCGTATGAGAATACACCGTGGATGGAGCAGATGGCGGCCGAGCGTGAGGGCTTCCTCGTCTATCGGAATACCTACTCCTCGTGGACGCAGACGGTGCCTGTTCTCGAGCGCGCGCTGACGGAGAAGAGCCAGTACAACGACAAGGAGTTCTTCGAGTCGGCATCGCTCCTCGATGTGGCGAAAAAAATCGGCTACCATACCTACTGGTTCAGCAATCAGGGGCGCTACGGGCAGTTCGACAGTGCGATCACGATGGTCGCGAAGACGGCAGACGTGGCGGAGTGGACGGATGATTCGTACACCTTTACGACAAAGTATGACGAGAGCCTGCTCCCGTATCTCACGCGCATTGACCCGAATGTGAATAACTTCATCGTCCTACATCTGATGGGCAGTCATATCTACTACAACAACCGCTATCCCGATGAATGGGCGAAGTTCGCCGCCGAGGACGGCGAATCGGCGATGACAAGCGCGCCGTCGTATGCGAACAGCATCCTCTACACGGACTACATTCTCTCGCAGATCTTCAGCTACGCCGAGAAGAATCTGAACCTCCGCGCGATGGTCTATTTCTCTGACCACGGCGAAAATCTCAAGATCTCACACAATCCCGACGTGTTCAGCTTCGATATGGTGCGCATCCCGTTCTTCATTTATCTGTCGCCCGAGTACCACGCGGCGTTGCCGCAGCGTGCAGCGATGCTCGAATCCCGCCGCGATGCGTATTTTACGAACGATATGATGTACGATACGGTCTGCGGACTCCTCGGTGCGCCGAACAACCGCTACGATCCGCGGCAGGATTTCTCGAGTCCTGCCTACGGCTTCACGCGTGAGACGCTGACGACCATGTTCGGCAACCACGCGCTGACCGAGGATCATACGGATGAGGGGACGGGCGGTAATTTAGCTTCCCCCGTCGCGACGGGGGAAGTGGCGAACGAAGTGAGCCGATAGGGGCGCCCCTTCCACCGCAAGCGATCCTCCTCCCGCATTGGCGGGGGAGGCTTATCTCCCTATATCGTTACAATCTCATACGTTCCGAAGGAGGTTCATCATGCACTTCTACTGTGAGCGCTGCAAAAAGGAATACCCCGTCGCAACGCACGCCTATGCGTGTGAATGCGGTGGGCTTTTTCGTCTGTATCAGAGCGCGATGGACGCGGGCGACCGCCACGAGGCGGTGACGCTCGGTGAGGTGGAGACGCCGCTCCTGCCGCTCGTCATCGACGGATGCCGCTACTACTTCAAAATGGAGGATCGTCAGCCGACCGGTTCGTTCAAGGATCGCGGGGCGAAGCGCCTCATCGGCGAGCTTGCACATCTTGGCATCGACCGTGTCGCAGTCGACTCGGCGGGCAATGCGGGCGCGGCGGTCGCGGCATATGCGGCGGCGGCGGGCATCGCGTGCAGGGTCTACGTGCCCGATGACATCTCTGCCGAGCGCGCAAAGCAGATCACGGCGTACGGTGCCGATGTCGTGCGCGTGCCGAACGGGCGCATGAACGCAAGCAGTGTCCTGCGCGCGGAACTCGGCAGCGACTACTATGCCTCGCACGTCTACAATCCGCTCTTTGCCGATGGGATCAAGAGCATGGCACACGAGATCTATCACCAGCTGGATGATAACGTGCCCGACTACATCATCGTCCCCATTGGGAACGGTTCACTTCTCCTTGGGCTCTATCAGGGCTTTGCAGAGCTCGGCCGCCTGCCGCATTTCGTCGGCGTGCAGAGTACGAAATGTGCGCCCGTGGTCGAGGCATTCCACGATCTGCCCGAGACACCGCGCAAGAATACGATTGCCGAGACCATCCGCGTGGGTGCGCCGCCACGCATGGAGGACATCCTGAAGGCACTGCGCCGCAGCGGGGGCGATGCCGTCGCCGTCGAGGACAGCGAGATCCTCAAGGCGGCAAAGACACTCAACCGACGCGGCATCTACGCCGAGCTGACCGCAGCGGCGGGGCTTGCGGGCGCGCGTGCCTTCTTTGCGGACGGCATGCCCGACAACTATCGCGTCATCATCCCCGTGCCCGGCAGCGGGCTGAAGCGGTAGCCCCATGCTGCACGCAATCATCGACATCGGCTCGAACACCATCCGCATGGCGGTCTACCAGATCGATGGCAGGGAGTTCACCCTCCTGCTGAAACGCAAGCATACGGTCGGGCTTGCAGGCTATCTCTCGCACGGACGGCTCGTGCGCGAGGGGGTAGAAAAGACGGTCAAGATCCTGCGCGGCTTCATGGAGTTCATCGAGACATTCGGCATCGCGCACGTTCATGCCTTTGCGACGGCGGCACTGCGCTCTGCGACCAACAGCCGCGCCGCGACCGAGGAGATCACGCGGCGCACGGGCGTCTCCATCCGCATCATCAGCGGCGAGGAGGAGGCTGCGTACGACTTCATCGGCGCGACCGCAAGCATCGCCCATGCGGACGGCATCATGGTCGACATCGGCGGCGGCAGCACCGAGATCATCTCCTATGCGGCGCATAAGATGCAGGGGCGTTGGAGCCTCCCGATCGGCTCGCTTGCCATGTCGAAGGCGCACGTTGCGGGATTGCTCCCGAGTGGTGACGAGTGTGCGGCGATTCGTGCGGCGGTCACAGCAATACTGGACAGTGCCCCCGAGGTGCGTGCGCTGCGCGCGCAGCATATGATCGGCATGGGCGGCGTCCTCAGCAGCGCGAGTCGCATGCATGGGCTGCTTTATCCCGATGAGACGCCGCGCCTCATCGACGCGCGTCATCTGCCTGCGATGATCGGCCTGTTTTCTACGGGACAGACCCTCAGCGAGGCTGATACCGCCGTCCTCCTGCGCTCCGCCCCCGACCGCCTCCACACAATCATCCCTGGCATGGTCATCGCTCACACCCTCGCCGAGATCTTCGCGGCCGAGGACATCCTCTACAGCGACTCAGGCGTCAGAGAGGGATATATATGGAAAGAAATCATCGGGGTGGAGCAGTGATGATGGGAGGACATAGATCTCGTGCATGTTATTTGTAAAATTGACCGCACAATCTATTCCGTTGTAACGCCCTGCATCACGACGGATGCGGTTATCATTACGGATGCGCAGATTGACCATATTAAAGATCACCATCCACAGGATTACGAGGAGATGCTGCGTATCTTCCCGATGCGTTGATACAGCCGGATTATATTCTGGAAGCGAATCGTCCTCATACGGCGTTTGTACTCAAGGCGTTTCGGGTGGATGGCGTTCGCTTTCAGCTAATTCTGCGGCTTGTCACTGTTGAGGACCCTGAGGGGTACTCCAACTCAATTATTACATTTCTAAAAATCAGTGAGAAGAAATGGAATAAATATCTGCGCAACAAAAAATCCTTTACAGTCGCATGGAGAGTGATTTATAATAAGGACAAAGAAAGAGACTCTTTGAGGTGGTAAATTTCGTGTCAACCACACGCCGCTGGTACGGACAGGGGAAACCCGAGAGATGCAGGGGAACGGCACGCCTGCCAAAGAGTCTCTTTACGACAAGGACGCCCTGCGGGGCGTCTTTTTCTATGCGCTGATACATTCCCATGAAAATGTATCACTCGCTCTATGCCTCTTGTCAAAGCCCCTGCGGATATCTATAATGGGAATATAAGTGTTACAGGTGTAACATGATGAAAATAGGGAGGATGCGATGAAATACACAGGGACAACTTATCGGCCGCCGTATGAGGCGGATTCGCTGCTCGTGTAGGTGACGCAGGGGTGCAGCCACAATCGGTGCAGCTATTGCACGATGTACCGCGACGTGCCGTTCGCGGTGGAGACGATGGAGCAGATCGAGCGCGATCTGCGCGAGGCGCGGCGGTACTACGGTGCGGTGGAACGCATCTTCCTCCTCAACGGGGATGCGTTTGTGCTGGGCTTCGACCGTCTGCGTGCGATTGGGGAGAAGATCATCGAGATCTTCCCAGAGGTGGGGTCGATTGGATGCTATGCCCTCTTCGTGTGCAATCATCGAGGCATGCTGCATTGCGCGGATGCCGCGCATCATCGGCGCGTCATCCAGATGCATGTGAAACGGGATTCCGCGCTCGCGGACGAGGCGGGAGACACACATACGAAGATAGGTCGGGAGATCCATGCCGAGTGCAGCACAGATTGCAGCGGCTTTCGTCCGCTCCGTCTCATCTGTGCGAAATTGTACCAAAGCGTTTGCCATAGTGAGCACCTCCTTTTTGTTTTCAGCATAGCATCAAATGCATTCATCTGCAACGAAATACGCCCCGCCGATCATTCTCGGTGGGGCGCGTTTCTATGCAAATATTGTGTGGTCAGCCCTCGGAGTCGCCCATCCACTCTTCGGAGAAGACGGGGGCATCCTTGACGAGGGCGACGATCTCCTGCCGCGTCTTCTCGATCTCCTCAGGGGAGAGGACGGTGGTAAGCGGTTTTGCGAGCAGGGAGCCGATGTAGGCGATGTCCTCCTCGCGCATTCCGCGCGTCGTGGGGTTCGAGGTCGAGAGGCGCAGGGCGTGGAGGAAGAGGCCGGAGTTCATCGTGGGGACGTTGTCGGTCTTGACTCGGATGCCCATCTGTCCGATTGCCTTGACCGCCGCATCTGTATCGATGCCGGCGGCGGCAGAGGCGAGGACGAGGTGGGTATCCGTACCGCCGCAGAGGACGGAGGCGCCGTGGTCGGCGAGGGTGCGCGCGAGTACCTGTGCGTTCTGTACGACCTGCGCGGCATAGCTGCGGTAGCGCTCACTGCCTGCCTCGCGCAGGACGACACCGAGCGCGGCGAGGTGGTTCATGTGCAGCGCCTCATGCCCCGTGTTGATGACGGCGGCATCCATGCGCGCGGCGATGTCGCGCTTCGTGAGGAGGACGGCGCCGTCGGGGCCGCGCAGCGAGTCGCGCGTGGAGAAGGTGACGACATCGGCGAGGGGCACAGGCGAGGGCACGAGCTTTGCCGCGACGAGTCCGACGGACTGGCTGATGTCGACCCAGAGGTAGGCGTCGACGGTCTGCGCAATCTCGTAGAGGATCTGATAGTCGATGGTACGCGGGTAGCTGACGGGCGAGAAGATAATGAGGCGCGGCTTTACGCGCTCCGCCTGCTCCCGTACTGCCCCCCAGTCGATCTCCTGCGTGCCCGGCTCGATGCCGTAGTTCTCAAAGTTGTAGGAGAGTCCCGCGACGTGATCCTTTTTCCTGAGGTTGAAGGAGAGGACGGTGTCGCCAGGCTCCAGCAGCGCCTGAAAGACGACACGCGAGGCGGCGACAATGTTGCCGAGGCGCACGATGGCGTGGTCGCTGTGGAAGAGCTCCATGGCGCGCTTGCGCACGATGGCGTCAAGGTGGAGGCCGCCGCTCGTGGTCTCGTCGTGGCGGTCAAAGAAGCTGTTCGTGAGGACGCTGCCCTCGAGATATTTCGCGAACGGCGACATGGCGTTCATGTTCGGCATGAGGGAGAGAGTGTAGCGCTGGCGCTGGCGTTCCTCCTCCAAGAGACCATAGATCTCGGGGTCGAATGTCTTCAGGTGGTTGACGACTTCTTCACGTTTCATGGGCAATTCTCCTCTTCCGTAAAAATGGGATTCGTTCAGTCTTGTTCCTTTAGTATAGCACAATGCGGCGTACAAATCATCCATTTGTTGACGCTTCTGAATATTTTACGATAAAAAATCCGACCGCATACGACTGCACGCGGTCGGAGGTTGTTTGATGCTCCGTTATTTGAATAAGCTCTTGAGGATCGTTTTCCGCTCGTTGGCGGCGTGCTCATGGACGCTGCCCGTGTCGGAGGTGGGCGCGACAGTCTGTGCGGCTGCGCCCTCGTTCATCCACTCCTCGGAGAAGGTGGGCTTGTCCATGAGGAGCTTTGCGATCTTCATGCACACCGAATCCTCCTCCTCGGCGGGGCATTTCCCGCTGAGGGTGCGCGCGAGTACGTCGGCAATGATGGACATGTCCGCCTCCTTGAGCCCGCGCGTGGTCGGGTTCAGTGTCGAGAGGCGCAGCGCGGAGAGCATGATCTCGGGGCGCATGGTCGGGATCTTGTCGCGTTTGACATAGATGCCCATGCGTCCGAGGGCGTGCACCGTGTCCACGATGTCAACGCCCGCCGCAGGAGCGGCGAGGATGAGATGGGTCTCGGTGCCGCCCGCGAGGAGGTTGATGCCCTGCTCCTTGAGGGCTGCGGCGAGCGCGCGGCTGTTCGCGAGCACCTGCTCCCCGTACGCGCGGAAGCGCGGCTGTGCAGCTGCATGCAGGGCAAAGCCGAGCGCGGCGAGGTGGTTCATGTGCAGGGAGATATGCCCCGTGTTTGCGACGGCGGCGTCCATCTGCGGCGCAAGCTCCTTCGTGCAGAGGAGGATCGCGCCGTCAGGCCCGCGCAGCGAGTCGTTCGTCGGGAAGCTGACAACATCGGCAAGCGCTACGGGCGAGGGGATGAGCCCCGCCGCAACGAGCCCGACGCACTGCCCGATGTCGACCCAGAGATATGCGCCCACGGCGCGCGCAACGGCGGCGAGCCGCTCGTAGTTCGGCACGCACGGATAGCTGACAGGCGAGAAGATGATGAGGCGCGGCTTCACACGTTCGGCGAGCTGCATGACCTCGTCCCAGTCCACCTTTTGGAGGGCAGGGTCAATGCCGAAGTTCTCGAAATGGTAGTTCAGCCCCGCACAGTGCTCCTCTTTCCTGCGGTTGAAGGAGAGGACGGTATCGCCCGGCTGCAACAGCGCAAGAAATGCGACACGCGAGGCTGCGGCGATGTTGCCGAGCCGCACGACAGCGTGCGCGCTGCCGAAGAGTTCCTGTGCGCGCGTGCGGACAAGCTCCTCGACGGAACTGGCATGACGTGCTCCGCAGCCCTCGAGGGTGCTGTTTGCGAGCGCACTCCCCTCGAGAAAGGCAGCGAGCGGCGACATGGCGTTGACCGTCGGGATCAGCGAGAGAGTGCAGCGCTGCCGCTGGATCTCGTCCTGCAGGAAGGTGAAGATCGCGGGGTCGAATGCCTTCAGATGGTTCAGCATTTCTTCTTTTTTCATGATATTCTCCTTGTGTGCCATGAAATGACAGGTGTACCCGAGGATACACCTGTCATGCGGTGAACGACTTTTCAGTTCAGTTCGATTCATTCACGGTCGTGCAAGGAGACGCCGTTTATCTATATATGCTCTCGATTAGAACGGCCAGACGAGGGGGATGACGACAAGGCAGACGATCAGCGAGACGAAGACGAGCGGAACGCCGACCTTGACGTAGTCCATGAAGCGGAACTGTCCGGGGCCGAGAACGAGGGTGTTCGGCGGCGTTGCAACCGGCGTCGTAAATGCGCAGGATGCAGCGATGCCGATCGCCATGACGACCGGATATGGGGAGACGCCGATGGACTGCGCGATGGAGATCGCAATCGGCGCGAGGAGCGCGGCTGCCGCCGTGTTCGACATGAACTGCGTCAGGCCGCACGAGAGGGCGAACATTGCACCGACGATGAGCATCGGGGACGGATGGTCGCCGATGAGTCCGACGACGAAGTCTGCAATGAGCTTGCCTGCGCCGCTGTGATCCATCGCGCTGGCGAGCGGGAGCATACCTGCAAAGAGGAAGATGGTCGTCCAGTCAACGCCCTGATACGCCTGCTTCTCCGAGAGGCAGCCCGTGAGGACGCAGAGGAGACCGCCGATGATCGCCGAGGTCTGCATCGGGACGTTGATCTGCTTTTCGAGCACCATTGCGACGACAACGCCGATCAGGATGACGGCGCAGATGACCATCTTGCGCGGATCCTTTGCCTCCTCCGCCTCACCTGCGACCGCCTCGCTGTCCACGAGCTTGCGCGGGCAGAGCTTGCGGCCGATCGTGAGCATGTAGATCATGCCCGCGATGGAGAGCGGGATACCAATCCATGCGAATTCGAAGAAGCCGAACGGCGTTAGTCCCGAGGCACCGAGCGTCGCGCTCATGAGGATGTTCGGCGGCGTGCCGATCATCGTGATCGTACCGCCGACATTTGCCGCGACGGCGAGCGCCATGAGCTGCGGTGAGACGGGCAGTTTTGCCGCAGCGCAGATCTGGATGACGACGGGCATGAGGCACGCGACTGTCGCCGTATTCGAGGACACGGACGAGAGCACGATCGTTATGAGCATCAGTGCCGCCATTAATGCACGCTCGTCATTGCCCGATTTTTTGACGACGGCGATGCCGATTTTTTGCGCGAGTCCCGTCTGGAACATCGCGGCGCCGATGATGAACATACCGGCGAAAAGGACGACCGTGGAATTGGACAGTCCTGAGAATACCTGTGCCGGGGTGAGCACCCCCAAGAGTCCGAGCGCGATCGCCGCGCCCATTGCCGTGACGGCGAGAGGGATAATCTCTGTGGCGAAGAGGAACGCCGCCACCCCGAGAACACCCAATGTCAGCATTGCTGCATCCATGAATACATCTCCTATTCATACAGTTCGTTCGGGATTGCTGCGGGTATCAACAAGCCCGATTAGTTTCCGTAATATATTTCGGAAACTTTCTTTCGACGAATTCTTATAATTCTCTCTCTATTCCGTTTTTCCTGCTATATTTTGGACAAAAGCCCTATGAAACTTTGACATTGAAAACATAAATGGCAGTTATGTTTTATTTATGGTCATATACTACGGCGTTTATTTTCAGAGGAGAAAAGCGTCCTTTGGCTGCACTCTTTCGAAGCGATATTTCTGTGTTGCATCCGGGTACTTGGCGCGATCGACCTCGCTCAGGAACATCGCGAGCGGGCGCGCGTAGATGCCGTACGTCCCGTAGAGTGCCTGATAGACGGCGAGCAGTTCGCCCGTCTCCGTGTGCTCCGCCACTGTCTCAATGCGGTAGAGATTCCCCTTGAAATGCCGCCAGATCTCGCCGTGCTTTGGTTGTTTGCGTGTCATATTCTGCTCCCTGTTTCCTGTATTATGGGATGCTCCCTGCACGATTATAGAGATTTATTGAGCCACTGTCAAAAGTCCTTTTCTTACGTATTTTTGAAAAAGAAAATCGTGCAAAGGGTTTCATCATGCCAAGTATTCGTGTAGAATTGTAAATGAAAGAGTACCGAGATAATGGTATTTGCCCAAAGGTCATGTACTCTTCCAATAGGTAAGGAGCGTGATAATATGAAACACATGGTCAAGCTGTCAAGCGGGGTCTCTGTCCCCGCACTCGGGCAGGGGACATGGTACCTTGGGGACTCCGCCGAAACACATGCGCGGGAGATCGAGGCACTGCGTGCAGGCATCGAGGCGGGCATGACCCTCATCGACACGGCGGAGAACTATGGTGACGGGCGCTCGGAGCGCCTCGTAGGTGAGGCAATTCGTTCCTATGACCGCACCAAGCTCTTTCTCGTGTCGAAGGTCATGCCGTCGAACGCGTACGGCACACGGCTCATGGAGTCGCTCGACCGAAGTCTCTCCCATCTCGGGACGGACTATCTCGATCTCTACCTCTACCATTGGCGCGGCAGTCACCCTCTCGCGGACATGGTCGCGGCGATGGAGAAGGCACGCGCGTTGGGCAAGATCCGCGCGTGGGGCGTGTCCAACCTCGATACGGCAGATATGGAGGAGCTGTGGCGTATCGATGGCGGCAGGAACTGTGCGGTGAATCAGGTGCTCTATCACATGGGTTCGCGCGGCATCGACTACAGCCTCCTGCCGTGGATGCGGGAGCATCATGTTGCGCTGATGGCGTACTGCCCGCTCGCGCAGGTGGGGCGGCTCGGCTGCGACCTCCTCGGGAGCAGTGTGCTCGGTGAGATTGCGGCGAAGTACGGCGCGACACCGGCGCAGATCGCACTCGCATGGGCGATCCGCGACGGCAATACGATCGCCATTCCGCGTACGGGACGGCGGGAGCACGCCGTCAGCAATGCGGGCGCGGACGCATTCGACCTCACGGCGGAGGACTGCGCCGCGATTGACCGCGCGTTTCCGCCGCCGACGCGCAAAGAGCCGCTGCATATTGAGTAAAAAACGACAACCCGCATAGCAAAAGACCCCGATGGTATAATACAGCCATCGGGGTCTTTTGCTATGTGTGTGCTACGCCTGTGGACGCCAAGGAGCGAGGGAGAAGCTTACACTCTCCTCAACACGGTCGATGGCGCGATCGTCGATTGTGGATAGGAGACTGCGATGGCTTTCGAGGACGCGCTCAATACTCTGCGCGGCGTAGGAATCGGCCATCGAGCGTTGGAGATAGTCGATAAGACTCCGATAGATGGAGCGGATGACGTGGTTTTTACACGCATCTGCCATGATTTTATGGAAGTCCATATCATTCGCAAGCAGTGTGTTGCTGTCACAGTTCGTTGAGGCAAGTGCGGTGAGTTCGTTGAAATTCTCATGCAGGAGCACCCGCTCAGGGGCGTTGCGTTTGTAGTTGCGGATGATGAGCTCCATAATATCAATCTCAAGGATCTTGCGCAGCTCCTCGATCTCGTCCAACTCAGGATCTGCAAGACAGAGATTGTAGAAGAGAGTATCGCGAAACGCTTTGCCGCGGCCGTCTGATACGAACGTTCCGACACCGGGCTGCAGCTCGAGCAAACCCTGTGCGCGCAGTGTGCGGATTGCCTCGCGCAGGGAACTGCGGCCGACGCCAAAGACCTCGCACAGTTCTGTTTCGGGCGGCAGTCGGTCGCCCGCGCGCAGACGGCGGTCAATCAGTTGCTGTTTGATGCCGGTGACGACAAGCTCCGCAGCAGACATGGATTGGTGTTTGAAATCCGGTTGTAAATGCACGGCGGTGCCGTTTGCCTTCATAAGCATCGATAGATCCTTCCTGCGTCCATTCCCTGTTCTCTGTGCCCCATTATAGCAGAAGCGATATGAAAAGGCGAATAAATCATTTTGCGTACAACAGTTTTTGATTTATCAGAGAAGTTGGTGAAGTTGTTCTATAGCGAATTTGCGCAGTTTTTGCACAAAAACCGATAAATATCCTTTACATTAAGATAATAATATGTTATATATAGAGTATAAGAATCAGACGTCTGATGTCTGACCATAGTTAGGATGGAGGAAGAGGATACGGCCGCATCGGAAACAAAGTCTGCCGCATCTTCCCCAAGTAGAAGGAGGAAAACGTATGGAATCTGCGGAACTGAAAAAGATCGCAAAGAAGCTGCGGTTCGAGGCTGTTCGCATGATCTATGAGGGCAAGGACGGGCATCCGGGGCCTGCTCTCTCGATCGCCGATATCATGGCGGCGCTTTACTTTGACATCATGCGCGTAAATCCTGATCGGCCGGACGATCCGGATCGTGATCGCTTCATCCTCTCTAAGGGGCATGCATGTCCTATCTTTTACGCGGCACTGAATGAGCGCGGCTTCGTAAAGCCGAAGGTGCAGGACTATCGTCTGCGTGCACTGGACAGCATCTTCCAGGGACATCCGTCCATGCACAGCGGTGTCCCCGGGATCGACATGACGAGCGGCTCCCTCGGGAACGGCATTGCAATTGGAGCGGGGATGGCGATCGCAGCAAAGGTGCACAAGAAGGATTTTTACACTTACGTGATCTGTGGTGACGGTGAGCTGCAGGAGGGCGTCATTTGGGAAGGGGTGAATATCGCGACCGGACGGAAGCTCGATAACCTCATCGTCTTCATCGACAAGAACAACTGGCAGAGCTACAAGTCGGTGGAGTTCACCGTCGGCCTCAATAATGTTGCGGAGCGCTTCCGTGTATTCGGCTGGGACACGCAGGAGATCGACGGACATGATATGGATGCGATCAAAGCGGCTGTAGCGAAAGCCAAGACTGTTGCCGGCAAGCCGCACGCGATCGTTTGTGACTGCATCAAAGGCTGCGGCGTGAGCTATATGGCAGACAACAACGCATGGCATAAGGGTGTTCCGACGGATGAAGAGTGGGCGATTGCAAAGAGCGAGCTGGGAGGCGAGTGAGATGGCAAAGTTTAAGGGAACCCGCGAGGCCTTTGCGGCAGCAATGATGGATTTGGCGGATGAGGGCAAGGATGTCTACGGCGTCTACCCAGATGCGCTCAAGGCAATGCGCGCGGTTGCGTTTGGCGATAAGTACCCGGAGCGCTACATCGAGTGCGGGATTGCCGAGCAGTGTGCAGTTGCTGTTGCCGCCGGCATGGCGAGCGCGGGCTGCATTCCGTTTGTCGGTACCTACTGCGGCTTTATGACGATGCGCGCGGGTGAGCAGATGCGCACCTTTGTCGGCTATACGGATCTCAATGTGAAATGCGCGGGCTTCAATGCGGGCTGCCTCGGCGGCGAGCGCGAGGGTGTGACGCATCAGTTCTATGAGGATCTGGCGTTCGTCAGCTCCCTGCCGAACTTCACGATTCTGACGCCGGCGGACGGCAATCAGATGTATAAGGCTGTGCGCTATGCGGCGGAGATCGAGGGTCCGGTCTATATCCGCGGCGGCTCGGGTCGCGAGGCGGATGTCTTCGCACCGGAGGCACCCTTCTCTCTCGACGGCATCACCGTGCTGAAGGAGTACGGGACGGATGCAGTGATCTTCTCGAACGGCTTTGTCCTTGACCGCGTGATGGCGGCAGCGAATGAGCTGAAGGCTCGCGGCGTGAATGTCACAGTTGCGGACATCAATATCCTCTATGGCAAGAATCCGCAGAAGATCCTCGATGTCATGGCTAAGACCGACTGCGTTGTCACGGTTGAAGATCACAACATCAACGGTGGACTCGGCTCCTACATCAGCCGTTTGGCGACCGAACATAAGCCGGTGCGTGTGAAGCGGATTGCACTCACGGATTATGCGGAGTCCGGTGCGGCAAAGGAACTCGGAGACCGCTACGGATTCAGTCCTACAGGCATTGCGGAGGAGACGCTGAAAGCCCTTGGAAAATAATCTCTGAACACTTTGTTCAGAGCGGCAGAAAGGAGCCGAATCTATGAGTAAGATCAAGGTCGCAGTCATTGGTGCAGGCGGCAAGATGGGGACGCGCACCTCGAATAACCTCATCACGAAGTTCCCTGATAAATTTGATGTGAAACTGGTGGAGACTTATCCGCCTGCTGTCGAGCGCATTGAGAAGGAACGAGGCCTCTCGGTGACCCCTGTCAAGGAAGCCCTTGACTTCGCCGATGTCGTCATCTTCGCCGTACCGGATACGATGATCCGGACACTTTCGGCAGAGTATGTGCCGCTCCTGCGCCCCGGTACGGTGTTTCTCATCCTCGATCCTGCGGCTGCAGTCGCCAAGGAGCTGACGCTGCGTGATGACTGCACCTTCGGGGTTGCCCATCCATGTCATCCGTCTTATTTCAAGTGGCAGAAGGAAGAGGATGCATATCTTGACCGTTTTGGCGGCGAGGGCGGACATCAGGACATTGTCATGTCGAAAATATGCGGCGATGATGCAAAGTTCGATCTGGCACAGGAGACGGCACGCTGCATGTACCGTGCGGACAAAGCGTACATCATGACCTCCGAACAGATCGCGTTCCTCGAGCCGACACTCGTAGAGATCCTCGGCGCGAGCACGCTGTACGCGATGGCAGAGACGGTGGATGAGGCGGTGCGCCGCGGCATTGAACGAGAGGCAGCGGTCTCCTTCCTGACGGGACACATCTTCAACCTAAGTGCGAACTTCCTCGGCTATCTGCCGGGCAATCCGCCTGTCTCGGACGCCTGCAAGGTCGCCATTGGCATTGGTAACCGTCATGTGCTACGCGACGACTGGAAGAAGATCTGGGAGGACGATATGCTTGAAAAGGCGATCGCCACGATGCTTCACCCTGAGAATCCCAAGCTTTGAGGCTCCTGGGCAGATGAGTTTTATTTTCTAAGAGAGAAAAGGAGAATCCAACATGTTGAAGCGACTGACACTCCTTGCCATGACGATGATTATGGCGCTCACAATGATTGGCTGCGGCGGCGGGGATAATGGTGCTGCGCCCAAAAATCAGCAGAAGGGCGATGAGGTGAAGCTCCTCGGCAGCGAAACGGCAAAGACACATCTCAAAGTCGGTACGACAACGGCACCGGACGGACACTATGTTCTCGGATTGGTCGAGATGCAGAAGAAGCTCGAGGAACTTTCGGGCGGCACCATGACCATTGATATCTACCCGAACTCTGCACTCGGCGGCGAGTCCGACATGATCGACAACGTTTCGCTCGGTACGCAGGATATGGTGCTTTCCTCGACTGGACCGATCTCGACATTCTCGGATGCGACGAAGAACTGGAGCACGCTTGACCTGCCCTATCTCTTTGAGTCGCGCGAAGAGGCATATAAGGTGCTCGACGGTGATATCGGCAAGGAGCTGCTGGGGGCATTTAACGGCACGGGTGTCAAGGCAATCGGCTTCTGGGAGAACGGATTCCGTGAGCTGACGAACAATAAGAAGGAAATCAAGACACCGGCAGACCTTGCCGGCATGAAGATTCGTACGATGGAGAACCACGTCCATATGGCGAGCTACACGGCTCTCGGAGCAACACCGACGGCAATGGCGTGGGGTGAGATTTTCTCCGCACTCCAGCAGGGCACTGTCGATGGGCAGGAGAATCCGCTTGCGATCATCCTGACGGCAAAGGTCTATGAGGTGCAGAAGTACATCTCGATGATCGACCTGTTCTACAGCCCCTGTGTACTGATGATCAACGAGGATACCTACAACAAGTTCACCGACGAACAGAAGAAGTGGTTCGATGAGGCAGCTGAATACGGCAAGATGAAGGAGCGCGAAATCTCCAAGAGCATCGATGCTACGGCACGTCAGCGCATGACGGAACAGGGAGTTGTATTCACGGATGTGAACAAGGCAGAGTGGATGAAGGTGACGGAAAGCGTCTATCAGGATTCCTCCCTCAACATCGACCAGGGTCTGCTCTCTCGCATCCGCGCCATTACTGGACGCTGAGTATTTGCAGCGAATCGCCGAATCTGAGGTGGGCTTATGAAAAAATTGGTTGACTGCTTTGCGAAAGTCGTCGAAGCCTTTTTGGTTATCCTCATGGCGCTCATGGTTCTGGTCGTCTTTCTGGCGACCGTCGGGCGGTACTCGCAGCTTTTTGCCATTCCGTGGAGTGAGGAGTTCGCGCGCTACTGCATGGTTGCGATTGTCTACCTCGGACTGATGCTTGCATCCCTGCAGGAGCGCCATTTCATCGTCGAACTCGTACCTCTGCTCTTTCGAAAATCGCCGCGCATCATTCTCGGAGTGAGTGTCGTCGTCACCATCCTGCTCGATGTGTTTGCCGTATTCATGGCGAGGTATGGTTGGGACATCGTATCAAAGATGCTCACACAGGGGAAGCTCAGCCCCATGCTGAAACTCCCCCTCGGCGGTGTCTATGCGCTGATCCCCATCGGGATTGTCCTCATGGCGGTATTCTATACTTATCGTACGGTGCAGAAAATCCGTACGGCGGGAGATGCCCCGCAGGATGAGAAGGAGGCGGCGGGCTGATGGGAATTGCAGGAATTCTCTTTGCAGTACTCTTTCTTGTTCTCTTTTTGGGTGTTCCCATTGCGATCAGTCTCGGCATTGCAGCAGTTGTCACCATGTTGGTAACGAGCAATCCGCAGTATCTCGCCTCGGTGCCGACGCGTATGTTTACGCAGCTGGATAGTTTTACCCTTATGGCGGTACCGTTTTTCATCCTCGCAGGCAACATCATGGCGGTCGGCGGTATCTCGGATCGCCTGATCGGCTTTATCGAGCTGCTGTTGCGGCGTCTGCCCGGACGTCTCGCGTGTATCTCTGTTGTTGCGTCGGCATTCTTCGGTGCGATCTCGGGCTCCAACCCCGCGACGGTGGCTGCTATTGGCGGCATCACCTCACCGAAGATGCTCGAAAAGGGATATCCGCGTGACGTGACGGCGGCAATCGCGGCCTCTTCGGGGACACTCGGCGTTGTTATCCCGCCGTCCATCGGCATGGTCACCTATGCCGTGACGGCAGGTGTATCAGTTACGGCAATGTTCATGGGCGGATGGATTCCGGGCATTATGCTCGCAGTTGGCCTATGCGTCATGAATATGTTTAAGTGCCGCAAGTTTGATACACCGGATCGTACACCGTACCCTGCAAAAGAATACGTCGTACGGTTTAAGGACGCGTTTCTCGCACTCCTGATGCCTGTGATCATCCTCGGTGGCATCTATACGGGCGTATTCACGCCGACTGAATCGGCGGCAGTTGCCTGCGTCTACGCACTGGTCGTTTCTGTCTTTGTCTTCCGCGAGGTGGATGCAAAGAAGCTGTACGATATCTTTGCAGAGAGCTGCGTCAGCTCGGCCATCGTCATGTTCATCATCAGTATGTCGGCACCGTTCAGTTGGTTTATGACGACGGAGAATATCCCGACGATCCTTTCGACTACGATTATGGCAGCGTTCAGCAGCAAGTATGTCATCCTTCTGATGATGAACCTCCTGCTGCTCTTCCTTGGCTGCTTCCTTGAAACGCAGTCCATCATCCTGCTTGTAACACCGATCCTGCTCCCGATTGCTGTGGCACTCGGCGTTGATCCAATTGTTCTGGGGCTGATCATTATCGTCAATACCTCAATCGGTATGATTACTCCGCCGATGGCAGTCAACATATTTGTTGCAAGCAGTATTACCAAGGCGAGTATCGGTGCAATTTCGAAACGGGTCATGCCTTACCTGATCCTCGAATTTGCCATATTGCTCTTCTATATGTACGTGCAGGTCGTCTTTGACATCTCCTTCGCCCCATGATAGAATTTTCTCACAGAGACAAGGACGTACATTAACAAAGGAG
The DNA here is from genome assembly GCF_014250475.1 of Selenomonas timonae. Lineage (NCBI taxonomy): Bacteria > Bacillati > Bacillota > Negativicutes > Selenomonadales > Selenomonadaceae > Centipeda > Centipeda timonae. The sequence continues at coordinate 498,452 of NZ_CP060204.1, read as the reverse complement.
GAAATGCGATGAAGATTGTTGTACTCGATGGATATACGGAGAATCCGGGGGATATCAGCTGGGCGCCGCTGGAGGCGCTTGGCACGGTGACGGTCTATGACCGCACTGCATACGAGGAGTCGCCGCTGATCGCCGAGCGCATCGGTGACGCGGAGGTCATTGTCATCAACAAGACGCCAATCTCGAAGGCGACGATGGACAAGTGCCCGAATCTGAAGGTGATTGCCGTGCTCGCGACGGGCTACAATGTTGTGGACTACGAATATGCGCGCACGAAGAACATCCCTGTCATGAATGTGCCTGTGTATGGCACGGACAATGTCAGTCAGTTCGCGATCGGGCTTCTGCTTGAGGCGTGCTCGCACATCGGCGATCATGACCGCTCCGTTCATGCGGGCGAGTGGGCATCGAATCCGGACTGGTGCTACTGGCATCATCCGATGATCGAGGTGAGCGGCAAGACGGCGGGTATCATCGGCCTCGGACGCATTGGCGTCAATACGGCGAAGGTGCTGCGTGCGCTCAATGTACGCGTTCTCGCGAGCGATGCGCATGAGTCGGATGCAGGGCGTGCGGTTGCTGAATACGTCAGCCTAGACGAGCTGCTTGCGCAGTCGGCTTTCATCTTCCTGCACTGCCCGCTTTTCCCCGCAACGGAGGGAATTATCAACGCGGCAAACATCGCGAAGATGAAGGACGGCGTCATCCTCATCAACAACAGCCGCGGACCTCTCGTTGTGGAGGCGGATCTGGCGGCTGCGCTGAACAGCGGCAAGGTCGCGTGTGCGGCGCTTGATGTTGTGTCGACAGAGCCGATCAAGGCGGACAATGTGCTGCTCACGGCAAAGAACTGCATCATCACGCCGCATATCTCATGGGCGACGAAGGAGGCGCGCGAGCGCATTATGCAGACCACGGCAGACAACGTGAAGTCGTTCATCGACGGAAAGCCTGTCAATGTTGTGAACTGAGGACGCTCTGACCGAAAAAAGCCCGTTTGGACTGTGCTCCAAACGGGCTTTTTTCGGAAATATGTTTGGCTTTTACTGTTCACGCCCAATATAATAGAAGCGAAACGTCCTGGGCGGGAGTACTCCCGCGGCGGTATCTTTCCCCCGAAAGGGGGAAGGCTGCACAGACTCGTTCAACCATCCGTCTCACAGCATCTTTTTCGCCCTGCCATCGTCAACAAATCCTCCACAGAGCACCACTCTGCGTCCGGTTTGTTTCCTTGGCAAGACAAAAAATCTGCAGCAATCCGGACGGTCTCACTTCGTCCGTGCAACCTAGCTCGTATGTCTGAAATTGGTGCGATCGTGTTGTTAATCGTCGCCACAGGCTATATCTTAGCGATAACCCAAAAGAAATAACCGCCCAGCTTTGACCGGTCGAGCGGTTATTCTCTATGAATATAACACTTGATTATGGAAAGATGCCGCATAGGGCGTTCTTTCTATGTCCATTATAACAGGCGGGCGTGCGATTGACAAGGGCTGTTTCTCAGTCTTTCTCTAACACAACGACCTCGTAGGGACGCAGCTCCGCCGCAAGCCCCTCGTAGTTGCCGAGGAGCTTTGTCCAACCTGCGTCCGCAAGAGATGCGAGGGTGTCTTCCATCAGGGGGACGTTCGCTGCGCGAAAGTTGCAGTAGACGCGCAGCTTTTGCCCTGCATGGGCGCGCTCGTAGGCGATGACGCTCGCGTTTTCGCGCTCGAGGAAGAAGATGTCGCCCTTCTGGATGATGGGCTGCTCCTTGCGCAGACGGATGAGCGTCCGATAGAAATGGAAGATGGAGTCTGCGTCCGCGCGCTGCGCCTCGGCGTTGATCGTGCGGTAGTTCGCGGGCGGGGCGAGCCACGGCGTGCCCGTGGTAAAGCCCGCGTTTTCGTCTGCGCTCCACTGCATCGGCGTGCGGCTGTTGTCGCGCGAGCGCGCGGCGAGGATGGCGAGTGCCTCCTCCCGCGATTTCCCCTCATCGAGCAGGATCTGGTAGTAGTTCAGGCTCTCCACGTCGCGGTACTGGGCAATGTCCGTGTACTTCGCGTTCGTCATGCCGAGCTCCTCGCCCTGATAGATGTAGGGCGTGCCGCGCATGAAATGGATGCACGCGGCGAGCATTTTCGCGGATGCGACGGGATAGCACGCGTCGTCGCCGAGGCGGCTGACGACGCGTGGCTGATCGTGGTTGCACCAGAAGACGGCGTTCCATCCGCCGCCCGCCGCCATGCCCTCCTGCCAGATGCGGAAAAGGTTCTTGAGCGCCATGAGGTTCGGCTCCTGCAGTGCCCACTTCGCCCCATCCTTATAGTCGATCTTCAGATGGTGGAAGCTGAACACCATCGAGAGTTCCTTCTCGGCGGGGTTCGAGTAACGGATGCAGTTCTCGAGGGTGGTGGAGGACATCTCCCCGACGGTGATCATGGCGTCGATCCCTGTGTCGCGCGTGAGTTCCTTGAGGAATTCGTGGACGTGGCGGCCGTCGGTGTAGAAGCGGCGGCCGTCGCCCTCCGTGTCGTTTTCGAAGACGGCGGGCTTGGAGATGAGGTTGACGGCGTCGAAGCGGAAGCCCTCGACGCCCTTTTCCTTCCAGAAGCGGACGACGTTCTTCAGCTCCTCGCGCACGCGCGGGTTCTCCCAGTTGAGATCTGCCTGCGTCACGTCGAAGAGGTGGAGGTAGTATTTTCTGAGTGCGGGGACATACTTCCACGCGTTTCCGCCGAATTTCGAGACCCAGTTCGTCGGCGGCGCGTCGGGCGTGCCGTCCTTGAAGATGTAGTAGTCCATATAGGCGGGATCGCCCGTGAGCGCGCGCTTGAACCACGCGTGCTCGGTCGAGGTATGGTTGAAGACCATGTCGAGCATGATGCCGATGCCGCGCGCCCGTGCCGCGTGGATGAGTGCATCGACGTCCTCCATCGTGCCGAAGCGCGGGTCGACGGCGCAGTAGTCGGCGACGTCATAGCCGCCATCGTTCTGTGGCGAGATGAAGAACGGCGTGAGCCAGAGGAAGTCGACGCCGAGTTCCTTCAGGTAGTCGAGCTTCGCGGTGACGCCGGGCAGATCGCCGAGGCCGTCGCCGTTCGTGTCATAGAAGGATTTCGGGTAGATCTGGTAGACGACCTTGTCCTGTATATTCATGTTGTTCTCCTTATTGTATCTATAATAAGCTTCCCTCACTTTTGCGGGGGAAGCTTATATGCCGTGCCTCAAAGCCTCCCCCTCCACAGAGGGGGAGGCGAACCGCGCAACATATCCCTTATGAGCCTATTAGACCATAGAAAGGTGTTTCGGTCAACGGGGGACTTTTGGAGTGAGAGCAACTTGTGATATAATGAAGTCAAATTGCCATATACGTTGTGCAGCAAGCACAGGCTCGAACGAAAGAGAGGAATAATATGAACCTGCGGAACGATGCCGACGGCATCATCAAGGAATCATTGGCGGCAATCTTGCCGGATGCGGCGGTGGAAAAGGCGCTGAAGGGACATACCTTTGCAAACGGGCGGATTGTGCTCGTCTCGGTCGGCAAGGCGGCGTGGCAGATGGCGCGCGCGGCGGCAGACGTGCTCGGTGAGCGCATCGACACGGGGCTCGTGATTACAAAATACGATCATGTGATGGGCGAGATTCCGCGCGTGCGCTGCATGGAGGCGGGGCATCCCGTGCCCGATGAGAACTCATTTGCTGCGACCCGTGAGGCGCTTGCGCTGACGGAGAACCTCACGGCGGAGGACACGGTGCTCTTCCTGCTCTCGGGCGGCGGGAGTGCACTCTTCGAGCAGCCGCTCATTCCTGCCGCAGAGCTGACAGATCTCACGGAGCAGCTGCTCGCCTCGGGTGCGGACATCGTTGCAATGAATACGCTGCGCAAGCGCATGAGTGCGGTGAAGGGCGGCCGCTTCGCGGAGCACTGTGCGCCCGCTGCAGTGTTCTCGATTGTGCTCAGCGACATCCTCGGCGACCCGCTCGACATGATCGCATCGGGCCCCGCGCATCCCGACAGCTCGACAGCGGCAGATGCGCACGCTGTCGTGGAGAAATACAGGCTGCGTCTCTCGCCCACCGCGACCGCGCTCCTCGACAAGCCGCTGCCGACGGCGCTGCCGAATGTGGAGACGCATATCACGGGCAGCGTGCGCGAACTGTGCGCGGCGGCAGCGGCGGCAGCAGAGCGGCGCGGCTATACGCCCGTCCTCCTGACCGATCAGCTGGCCTGTGAGGCGCGCGAGGCGGGACGCTTCCTTGCGGCGATTGCGCGCACGCACGCGAGCGAAGGATCGTACGCCTATATTGCGGGCGGCGAGACCGTTGTGCAGCTGAGGGGCAAGGGGCGCGGCGGGCGCAATCAGGAGCTTGCCCTTGCAGCGGCGGAGGGCATCGCAGGTCTCATGAACATCGCCGTGTTCAGCGTCGGCAGCGATGGGACGGACGGCCCCACGGATGCGGCGGGTGGCTATGTCGACGGCGGGACGGTCGCGGCACTCGCACGCGAGGGGAAGAGTGCCGCGGCGGCGCTCGCCGAGAACGATGCCTACCCTGCGCTGAACGCCGTCGGCGGGCTCATCATGACGGGGCCGACGGGCACGAATGTGAACGATGTCGCCGTGCTGCTGATTCGCGGATGAGCTTTTCTTTCAGGAGGGACGTATGACCGAATTCGAGGAGATTCTGACCGCGCGCGCGGCAGAGGTGCAGATTCCGTTGACGGAGGAGCAGGTTGCGCAATTCAGCGTCTACAACGAGCTCCTTGTGGAGTGGAATGAGCGCATGAACCTCACGGCACTGACCGCGCCCGCCGACGTCGCGGTGAAGCATATCATCGACAGTCTGACGGCGTACGATGCCGCGCTGTTCGATGCTGCGCAGACACTGATCGATGTGGGGACGGGCGCAGGACTCCCCGGCATCCCGCTCGCTGTCTATGCGCCGCACATCGAGGTGACACTGATGGATGCGCTGGCAAAGCGCGTACGCTTCCTCACGGAGGTGACGCGCGCGATGAATCTCACGAACGTGCGCTGCATCCACGCACGGGCGGAGGAGGCGGCACGCCAAAAGGAGCACCGCGCGCACTATGATATTGCGGTGAGCCGCGCGGTGGCGCGCATGCCCGTGCTGCTCGAGTATACGCTGCCGTTCGTACGCGTGGGCGGCGCGGTGCTCGCGCTCAAGGGACGCGCGTACGCAGAGGAGGCAGCGGAGGCGCGCGGGGCGGCGGAGCGCCTTGGGGGCGGTGCGATCACGGCGCGTCCCGTGCAGCTGCCGGGGCTTGACGATGTGCGTGCAATTCTCTCGGTCACGAAGGAGCGCCCGACGCCGAAGGCGTATCCGCGCCGCGCGGGACAGCCGGAGCAAAGTCCGCTGAAATAATTTAATAAAGGATTTATCTGCTTTATGTCGAAAATAATTAAAGACGTATATGCGTATATTTGCTGTGCAATTTTCGGTGCGGCATAAGATAAGGAAAGCGATTCGATAAGGGGATGACGAGATGAAACGATGGAGAGGTCTTGCACTCGGAACGCTGACGGCATTCCTCCTGTCTGCACCCGCTGCAGATGCGGCGGAGAGCACGGTGCAGGAGCGGGGCAACGTGCAGGAGGCGGCTGTAGAGTCTCAGCCGATGTCGCTGGCTGAACGTATGGAAAGTCAGCGTGCGGCTGTGAGTGATGACAAGGCGACAGCAAAAGCGGAGAAAAAGGCCGTTGCGGCTGCGGCGAAGGAAGAGAAAAAGGCACAGCGTGCGGCTGTGCGTGCGCAGAAGAAGGCTGCAAAGGCAGAAAAAAAGCGTGAAAAGGCTGCCCGCTATAAAACGCTTTTTACCGACAACGGTTTTACTTACTACATGGATTCTAAGAATACGCGCTGGATTCCTAAGCCGTACCGTCCCACAGAGAAGATCCTTGATGTCTGGATCCGACTTGTGGAGAATCAGACGGGGGATGCTGTGGCGGAGGATGGGAAGATCCGCCCGACAAAGTACTTCTTGGAGCACTACTACATCAGTCCGGATGAGCGCAAGATTATGTTCATCTCGGAACTCGAGGTCACGGGAAGGCCTGAGAACGCAATTAAGGAGCGTTCCTACGATCCGGCCAATTGGGAGCATCTCGTTCCTGGCTCTGTTGAGGATGAAATTTTCGATGCGGTTGTGGCACGTGCGAAGAAGCCGGGGCAGCGCTCAGGGATCCTCAGCGGAACGAGTGGGATGAGTTTGCGTGATATGGTGGAGGAATTTGGCCGTATCTCACTCTAATGGTTACGGATGGGAATGGGGGACTCAGTTTGCTGGAACAATACGGCGAGCGCGATCTCTGTCAGGTCACGGGGTTGCTGAATATGATGCAGTTTATGCGCCATGCATCGGCGCATCTGCAGGATGTGTTGGCGGATCCGCTGACGTTCATGTATTTCGATATCGAGAATTTCAAGAGTTTTAACCAGCGCTACGGATTCCAGCAGGGCAACCGCCTGCTGCGCTATGTGGCAGATCTCCTGCGCGAGACGTTCGAGGGGAATCTCGTCGCGCGCTTTAACGACGATCATTTCGCGGTGGCGACGCACAGCGAAAATCCAGCGGACTGCATCCAGTTCATCCACGAGCGCATCCGCGTCTATGATCTGGGGCTGCCGATGGAGGTAAAGGCGGGGATCTATCACCCACCGGAGGATGTAACGGATGTCGCGCTCATCATGGATCGCGCGAAGATTGCCTGCAACAGCATCAAGAATACCTACGATCTGACGTGGGCGGAGTTTGACCCCGCGATGGAGGAGGAAATTAATTTCCGCAGCCATATCATTCGCTCATTCCAGGAGGCGATGATCGAGGGCTATATCGAGGTGTTCTATCAGCCTGAGATACGTACGATGACGCGTGAAATCTGCGGGTTCGAGGCGCTCGCGCGCTGGCGCGACCCTGTGCATGGGATGATCTCGCCGGGGGTGTTCGTGCCCGTGCTTGAGGATGCACATCTCTCGCCGCAGCTCGACCTCTACATCATCGAGCGGGTATGTCAGGATATCTCCCGCATCCGTCGTGAGCTGCCGAGCTGGGAGCTGCTGCGCGTGTCGGTGAACCTCTCGCGCGCGGATTTCCGTCTGATGGATATGGTGCAGGCGGTCGAGGATGTCCGTCTGCGCTACGATATTGCACGTTCGTTGCTCAACGTCGAGGTGACAGAGGGCGCGCAGAGCGATGATGAGAAGTTCCTGCAGGGCGAGATTGCACGCTTCCGCGCGGCGGGGTACGAGGTCTGGATGGACGATTTCGGCAGCGGCTACTCCTCGCTGAACAATGTCAAGGACTATGTCTTTGACGTGCTGAAAATCGATATGAATTTTCTGCGCTCGTTCGATACGAATCCGAAGTCCGCGATTGTCATCCGCTCGATTGTGAATATGGCGAAGGAGCTCGGGCTGCATACGCTCGCGGAGGGCGTGGAGACGGAGGCACAGTTCGAGTTCCTGCGTGAGATCGGCTGCGAGAAGGTGCAGGGCTATCTGTTCAGCCCGCCGATGCCGCTCGACAAGGCGATCGCATACTGTCATGGGGAGACGGCGCAGGTGAAGGTGGAGCCGCTGCGCCTCGGCAGCTACTATGCGGAGATCGGTGCGATCAATGTGCTCTCGAGTGAGGCGATTGAGCGGCGCGGTTCGCCGGAGATCGGGGATGCGCTCTCACTTGCGGTGCTCGAGGAGGAGGGCGGGGAGATCCGCTATCTCTATCAGAGCCGCATGTTCAAAATGTTCCTGCAGAACATCGAGCTGGATCAGGACAGCGTGCATACGCCGCACTACGAGCGGCGTAAACGCCAGAATGAGCGCATGATCGCGCGCATGATGGAGGAGGCCGACCGCACGGGGCGCGAGGTCTATACGGACTTTATCACGCGCAACTCGTTCAACTCGGTGCGCCTGCGGCTCGTGACGCGCGATGTGGATGATACGCGTGCGGTGTTTCTGATGGCGACGGTGAACATCTCGCGGTTCAGCCCCGAGGCGGGTTCAATGCAGGAGGCACTGAACCAGATTGTTGCGCTCTATGACCGCGTGGATCTCTTCGATCTCGGCTCGCGCAAGCTCACCCAGCTCTATCGAGATGTCTATGAGCCGAACTATACGCAGGAGTATGGGCACTTCGAGGAGCTGGTCGCCCACTATGCGGAGGAGAAGATTCTTCCCGCCGAGCAGAAGCTGTTCAAGAAGTTTTACAGTGAAAAGCATCTGCGCGCCGTCCTTGAGGATAAGGCGGGGCGTGAGGAGGTCGCGGTACTGTTCTACAAGCGTATGCCGGACGATGGGCGCATGTTGCGGCTGCACCATCTCGTGCCGTTCCGGCTCGAGCAGCGCGACTATGTGATCTCCTGTGTGCAGGCGATCAATGAGAATATCATCACCGCCGTGACGGCGGCACTCGCGGAGGATACGTAGGCGGGCAGGGCTCGGGTGGTACGTGGAGCGTATGCGCAGTATGCTGTAGAAGGGGCGCCTTGGACGATCAAAGGCGCTCTTTTTTGTACGCATCTTTTATGCCCATCGCGCTGATACGATTTTTGCATCGTATGTTTTCTTTTGTTATACTTCTTTTTGATAAAAACATTTGTTTGAAGGAGGTATATCAAATGAAGGAACGAAATGACGTGAGGACGCCTGCGGAGCGGCAGAAATGTTCGGTGCGTGAGACCCGTTGGGCGCATCCGCCGCTGACAAAGGCGGAGGAGGATGTGCTGATTGCGCGCGCGGTGCGCGGGGAGGCGGGCGCAATGGCGGAGATGCACGCGCGCTACCGGGGGCTGATCGTCGCCGAGTCCCGCGCCTCATATCTCAGGAATGCCGCACTCGCGGCGGATGCAGAGAACATCGGCGTGCTCGCCTTTATTGAGGCGCTGCATGACTACGATCCGAAGCATGGCGCGCCGTTCGCGGGATTCGTGAAGGGGCGCGTGCATCACGCGCTCTATACGGAGTTCCGCCGCGAGCGGCGGCTCTGGGAGCGGACATCACATCCCGAGCAGACGGCTGATGGGCGGGATGCGTGGGAGCACTGCGGCGGGACAGAGAATCCGACGGAGTGCGCAGATCTGCGGCTTCTTGTGCGCGGGCTGCTGAGAAATGTGATGCACCGCCTCACGGAGCGCGAGAAGGAGATCCTCTCCCTGCACTACTTCCGCGATCTGACACTGCGGCGCATCGCTGTGCTCCTCGGCACCTCGGCGAGTGCAGTCTCCAAGAGCAAGGCGAATCTCCTGCGCAAGCTGCGCGCAGGTGCAGGGGTTGCATATGTATGAGAAATGTGGTATTCTGGCTGTGAGGGAATATGGAATTGTAAAGGAGATGTCCTACATGGCACAGACCAGCATTAGCATTCGCATGGACGCTGAACTCAAAAAGAACTTCGAGACCTTCTGCGGCGCAGTCGGCATGAATATGTCTACGGCGATCAACATGTTTGCCATCGCCTGCGTGCGCGAGCAGCGCGTCCCGTTCGAGATCTCCGCGCAGCGTGCGCTGCCCGGCGAGTCGCTCGATCTCTTTACGGATACATCGTGGAGCGACGGGGAGAATTGAAAAAAGAGGGGCGGTCGCCCCTTTTTATATGAGGAGCGCCTTGGCCGATCAAGGCGTTCTTTTTTTGCGTTTTTTTCAGCATGTGACTATTGCAACAGAATCGCGAAGCATTCTCATCTATAATGAACGCATCGATGATAGATGTTTTCAATTATATAGATGGGAGCGATAGCGATGACAGAGGAAAAGATGCACGAGCCGGGACATGAATTCCTTGCGCGTCTGGGCAAGACGCGGCTGCGTCCGGGTGGACGCGAGGCGACGGAGTGGCTGCTCGGCCACGTTGACTTTACGGCAGATACGCGCGTGCTTGAGGTCGCGTGCAACATGGGCACGACGATGGTCGCCCTGGCAGAGACGCACGGCTGCCGCATCACGGGGCTGGACATGAATCCGAAGGCGCTCGAGAAGGCGCGTGCGAATATCGAGAAGCACGGCCTCGGCGATGTGATCGATGTGGTGGAGGGGAATGCCCTCGCGCTGCCGTTCCCCGATGCGTCGTTCGATGTGGTCATCAATGAGGCGATGCTCACGATGCTGCCGCGCGAGAACAAGGCGAAGGCGATTGGCGAGTACTTCCGTGTGCTGAAGCCGGGCGGCATCCTCCTCACGCACGATGTCGCGCTGCGCGTGACGGATGAGGCAGAGGCGGCGGAGCTGCGTGCGGGCATCTCCCGTGCGATCAATGTGAACGTCGATCCGCTCCCGCACGCGCTCTGGGAGAAGCTCTTCCGCGACGCGGGCTTTGCCATCGAGGTACAGACGGGCGATATGACACTGCTCGATCCTGCGGGGCTCGTGCGCGACGAGGGATTCGACGGTGCGATGAAGATCATCCGCAACGGGCTGCGGACGGAGAACCTCGACCGCTTCCGCAAGATGTTCAACTTCTTCTTTGACCACAACAAGGAGTTTTCATACATCGCCATCGTCAGCAAAAAGTAGGTGGATCAGGAGAGCGAACGAAGGCATCCATGTGTCGGACAGATGAGGAGGAATCGTATGCGAATGACAAAGCAGAGGGCTCTTGCGGCGGCGGTCGCGCTCACACTTTCGGGCACGGTGCACGCCGTCTATGCAGAGGATACGCAGGCGCAGAAAGAAGGCTATGAGACAGCTCCCGTTGTGGTGACGGCATCGGGCTTTGAGGAGGATGTGCGCTTTGCGCCCGCGAGTATCTCGGTCATCAAGGCGGATGAGATCGCGCAACGCGGCTATACAGATCTCCGTCAGGTGCTTGATATGGTGGAGGGTGTCGACACGTTCGGCGCGACGGGGCGGTTCGATACGCCCGCAGTCTCGATTCGCGGGATGGACGACGGCTATACGCTGCTCCTCGTGGATGGGGTGGCGCAGGTGGGACCCGGCATCGCGGGCGGGATGATGCGCAGCTTCAACCAGCTCGCGAACACGAGCCTGCCCACACCGAGCCAGATCGAGCGCATCGAAGTGGTGCGCGGCCCGATGTCGACACTCTACGGCTCGGATGCGATGGGCGGTCTCATCAACATCATCACAAAGAAAGTGACGGACGAGTTCCACGGCTCTGTCTCCGTCGGCAGTATCCTTGAGACGACGGACGACAAGTCGAACACGATGAAGTACAACTTCAACGTGGCGGGGCCCATTACGCGCGGCAAGGTCGGGATGCAGATGCGCGGCAGCTATCTGAAACGCGGCCCGTCAGCATTCGGTGTGGACAAGGAAAAGCGCGACTACGACAACTGGAATCTCGGGACGCGCGTGACCTACACACCCGCCGCAGGGCACAGCTACTATCTCGATATCGATCGCGGGCAGAATATGCGCGACGGTGATTTTGCTCAGCGCGGCAAAATGAAGCCCCCCTCCCCGCCCGCGCCGCCGTACGCAGAGGTGGTGACGAAGCTCGACGGCGATGTCGCGCAGCGGTTCGACCGCATGAAGATCGTGCTCGGCGCGGAGAACAAGGTCGGCAAGGAGGGAACGTGGACGAATACCCTGTCCTTCCTGCGCAACGAGATGCACCTCGATGCGGATATGACGGGGACGGCAAAGCCGAACATCCTGCCGCTGCGCATTCCGATCCGCTCACAGATCCGCAACAACGTGAAGAATGACTTTGTGACGTTCGACACGAAGTATGTCACGCCGCTCGGCGACGATCACACACTGGCGGTTGGGGCACGCTGGCAGCGCGAGGGCGTGGACTACCATCTGAAGCGGCAGATGAGCCCCATCTCTCTGTCGATGCTGCCGCCCGCGCAGCAGGCAATGTTCCGAAACATGATGCGTCAGCGCAGCTCGAACGACAACGGCAGCCTCTCGCGTTCGAGCTGGGCGCTCTACGGCGAGGATACGTGGGCACTCACGAAGAAGCTCGTCTTTACCTACGGTCTGCGCTACGACCACCCCGAGGACTACGACGACAATCTCAGCCCGCGCGGCTACCTCATCTATATGCCGAACCGCAACTTCACGGTGAAGGGCGGCGTTGCAACGGGCTACAAAGCTCCGACGATGCTCCAGTCCGCGCCCGTGGACATCCACCTCAATATCACGGGCGAGATCTATCGCGGCAATACGGGGCTGAAGCCGGAGAAGTCGACGACGGAGGAAATCGGGTTCTACTACCACAACGAGCACGATACGGATGCACACGTGACGTTCTTCCATACGGATTTCAAGAACAAGATCGACCTCAGTGATGCGGTGAGTGTCGCGGGTGTCGGCGATGTCCGCACCTATGAGAATGTCGGCAAGGCACGCATCCACGGCGTAGAGGTCGGAACGAAGTTCGCGATCGCACCGAAGGTGACGGCGGGACTGAACTGGACGCTGCTCACCAGTCAGATAAAGAGCGGCAAGAATGTCGGTCAGCCGCTGCGCTCCACGCCGAAGCAGGCGGTCAACCTGAGACTCGACTGGATGCCGACGGATGCGACGGATGTCTGGCTCAGTGCGCAGTACCGCAGTGGGATGTACCGCTCGAAGCAGGCAGCGGGGATCGCCTCGCACTATCGTCCGTTCACCGTCCTCAACATGGGCGTGACGCACAAGTTGCGTGACGGGCTCTCCATGCAGTTCGCCGTCAACAATCTGCTGAACCGCAACTTCGACCAGACAAGAACAGCGGCAGACGGCACGAAGTACGGCGACTACTATGACGAGATCGACGCGGACGGCATCGCGGGCGGCTCGTATCTCTCCCGCCGCAGCTACTGGCTCGGTCTGACATACGACTTCTGATGATCGGATAAAAAAAGAAGCTGCCTCCGCCGATTTATTTTCGGTGGAGGCAGCTTCTTTGTATTTATAAAATAAATAACGATAAATATATATAAATAACTATAAAAAGAAAACAATTAAGAAAAATATTTTAATCCATGTACGCCGTTTCGTGCGTGACGCACTGCAATCCATGCCTTGAGGCGGGCGGGATCTCTGTTCAGCACGAGTTCCTCGGGGAAATCAATGTCCGCGAGAATGGCGTGCGTATGACTGTGCTCGCCGACATCGATGTCGATGTGCGCGTCGCTGCCGATGAGGATGTGTGCGCCGTGACGGCGGCAGGCGGCAAGGAGATCCCGTGCGAGGAGTTCCGAGCCCTTGCGCGGGCCGTCCGGGTTGTGCGAGGCGTTGTTTGCCTCGATGAGGACGTGCTCTGCGGCGGCGGCACGGGCAAGCGCATCGAAGTCCACGGGGTAGGCGGGGTTGTCGGGGTGTCCGATGACCGTGACGTAGGGATTTGCCATTGCACCGAGGAGGGCGCGTGTATTCTCCTCCTGTGTGCCGGGCGCAATCACGACATCGTGCAGACTTGCGATGGCATAGTGCATTTTCTGCAGGACGCGCTCAGGCAGATCGACGCCGCCCTCGTAGTCCATGATGTTCAGCTCCGCGCCCATGATGATGTCGATGCCGTAGGCGGCGGGGCGGATGACCTTGAAGTTGCGAAAGTACATCTCGTGAAACGTGCCGGGCAGCGCGGGCGCATGGTCGGAGATGCCGACGAGGGCGAGCCCCTTCTCCTTTGCCATCGTCGCGATCTCACGGATCGTGCTGTAGGCGTGCATACTGGCGATGCTGTGCGTGTGGATGTCGATGATGTCGGTCATGCGTGCGCCTTTCTTTCCAATCAAATGGAGCTGCTACACGAAGAAGAAAATGTCTTCGTGCAGCAGCCCCACATCTCATTTATGCTCAGAGCTTGAACTTGTTTGTTGTGTTCTGGAGGTCGGTCGCAAGCGTTGCGAGCGACTGGGATGCGGAGGCGATCTCCTCGCTCGATGCGGACTGCGACTCGGACGAGGAGGAGATGCTCTGCATATTCTCCGCCGTTTTCTCCGTAATCTCACCCACTGTGGTGGCGGACTGGATAATCAGCTCCGTGCCATGTGTGACGGTCTGCATGGACTTGTTGATGTTCGCGATCTGCTCCTTCATCTCGTCGACCATGCGCGTGATGTTCTCGAACTGTGTGCCGACCTCGCGGATGGCAGCCGTGCCCGCCTGCACTTCGCTCGTGCCGCTCTGCATGGCGGCAACTGCCTGTGCGGTGTCGCGCTGGACGCCCGCGATGCGCTCCTTGATCTGGTCGGCCGCCTCACGCGACTGTTCGGCGAGCTTTCGGACCTCCTCGGCGACGACGGCGAAACCGCGTCCCGTCTCACCCGCACGCGCTGCCTCGATGGCGGCGTTGAGGGCGAGGAGGTTGGTCTGGTCGGCGATGGCGGAGATGGTCTCGACGATCTCGCCGATCTGCTTGGAGCTCTCGCCGAGTTTCTCGACGACCTCGGCGGAGCGCAGGACGCTCTGCTCGATGCCGTTCATCTTTGCCATGGCGTCGTTCATGAGGCTCTCGCCCTTTTCGGCGGCCTCGGCGGTCGCGGTCGAGCTGCCCGCGACGCGCTCCGCCTCGTGCGTGACACGCTCGATGTCGCCCGAGACGATGTCGATGTTCTTCTTCGCGCCCGCGAGGCTGTCCAGCTGACGCTCTGTGCCGTCGGCGACGGCGCTGACAGTCCCCGCGATCTCGGTCGCCGCCTCGGCGGTCTGATGCGCCCCCGCCGTGAGCTGCTCAGAGGCGGCGGCAAGCTGCTCGGCGGTGCCCGCGACCTGGCGGATGACGTTGCGAATGTTCTTCATCATCGTGTTGAAGTTCGCGGCAAGCTGCCCAAGCTCATCCTGCGAGGTGACCGGCAGGTCATCGAGGCCGAGATCGCCCTTGGCGAGGGCATCGACGTGGTGCATGAGACGTCCGGTCGCCCCCGTGATGGTCGTAGCAAAGCGCAGGAGTGCAAAGATGATGCCCGCCACGAGCAGGATACCAATGAGGCTCAGCACGCTGTAGGTCATCTTGAGGCTTGCGAGCTGTGCAAAGGCGACACTCTCAGGTACGGCGACAGCGACAATCCAGCCGGTGGAGGGAACCGTCGCATAGGCGATGATCTGCTCCTCGCCGTCCTTTTCCATGGCGAAGTAGCCGTTCTTTTTCTCGCGCATCTCGGGCAGGCGCTCCTTGAGCACAGGGTTCTCCTCTGCCTTGTGCATTGCCATTCCCTCGGTAGAGGCAATGATGAGGCCGTTCGGGTCAATGATGATGCCCTCTCCCTCCCCGTGGTATTTCAGATGTGTAACGCGCTCTCCGAGTGTATCGAGTGTGATGTCGGAGCAGATCGCGCCCGCGAATGCGCCGTCCTTCCCATAGTATGGAACAGCGACAGAGACGATCATCTTCTTCGAGATGGCATCCTGATAGACCTCGGTGAAGAGCGGCTTGCCGGCCGCCTTCGCCTGCTTGTACCAATCGCGGCCGCGCGGGTCGGTGTCGGAGATGTCCCCGTCAGTCCAGCTGATGAAACGCCCATCTTCCGCACCGTTCGCGAGATCAAGTACCTCCTTGTCGTTGGAGGCGAGACTCATCATCTCGCGATCCATCATGACAGGATTGCCGTCGTATGCCTCGAGCAGGTTCGCAGCGCTCACCGCCAGCTGCTCCTTCCGTGCAAGCCAGGCGTTGAGATCCGCCGCCTGGACGTCGAGGAGTGCCTCAACTTCCCCTGAGATGCTCTCTGTAAGAGCTTTCTGCGCTTTGTAGTAGCCGATGCCGCAGATTGCCACGACGAGCAGTGCCATGAGTACGCCCATCAGCAACAATTTTTGTTTAATTCCCAAAATTCTTCCTCCATTTCATATATTTAATAGATATCTTCAATTTTATACTTTTTTTAGGGCAGAATCAAGGAGTTTTATCATTTTAAACCAAAAATCTATGACCGTTGAAGGCCGTATATATGACTAATGGATCGGCTGAACAAAGAAAATTTTGAATAAAGAACGATTGCGCATATCTCAAAGGTGTGGTAGGATAGGGCGGTATTTGTGAGAGTGTCGCCGATGTGCCGGCAGCGCTCGGGATGCTGCGGAGAGTGAGAGCCTCCGACGGCACAACTGTATAGGAGGTTCATCATGCACGATGAAAAAAAGGCGGCGGACGCCATCGCTCGCGAGGCGAGGCGTACCGCTGCCGCAGGTATTCTCTTTGCCGTCCTCTGGACGGTGCTTGGCTTCGGTCTTGCAGAGGTCGATGTGACAATCGCGGGATTCCCACTCTGGGCGGTTACGTCGAGTGTCGGCGTGCTCGCCGTGGGGGCTGTGCTCGCCGTCTATCTGGCATTTGCAGCGGAGGACGTCCCCCTCGATGAACGCGGAGAGGGGGCGGCACGATGAACGGGAATCTCATGGTGCTCCTGCCGCTCCTCGGCTTCATGGCGGCAATGCTCGCGCTCGGCATCTATGTGCGGCGGCAAAGTCACGCGGGTGGCTTCCTCTCGGGCTACTTCGTCGGCGGGCAGACACTTGGCGCGTTCGTGCTCGCGATGACGATGGTCGCGACCTACAGCTCGGTCAGCTCGTTTGTCGGCGGGCCGGGTATGGCGTACGAGATCGGCTTTGGCTGGATCTACATGGCGGTCATCCAGACCATGACGATCTTCCTCGTGCTCGGCATCTTCGGCAAGAAGGTCGCACGTCTGGCGCGGCGCATCCACGCTGTCACCATTGTCGATATCATCCGTCACCGCTATCAGTCGGACGCTCTTGCGGCACTCGCGGCATTCGCCATCGTGGTTTTCTTTGCCGCGTCGATGGTCGCACAGTTCGTCGGCGGGGCGCAGCTCTTTGCCGCCGTCACGGGCTACAGCTATGAGCTCGGTCTGGTGCTGTTTGGTATTGTGGTTGTTGTCTATACGTCGATCGGCGGATTTCGTGCCGTTGCACTGACAGATACCTGCTGTGCGATTGTCATGATGCTCGGCATCGTCCTGCTGTTTTACTATGTACTTGAGGCGGGCGGCGGTCTTGCAGCGATTCTGGCGAATCTGCGTGCGGCACATCCCGAGATGCTGACACCGACGGCAGCGGGACGTATGCCCATCTCCCTCTATATCTCACAGTGGCTGCTCGTTGGGGCACTCACGATTGCCCTGCCGCAGTCGGTTGTGCGCGGCATCAGCTATCGGAGCAGCCGCGATATGCACCGCGCCATGATTATTGGCACGGTCGTCATCGCCTTTATGAACATCGCCGTGAACCTCGTCGGAGTCCTCGGACGTGGGGTGCTCGGTGTCGATGCAAAGGCACTCGGTGGTGTGGACAGTGTCATCCCACAGCTCATGGCGCAGGTCATGCCCCCCGAACTCCTCGGATTTGCCATCATCGGCCCCTTGGCGGCGTCGATCTCCACCATCTCGGGCGTGCTTATCGTCGCCTCGTCGGCGGTGGTGAAGGATGTCTACCTCCACCATCAGCAGCAGCGCGGCAAATGCGTCGAGGAAAAGACGCTGCGCCGGCTCTCGATGGGTGTCACCGCCACGCTCGGCATCATCGTGTTCGTGCTTGCCATTGCGCCGCCGTCGCTCATCTGGCTCATCAATATGTTCGCGTTCGGCGGGCTTGAGACGGCATTCTTCTGGGTGCTCGTCTTTGGGCTCTTTACCACATGGGCGCGGCGCACGGGCGCACTCGCCGCAATGGGCGGCGGCACGCTCATCTACTGCGCGGCGATGGCGGTGGGATTCAAACCGCTCGGACTGCACCCCATCGCCGTCGGCATCACCGCCTCGCTCGTTCTCTTCCTCGCGGGAAGCTATTGGGAGCGGAGCAGAGAGCGCGCTTGACAATCTTTTGTTGTAACGATATAATAAAGACACAAAAAGAGTGACTGACGAGTAGTGACGTCGGTCTCTCCCTAGTATTTTGGTACTTGAAGAAGGAGCCGGCGTAACCGCGTACGGTTCTTTTTTCTGCTTACAGGTGTAGCAGATTGAAAATGATGCTAGTTATGAGTGTGAGCACTGCAACTAGAAGCGACAGCTTTTCATAAAGCGTCACATGCATCACCTCCCCTGAGGGAGGCCGAACCTTGTCAGTCACTTAAGTACATTATAGCACAAAGTTTCGATGAACGGAATAGGCAAAAAGCCTGTTCCGTTTTTCTTTGGCCCATTATTCCCTCACGACAAGCGGCAAAAAGTATGCCTCTGTGCCCGCGATCTCGGCGGGGGAGAAACGTGCGCCGACGGCAGAGGGCGTGTCAAAGAGCATGAAGCACGAGAGGGTCAGACAGCCGTCGATCGTGCCGGAGTCGACGGTATGGACGAAGCGCGGTTGACGGACAAAGTCCTGATACATCGCCGCGCGGCTCTCGCGGCAGATGATCTCGTCCGCGTTGTCGGGCTGCTTCTCGTGCACGGTTTTCGCGTGCTCGCCCTGCTTTTCGACCAGACGGACGTTCTTCCCCTCGCGCCCCCAGATCTCTTTGCGGATGTATGTGCCGTCCATGAGCGCGGCAAAATCCTCCTCGAAATACGAGGGGACGAGATAGCGGCGAACAAGCGCACACTCCTCGGCGGTTAGGAACTGCTCCGTCCGCGCGAGTGCATAGACGAGTGCCATAAAGGACTTGTTTTGCAGGAGAATCGCCTCGGGCGGATTCATCAATGCAAATTTTCCTTCCTTATATAAATCCAGAAATATCGCACCGAGCGGTTCACCGTCCGCTGTGCACTCATCAATCAATATCTCCATCGGGTGCAGGCGATAGAGTGCTGTCGCATATCTGCTGTCTATGAGAGGGATCCCCTCATCGTCAATCTCCATCTCGTAGAACGAGAGAAAGCGGATATCGCCGTGCGGAACCCCCTCCTGCATCTGCTCCATGAGGAAGCGCGTCGTTGCCAGATCCTCGGGATAGTCGTCGAAGCAGCTGAATACGAAGGGGCGGTGCGTGAGCGTTTGTCGCTTTAAATCGGCGATGGGTGCAGCAAGCTGATTGTGGATGTGCGTGAGGAAATCCCGCAGCTGCGCCCGTGCCCCCGCGTTCGGGTCACGTCGGCCATGGTACGCTGCCGCAACCCCATTGGCATAGAAGGATTCTACAATAAAACAGGGCGTATCCGCATTGATCTCGACCATGCGGATATGCCCTTTCTCGTCGAGGACAAAGTCAAAGCGCGAGAGCCACGTCGGCAGTCCGAACGCATTCGGTATGCGCAGATAGGGAAGCAGTTCGCGTGGCAGATCCATCGCACGCGCAAAGTCGTCGGGAGCGTTTTGCAGCACCTGCGCTGCCTTGCAGAAGATGTGAAACAGCCCCGCTGAGGCACGGCGCATCTCGTCATAGAACTCCTGTGGGAACTCCTGCACCGTATGTGTGGGGTAGCGGTCAGCATAGTCACCGTATTGGATATAGGTGAAGATTGTCGGGTCAAGTGCGTCGATGTAGGTCTCTTTGTGTGTGCTGCTCACGTTACGAACCTCCCGAGGAGCGGATGCCCGCCTGTCCGAAGCCGGATCTGCGACTGACCTCGCCCGACTGGGAACTCTTTCGCTCGTTGTAGTTGCCGCGCCCCGCATAGCTGTGATTTATCCCGTGTGCATGTGTGCCCGTGCCGGATGCGGTATATTTTTTTGGCAGCGGCGTGAGCGGAGCGTTTGCGCGGTAGGTCATCTGCGCGAGATCCATTGTGCCGCCCGCGTAGGAAAATCCGTGAAATGCGAAATAGTTCGGCGCGAGGGGGGCGAGGAGACTTGCCGTGCCGTAGAGCCAGACGAGGTCGCCCGCGCCGTCGTGGCGAAAGGTGACGGCAGTGCTGTCGTCATAGAGCGCGGTCTCCGTACCGTCGCCGTTGTTGAGAAGAGTATAGCGGCGGTCATAGGCATCCGCAAGCCGCGCCTCGCCCGCATTCCACTCGGGATGCACGGCATCAGCGATGGAAAAAGCGATGTCATGGCGATAGACGTATGCCGCGCCAAGTGCTCCGACGGAGGCAAATGCAGCGGCGAGAATGGCTGCCTTGCGCCCTATGTTTTCCATGCAGAATCACCTCAATGCACTGCGCCGCTGATGACGAGCGACAGCCCGACGAAGATCCCGAACACGAAGATGCCCGCTGCCGTATTGCCGCGCTGAATCTCGGCGGCAAGCTCATATTTGCGGTGCCACGCGTTGATAATGAAAAAACCGACGATGAAGCAGAGGATGCCGACGGCGGCGTAGACGGCACTTGCGACAACTCCCTGCACGAAGTCCGCCGTCAACGCCTCGTATGTGGGAGACATGATGACAGCACGCAGGATCTCACCGATGCCGATGAACGAGCCCGCCGACAGCCATGCGACCGCACGGTTGCCGCGCCGAATCTCGGCGGCGAAATCGCCGGGGATGAATAGGTCGATCACAATGTTGGATACAACCATGAGCAGAATGCCGAATGCGGCATAGAATACGGTAAGCATCAGGGTGGACAGATCGATCATGTGGGTTCTCCTGTCTTTCATATCATTGCCCGCAGAGCGGTGCAGTCAGTGTGCAAGATGGCGCATTCGGCGCGGTGTCTCCTCGCTCGCGGAGGTGGTCGGTGCGGGCGCAGTCGTAGGGGGTGCTGCTGCCGTTGCCGCTCTATCCGCAGGTGCGGCAGAGGGAGTGTCGACCCTCGGACTTTCCTGCAGCACCACGCCGGCACGCCCGCGCTGATCGCCCGTGCGTACAAGCTCGGCATAACGCATGAGGACGTAGCCGCGTTCCAGTTTTTCGGCAGCAGGTGTGAGGTCGGGCGTTGTCTCCGTGAGGATGATGTGCGTTGTGCCGTCCGCTGCGCTCGTAATGCGTGCAGTCTCCTGTTGTGTGCGAATCACGAGCGGGGCATCCGCAGCGGCCTTTTCGATAAAGGCATCCTGCACCATACCGTCCACCCCCTCGATGAGGTCGAGGGCAGCCGTACCGTCGTCGATCTGCGCCGCATAGAGCCGTGTACCGTTCTCCGCAGCCCCCTCCTTGTAGTAGGGGGCATCTGAGAGCCGCTCATGCAGCGCATAGGGCATGCTGACGAAGCGGCGGAAATCATGCCAGTCCCGCGTGTCGAAGTCGGGCACGCCGGATAGGAAGAAAAGGACGATGCCGACGGCAGCCAGACCTGAGCCCGCATGGACGGCTAAATCGCGCAGCCCCGAGCGCAGATACACCGCTCGTGCTCTCTGCCGCGCACCGACATCCGTGTCTGCGACGATGACAGCGGCGGAGATCTTTCGTCCCGCGGAGCTGCTGCGCCTGCCGTTCCAATGTTCGACAAAGAAGGTTGCGTTGCCGTCTGCACTTTCATACTGTTCGTATTCCGTCTCATCGCCGACGGAGGCATCCGTATCGCCCCATACACCCGTTACGACCTCTGTGCCGCTGTCATGGAGACGGTAGCCCTTCGGCATTTTGTTTCCCACAGGGGAGGAGAGGCTGCACGATAGTCCATCTTCTGCGATGCTCAGCCAGAGACGCACATCACTTTTGTCTGTGATAAGTCCATACTCTGTCCATACATCATCTGATGTTTTCTCCTTGTAGCGGATCTTTTCTGCGATGATGTAGGATGCTTCTCCGATTTTGAGACTTGTCCAGCAGTCGAAATCCATGCATTCACCTCCAATTCTCATTTTATCAGTCGATTCTTAAAACTTTATGACATAGAAAAAGAGCCGCGCGCGCAGCTCTTTTTTACAGCGAAAACACAATTCCCTCCACGATCAGCACCATCACGGATGCCCCTGCCGCACAGCGAAAGAGGCTCGCGCCGTTCCACGCGAGATAGAGGGCAAAGACGAATGCCGCCGCGCCCGCGACGGGGGTACGGGTCGCCTCCACAATCGCAGGGAAGGTCATGACGGCAAGCGTCACATAGGGAACGTAGAAGAGGAAGGAGCGGACAAATACATTCTTGATCTCGCGCCGCAGGAGGAGGGCGGGGGTCAGACGAATCGCAAGTGTCACCGCGCTCATGACCGCGATGTATAGCCAGATGTCATTCATGTTCTGCCTCCTCTTCCTCGTGGACGGGGAAGAGCGCCGCGCCCACCCCTGCGATCAGCAGGGTGAGGAGGATCGTGCGCGTGCCGCCCGAGAGCTCGCTCGTGACGGGTGCATAGGTTGCCGCGAGCGAGAGAACGCAGCTCGCCAGCACCATGCCGCCGATGGGGCGGCTCCGCTTCGCGGCGGGGAGGACGACCCAGACGAACATCCCGTAGAGGGCGACCGAGAGTGCGGAGACAACGGCGGAGGGGAGGATGCCGCCCGCGAGGATGCCCGCCGACGTGCCTGCCGCCCACGCGGGCACGGAGATCGCCATTGCACCGTAGTTGTAGTAGGGACTCACGGCTCCGCCGCGCGCGACCGTGATGCCGAAGATCTCATCCGTCACGCCGAAGCTCACGGCGAGCCGATGGAGGAGCGATGTCTCGGGTGCGAACCGCTGCGTCAGTGCCGCCGCCATGAGGAAGTAGCGTGCATTTGCAACGAGCGTCAGCACGGCGATCTCAAGGTAGGGTGCTTGTGCCGCAATCACCGTAAAGCCCGCGTACTCGCCCGCCGAGGCGATGTTGACCGCACTCGTCACGAAGCCCTGCCACGGGGTCAGCCCCGCCGTCTTCGCGAGAATACCGAGCGTGAACGCCACGACGAAGTAGCCGAGCGCAATCGGCACGCCATCGTGTACGCCAGCCATAAACACCGAGCGTCGCGATGTGTCAAGTCTTTCCTCCATCATCGTCACCTCACAGATTGATTTTCTTATTGTAGAATAAATCTGTCATTTTGTAAATCTATGTGAGGATACTTTTCTTTAGGGAATCGCTGATAAAATGAAGTCCGTCGGATTGGTGCAGATTTTTTGTCCTGTCAAGGAGACAAACCGGACGCATAGCCAAAGCTATGTGGAGGATTTGTCGACGATGGCAGGGCGAAAAAGATGTGCTAAGACGGCGGTGCTGAATTTATCAGTGCTTCCTTTAGTGCATAGAAAAACGTCCATGCGCATACATGGACGTTTCCCGCTGTATGGAGAACATTACCACGTCACATCAAGCTGCTGATAGAGATCGGGACGGTCGAACTTGACATGCTGCATGACCATCTGTGCCATGCCGGAGAGGTTCACCGCCCATTTCTGCGTTACGGGATCAAAGGGCTTGTGCTGTGGCGCAAAATCTTCGATTTGCTCCCATTTGATCGGGTTGCCTATGCCCCAAAGCTGATTTTTGGGGTCGACCGAAAAGAGGAAGCTGCTGAAATGCTTCAGGTTCTTCCCGCGCAGGATATGGACAGGCAGCTGAATGATCCTGCGTCCGCCCACGGTGACAACGCGGACATCCGCATCGTGAAACACATAGTACCCCTTGAGGTTCGCGCCCGACTCGGGTGTCCATCGCAGCGTCTCGGCGACGATCCAGTCTGTATTCTCGATCTTCTGCAAATAGTCGTAGATCGGAAACGGCTTTGCCAGAGCTGTACTCGGTGGAGTGCAGACGATGAGGGCAAATGCGGCGAGAACGAGCGGAATCATTTTTTTCATAGGGCATCACCTTTCCTTCCACAATGATATAGGAAGCACTGATAAATTCAGCCCATCTCGTAGCCCGCGTCGTCGAGGACGGCGGCAAGTTCTGTGTCGGGGATGTCGCGGGCGGCGGTGAAGGTCACCGTACCTGCTTCGAGGTTGACGGTGACATCCGAGATTCCGTCCATACCGCTGAGTGCCTTCGTGACGTGCTTGACGCAGTGCGGGCAGGTCATGCCCTTGACATTGATGGTCTTTTCCATGGTAAAATCTTCCTTTCCCTGTGCGGCGGAAGTATCCGCCGTTTCTTCATGTATGTCATCCACCGCGAAGGCGATGGGGCTGACCGTGACCTCATGGCGCGTATGCGCCGTCTCCGCTGCAGGTGCGTGTTCGATGGCGAACAGGCGCAGACGCAGCGCGTTCAGTACGACGCAGACGCTCGACAGGCTCATCGCCGCCGCGCCAATCATGGGCGAGAGCTTGATGCCAAAGGCGGGGTAGAGCACGCCCGCCGCGAGCGGAATGCCGATGACATTGTAGAAAAATGCCCAGAAGAGGTTCTGCTTGATGTTGGTCATGACGCTGCGCGACAGACGGATCGCGCTCACAGCATCGAGGAGGTCGCTCCGCACGAGCACCGCGTCTGCGCTGTCGATGGCGACATCCGTGCCCGCGCCGATGGCGATGCCGAGATCCGCCGCCGCGAGTGCAGGCGCATCGTTCACACCGTCACCGATCATCGCGACGCGGCGACCCTCGCGCTGCAGACGCTCTACATGGGCGCGTTTGTCCGCAGGGAGAACGCCCGCAATCACTTCCGTGATGCCAAGCCGCGCGGCAATCGCTCGTGCCGTGCGCTCATCGTCGCCTGTCAGCATGACGGGTATGAGGTTCATCGCCTTCATCTGCGCGACCGCCGCCGCACTCGTCGGCTTCTCCGCATCGCGCACACCGAGGAGGCCGACGATGCGCCCCGCGCGTACAACGATGAGTGCCGTCTCGCCGCGCTCTGCCATCTCCGCCCGCGCCGTCTCAACCGCGTCCGCGAGCGGGATGCCAAGCTCCGCGAGGAGTGCCGCATTGCCCGCCGCACAGTCCACGCCCGCCACACGCGCACGCACACCCTTGCCGAACACCGCCGCGAAATCCGCAGCAACGGGGACGGTCAGCCCCTTTTCCGCAGCATAGCCCGTAATCGCTGCTGCAATCGGGTGCTCGCTGCCCTGCTCAAGCGCGGCCGCCAGTGCGACAAGTGCGTCGGCATCCATCCCGACGGGACGGATGCTGACGAGCTGCGGGCGACCCTCGGTGAGCGTGCCCGTCTTGTCCATCAGCACCGCGCTGATGCTGCCCGCCGTCTCCAATGCCTCGCCCGACTTGATGAGAATGCCGTGCGCCGCGCCGCGCCCCGTACCGACCATGATTGCGACGGGGGTTGCAAGCCCGAGCGCACAGGGGCAGGAGATGACGAGAATCGAGATCGTGATGGAAAATGCGAACTCCACCGTCGCGCCCATCATGAGCCAGATGGCGCCCGCCGTGAGGGCAATCGCAATCACGACGGGGACAAAGACCGCCGAGACGCGGTCGGCAAGACGGGCGATCGGAGCCTTGGACCCGCTCGCATCATCCACCAGACGGATGAGCTGACGGATCGTCGTATCCTCACCGACCCGCGTTGCGGTGAAGCAAATCGTCCCCTCGACGTTCAGCGTGCCCGAGGTCACGCTGTCTCCCTCCGTTTTTGGAACGGGCATGGATTCGCCCGTCACGGCGGATTCGTCGATGCTCGTCGCACCGTCCGTCACCGTTCCGTCCACGGGGATGCGTGCGCCGGGACGCACGATGACCGTATCGCCGAGGACGAGCGTCGCCACAGGCACGACCTGCTCCACGCCGCCGCGCACGACCGTCGCCTCGGCGGGTGCAAGCTGCATGAGGGCGCGGAGTGCGCCCGTCGTCTGCCCCTTCGCCCGCGCTTCGAGATATTTACCGACTGTGATAAGCGTTACGATCATACCCGCCGACTCGAAATAGAGGTTCGTGCTGTATTCCGCCGCGAGCGCGAGATCGCCGTGCCCCAGCCCCCAGCTCATGCGGAACATCGCGAACACGCCGAACAGCGCGGATGCCATCGAGCCGATCCCGACGAGCGTATCCATATTCGGCGCACCGTGCAGGAGATTACGGAATCCATTGACATAGTATGGACGATTCACATACATGATTGGGAGAACGAGCATGAACTGCGCGAGTGCGAACGTCAGCGCATTCTCCGCACCCCAGAACACCGCCTTGAAGCCCGCCGCATAGGGCATGCCCCACATCGCGAACATTGGGCTCATCGCAAGATACATCGTCGGCAGGAGGAAGAGGATGGACGTGAGAAGCCGCGACCGCATGGCACGCGTTGCCCTCTCTGCGGCATCCGCCCCTGCATCCGCTGTGCTTCCACCCTGCGGAGCTGCCTGTGCGCCCCCTGTCCCCTTCACGCTCGCGCCGTACCCCGCGTCCTCGACCACGGCGATGATCGCGGCGGGACTTGTAACTGCTGCATCATAGGCGAGTGTCATCGTATTCGTCAGGAGATTGACGGAGACCTCCGCCGTTCCCTCCATCTTCTTTACGGCGCGTTCCACCCGCGCCGAACACGCCGAGCATGTCATGCCCGTTACCTTGAATGTTTCTTTTTGCATATCATACCTTTCAATATTTTAGAAGATATTTTGTTACAGTATAACATTCCTGTCAAGTACAAATAGTAATGAGAAAAAATTTCAAAATAGATTGCATGAGAGCCTGAGAAATGTTATCATCGTAAAAGTAAGTGAATATAATCCCAAAGGAGGTTTTTACATGGCAAAGATTGCAGTTGTATTTTGGAGCGGCTCGGGCAATACCGAGGCGATGGCGAACGCGGTCATGGAAGGGGTTGCAAAGGGCGGCGCGGAGGGCGAGCTCATCCGCGTCGGCGACTTCTCCGCTGACCGCATCGCGGACTACGACGGGATCCTTATGGGCTGCCCCGCCTGCGGTACGGAGGAGCTCGACGAGGGCGAGTTCGAGCCGTTCTTCGTCGAGGCGGAGAACCATCTGAAGGACGTGAAGGTCGGGCTGTTCGGCTCATACGGCTGGGGCGGCGGCGCGTTCATGGACACGTGGACGGAGCGCGTCAATGCGGCGGGCGGCACAATGGTCGCGGACGGTGTGACCTGCGAGCTCGAGCCGGATGACGATGCACTCGCTGCGTGCACGGCACTCGGTGAGGCGATGGCAAAGGCGGTCGGCTGAAAAGAATAAATGCAGAAAAAGGGACTGTTGCACGAAGTTTTCTAACTTCGTGCAACAGTCCCTTTTTGTCGAACGGATTCCACTCAGTCTGCAAGCACGTCGGTGTATTCCTCCCTGCCGCGCATCATCTTCTCTGCATAGGAGCAGATGGGGACGATCTTTGCCCCGTCACTGCGTGCCGCCGCGATGAGCACCTCGATCAAACGGCGTGCGATGCCCTGCCCTCCATAGGCGGGGTCAACCTCTGTATGCGTGATGACCCAGCGTCTGCCCTCGTCCTCGATCTCTGCAAATCCGACGCGTTTTTCACCGTCATACGCCGCGCTGCGGCTCGCCTCGGCTTCCCATATGATGTTCATGCCAATGCTCCTTTCACACCCGCCCTTGCAAGCGCATCTGCGGGATCTTCGTCATGGTCGATGCAGAACGAGATAAAGTCCGCTGTTTTCGGTATGCGCTTGAACACGTCCGTTTCGCGAAACGCCGCCAGAATCTCATCACAGAGTTGGAGCATGTCGGCGCATTGCCGTTCGATATCGTCCTGATATTGCGCAGCAAGTTCGTCTTCACTGAATAACTCGATCTCCGAGTTGGAGCATGTCGGCGCATTGCCGTTCGATATCGTCCTGATATTGCGCAGCAAGTTCGTCTTCACTGAATAACTCGATCTCCGAGATATCCGTATGCTCCCAATCGCCGGGATTGTATCGGAGATCCTTTATGGACGCCGCATCCGTGCAGTAGCGCTTGTCGTCCTCCTGATAGTCCCGCAGCGTCTGCCGGAAATCGTCCTCTGTGTTCATACAGACTAGAAATTCAGCGTATTCCGTATTGCAGTCAAATGCCAGCGCGTAAAATGCCGAATGCAGATGTTCGTTTAGAAAATTTTCCATATCGGCAGAAATCTGCGTAATGATCGCTTCTTTTTGCATGTCCGTTCACCTCGCTGGAATTATTATATCATAGCCGGGCAAAAAAGGGGCATTGCAGTGCAGCTGATTATAAACATCTGAGATACAGGAAAACGACGCGCGCTTCCCGAATATAGACAGAAGGGGATTCATCTGCGAAAAGGAGAAAAATATGGACAAGAAGGGGTACGAACTGCTGGGCGATCCGTTTCTGAACAAGGGGACGGCGTTCAGCGCAGAGGAGCGCGCCGCATATGGGCTGACGGGGCTGCTGCCGCCGCACATCGACACGATCGAGGAGCAGGCGGAGCGCATCTATCAGCAGATGGAGCGCAAGAGTTCGGGGATCGAGAAGCGCCGCTTTCTCATGGAGGTATTCAACCGCAACCGCCGCCTTTTCTACTATGTATTCCGTCAGCACATCGTGGAGTTAATGCCGACCGTCTACGATCCCGTGATCGCGGAGAGCATTCAGCAGTACAGCGAGCAGTTCATCAACCCTCAGGAGACCGCCTATCTCTCCATCGACCGCCCCGAGGAGATCGAGGAGACACTGCGCGCGGCGGCGGGCGGGCGTGAGATCCGCCTGATCGTTGCAACGGATGCGGAGGGCATCCTCGGCATCGGCGACTGGGGGACGAACGGCGCGGACATCGCCGTCGGAAAATTGATGGTATATACAGCGGCGGCGGGGATCGACCCCGCGTCGGTGCTGCCCGTCATGCTCGATTGCGGGACGAACCGCGAGAGTCTGCTCCGCGACCCGCTCTATCTCGGCAATCGGCACGCGCGCGTGCGCGGCAAGGCGTATGATGATTTCATCGACAGCTTTGTGCAGACAGCGGAGCGGCTTTTCCCGCAACTCTACCTGCATTTTGAGGACTTCGGGCGGCCGAACGCCGCGCCTATCCTACGCCGCTACCAAAAGACCTATCCCGTCTTCAACGACGACTGTCAGGGGACGGGCATCATCACGCTCGCGGGGTTGCTCGGCGCGATGAAGATCAACGGGCAGAGGCTCACGGAGCAGACCTATATGTGCTTCGGCGCGGGCACGGCGGGCGCGGGCATCACGGCGCGCATCTGCCGCGAGATGGTCGAGCAGGGGCTGAGTGAGGAGGAGGCGCGCGCGCGTTTCTACCTTGTGGATAGGCAGGGGCTGCTGTTTGACGATATGGGAGATCTGACGCCCGAGCAAAAGCCGTTTGCGCGCAGCCGCAGTGAGTTCGACCATGCGGACTCGCTGACGAGCCTGACCGCCGCCGTGATGGCGGTGAAGCCGACCATCCTCGTCGGCACGTCGACGATGCCGGGCGCGTTCACGGAGACCATCGTGCGTGCAATGGCATCGTGGTGTGACCATCCGATCATCTTCCCCCTGAGCAATCCGACGGAACTTGCCGAGGCGACGGCGGAGGATCTGATCCGCTGGTCGGACGGGCGCGCGATGGTCGCAACGGGTGTTCCACGTGATCCCGTGTCCTACCGTGGCACGACGTACGAGATCGGACAAGCGAACAATGCGCTCATCTACCCGGGGCTTGGGCTTGGAAGTATGGCGGTCGATGCACGGCTCGTCACAGATGAGATGATCTCCGCTGCGGCGCACGCGCTCGGCGCGTTCCTCACGCCAGAGGCAAAGGGGGCTGCTGTTATCCCTCCCGTCGCACGTCTCACAGAGTTCTCGGCTGCCGTTGCCGTTGCCGTTGCAGAGTGCGCCGTAAAGCAGGGGCTGAACCGTCAGCCCGTATCGGATGTGAAGGCTGCCGTCGAGGCGATGGTCTGGAAGGCAGAGTATTAGGGAGGCGCTGAGAATGCGCTCAAGATCTCGGAGAATGGTCTGCTCAGACTGCTCTGAGCGCGTAGGAAAAGACAACCGTACGAAGGTCAAACGCCTTCGTGCGGCTGCCTTTTGTGTTCCTGTGCGCCCTTGCTCAGTCGGCAAGCACGTCCGCGTATTTCTTCCTTTCCGTGCAAGCGGTCAGAATAAATCGCTGTGCGTGCCGGTTCGTACAAGTGTGAGAGTAATTTTTGCTCTTCAAATTTGTAAAGCCTTGAGATCCCTCATCAGCTCCTCTACGCTGTGGAAGGGACCCACGAGGTTTCGTTGATGCTCAACGTCCTCAATGGCGGCACGCGTTTCCTCATTGTAGGCGGCGGTGTATGATGTGAGGGAGCGGCGGGCAAGTTCTTCCAGCGTGATTTGCTGATCGGCAGCAACGCGGGTGAGATGCGCCGCGAGTGAATCTTTCATGGATAGAAAAAAGCTGCGGCACGGGGATTTTGCCCCCATGCCGCAGCCTTTGTGTTTCTTAGAACCCAACACGCACGCCGAGGTTTGCTTTCCAGTTCTCCTTGATGGCATCTGCGCCCGCGGTGCGGCTGACCTCGCCGTAGAGATCAGCTCTGCCGACGCGGCGCGCAAAGCCGAGACCATACTCGAAATAGCTGTCCCGCGCCGAATAGCTGCGGTCAATGGCGGTGGAGCCATAGGTCGCACGCATATGGAGGTCGCCCTTGAACTCATGCAGGAAGCCGAGTTTCAGATAGACCGAGCCCATCGCGTCCTCATAGCCGATCTGCGTGCCGATGCGCCCGATGAGGGTGGTGACGGCATCATTGTCAACGCGCGCGCCCGGCAGTCCCGCCGCACGCATTGTGTAGGAAGTGCCGCCGATGCGTCCGTAGTTCAGCTCCGCCTGTGGCGTCCAGTAGAAATGACCGCGCAGGGGCATCCGCCGCCCGTATTCGACGGAGATATTCCAGCCGTTCACGCCGTAGCCGCCCGTAAATGCCGACCCATCAAAGACGGCAGTCGCATTGTTCGTCATGCGCCCGTATTTCACAATCGCGTCGAGGTAGTCGCCGCGTTTGCCCATGTAGCTGCCGTATGCACCGAAGAAATGCGAACGGTAGCTGCCGTCGAGATCGCTGTTGCGTGCGCTGCCGTTCATCATCGAGGCGGCGACACCCGTAAAGAGGGTGCCGTCCTTCAGCGGGGCTGCGCGGTCAATGCCGACCTGTACGCCGCTGTACCGTCCCGTCGTAGAGTGTCTGCCGAACTCGTTCCTGCCGCCGTAGCCGCGCACCCATGCGCCGGACTCCCCGCCCGCACGCAGCGCACCCATGCGCCGATGGAGATCGTTGTTCTCGCCGCGCCATGCGCTCATCTGGGCAACCGCCATATCCATGAGGACATCGGCGGCCTGCAGCGCAGGACCCTCCGCCTCCTCATCCGTTACTAGGAGCTTCGTTATGCGCACAACCTTGCTGCCGCTCTCCACCGCCTCACTGAGCACCGGCTTTAGCGTGAAGTCGCTTCTCAGGAGACCCGCCACCTCGGTTTTCCGCATGGTGTACTCCGACGCCTCCACCGTATCGTTCGCATTGGATGAACGGAGCACCTCGATGCCGCCCGCCACCGTGGGCGCAATCTCATAGTTCGCCCGGCGCAGGGCATCGTTGACCCTCGGATTGGAGGCAACTTGCAGCTTGTAGTTATTGCCCGCCCCTGTAGCACCATTCAGCACGATATTGTCCGCCTTGTTCTGCGCGAGGTCGGTGGAGATGCGGAAGGTCGCGCCATTCAGAGCCGTCTGCGTATTGTTAAAGATCAGCGTGCGCTCCCCGACGGCAGCCGCACGCGGTGTATGCGGTGCGGCAAACGCCATGTCGATCACGCCGCCGTTCGCCGAGAGGTGGAGGCCGCGCGGCTTATTCGGATTGGTGACCCCACCCGTCCTGCCAAAATTAGCGGGGTTATTGGGATCGGAATCTGAGAGCCTATGTTCCTCCCACTCCGGGTACCACGTCGCCCCCTCCGAGAGTTCGAGGCGCACGCCGCCGTAGGCTTCCAGACTATCAGTCGCGTTCTCTTTAGTATCGCCCGCAAAGTAGGAGTCCTCGCCCCTCAGATAGAGATTAATATAGCCGTGTTTCGAGCCACCAGACGTAGACACATGGATTTTTCCTTGCAGCTGCACCGTCTTCGTTCTGTCCGGATTGATGATCAGAATCCCCGTATAATCGCCACTCGTCGCACCCCCTCTTCTGAGCGACTCAAGGATTTGGCGCGGCGAATTCAACGGATTTATAATCCTGACGTTGCCCTTGAGGGTTGCTGTATGGTCCTCATGCCGCCTTGACCAGTCATTGAAGCCCGTCACGATGATCGTTCCATCCGCTATATCCACATCATCCGTCACCGTCACATTCTCTTCATAGGTCCGAGACGTTGTGATGGTCTCAGCGAGCGCCGCTGCAGGCAGGATGCTCATGCCTAGCGTGAGTGCGAGCGCGACCTGCGCGCGCAGGCGCATCTGTTTCTTTTCTGCATTCGTCTTCATTTCAATTCTCCTTTTCGTTTTTTCCCATACGGTGTGTATGCTCCAGATAGAACTCCATCAGCCGCTCCGCCGCTGCGTGAAAGTACTGCGCCGCCGTGCGGTAGTCCTCCTCCTGCTCGGCGTGATAGCCCGCGAGGTAGGCGATGCGTGTCTCCCACGGCTCGGAGGGCGTGAGATCGCTCCACGGCGAGCCGCGCACGACCTCCCAGTACGGCGCGCGCACGCGCGGGTCTGCATAGCGAATCCACGGCTTCCCCTCGTTGAGGAAATGCCAGATCGTGTACTGCGCAGAGAAATCCACATCCCACGGCGCAAAGGCATCCATCATCCGCACATATTCCTGCCCGAGCGGCAGGAAGTCTCCGTCCAGTACATAGTTGAGCGCGTCCTGTTCGAGCAGCACGAATGACGCGCCGTGCTCCGCCCATGCCGCGAGCGTGCGTGCCGTGAGCTGCTCTGTGCGCCAGCGCGCGAGGTCGATGAGCATGACCCCCGCATTGAGGTATGCGGATCCCCTCATCCCGATCTGCGCCGCCCTCTGCTGCGCATCTCCCTCGGGTGCGGCGGCGAGTGCTGCACCCGCGAGATCGAGCGACCGGAGCGCATCCATGCGTCCGACGCAGAGCGTGTCGGCGTCGAGATAGAGGATGCGGTCAAGGCTCTGCGGCACGAGTTCCGGCATGAGAATCCGCGTAAAGACGCTGCGGTTGAGCCGCTCACGCGGGATGCCGCGCGGGAAGGCGATCTCATCCAGTGCCGCGCGTGCGTCGTAGATGCTGACCTCAGTCTGCGGAAAAGCAGTACGAAATGCTGCCAGACGGCTGATATCCTCGTCCGCAATCCCGTCGCAGACGAGATGGAACCCGAGGGGCTGCCCCTCGCTCTGCATGGCGACGGATGTCATGGCGATGCCCGCATACTTCACATAGCGCGCGTCCACACCGAATGCAATCTCGCAGCGCATTATTTTCACCACTCTCTGAAAGAATCTGTTTATACTATTGTTATTTTCTCATATATTAAGAAAAAACTCAATAAAAGTTGTCATAAACGCTGAAAGTATGTCATGAACGCAAAAGGTTTCAAATCATACGTGTGTATTTTAGTTTTTCATAGAATATTCTAAGAGGAATATCCCGAAGCCTTTACCGCAGGATTGGATAGAAAAAGGCTGCGGCATGGGGGATGACCCCGTGCCGCAGCCTTTGTGTTTTTCGAGATGTGGGAACTCCTCGCACATCATATTTTCTGATTGCCGACGCTCCAGACCTTTTTCTCGCCGTGTGTGGCGGGGCTGTTCTGCGCCATGACGCCCGAGAGCGGGTGGGGGCGATACGGCTCCTCAAGATACGCAATCTCCTCGTCCGTGAGCGTGAAGTCCACCGCCGCGACGGGGGCATCGATGTGATGCAGCTTTGTTGCGCCGACGATGGGCGAGGTGACCTTCGTGAGCAGCCATGCGAGTGAGATGACCGACATCGGGACATCGTGCCGATCGGCAAGCTCCATGACGCGCGCAATCACAGGCGCGTCCATCTCTGCCGCCGCATCGTACTTGAACCGCGCGTAGCTGTCGGCGGCAAGGCGCGCGGAGGTCTCGCCGGGACGGCGTGCGAGCCGTCCGCTTGCGAGCGCACTGTAGGGCGTCGCAGCAATGCCGCGCTCCGCGCAGTACGCCATCAGCTCGCGCTCGTCCTCGCGGTAGATGAGGTTATAGTGGTTCTGTACGGAGATGAACTCTGCCCAGCCGTGTTCGCGCGCGAGGGCGTTCGCCTCAGCAATCTGCCACGCATAGGCGTTTGCGATGCCGATATAGCGCGTCTTGCCCGATTGCACCACCGTATTCAACCCCGCCATCAGCTCCTCCATCGGGGTGTTGTAGTCCCACATATGATAGATGTAGAGGTCAACGTAGTCCATGTCGAGATTTGCGAGACTCTTGTCGAGCATGCGGCGGATATGCTCCTGCCCCGAGATGCCCGCAGCGACATCATCCGCTGTGCGCGGCAGTGTTCGGCTTCGTATCGAATCTGCATGGCGATTCCTCCTTTGTCTATTCGTAATGCATCCACATCCGTTTGACGAGAATGATGCCATCGTAGAGCTCTCCTGTCGGCGCAGCATAGCCCTCGATGTTTTCCAGCACGCATATACCAGTCGATGTTGGATGTTGATACGCCGCGAAAGATTCCCGCTCAGATTGCCAACGAGTTTTTCGTATGGCGGCGGGTTCTGAAATGGGTTGTCCTGCATGAGATTCAGCAGTGAATTTGCCTTTGTCTCAAGTCCCGCGGCCTTGAGGCGTGGCTTATCCTTTTCCGTCTGTTTGCTGAACTTAATGAGGTACATCACCACGCCTCGTCTGGGTCATACGTCGCACAGGTATCGAGCGGCTCGTGGTCAGCGGCGAGAATGCTCGCGGTCATGCCGGGGATGGCGTTCAGATAGAGCGTTTCCTGTACAGCGTTCCAGTCCTCCTCGGAGAGCAGAACCGCGTTCTTGCCGCGTGTGTTCGTGATGATGACAGGGCTGCAGTTCTCGTTTACCTCTGAGATGAGCTGATAGAGATTCCGACGTGCCGCAGTGGCGTTGATCGCAGTCATATACGCTCCTCCTTTCCATGCTTTCATTATATTGCACGCTTTTGCGTGCGTCAACGATATGTATGTGTACAAAAATACCGCAGACCGAAATCTGCGGTATCTGTGTGTGAAAATAGGGGAATCAGAAGAATAACTCGACGCGGCCGAAGAATTTGTTCATGCCGGTCTTTCCCTCGGGTTCTGCAGAGAAGATCTGATTGCCGCGGAAGTAGATAAGAGAGCCAACGATGTTCTTCTGCAGAGTGTACTGTCCGCCGAACTCCCAGCCTTTCGTGTTCCACATCGCGCCATCGAAGGTCGGGGCGATTGTTCCTGCACCGCCGATGTAACGATAGGCTGCGTAGATGCCGAATGAGCCGGGATCTGCCTCGTTTGCGCCCTTGTAACCGAGCTCAATGTTGTAGGACTTCAGATGTTCTTTCTTGATCTCTGCCGTTTCGTTGCTGTTGTTCTTCCAGTAGCCGCCAGAGAGATAGACCGTCTGCGTGGGGTGATAGGTCATGCCGAAACCATAGAAATTAAGTGGATTTTTCATCCCGATCATGTCATGGATGGCGGCCTTGTTGCCGACTCGTAGGTAGTCGATACCAAGGTGGAACTTCTCCGAGGGATCCCAGTTTGCCGTCACGCCCTGCACACTCGCCGTGGTGCCGCCAGAATAGAGCCCTTTTTCGATCGACTCCTGGATCTCATCGCCCCATGCGGCGTTCAGGAGGTTGTAGCGTCCGGCGTAGATCGTGCCCGAGACCTGCTTGTCCTTGCCGAGGGTAACAGCTGCGCCCGAAATCGTATCATCGAACAGCATCCCCTGCTCCGTGAAGATGGGCAGCTTGCCGAGCTGAATCACGGTTGAACCGTACTTGCCCTCTGCATAGGCGCGTTTGAGTTTTACATTGCCGTCATTGCCGCTGTCGGTTCGGAGGTCGATCTTGGAATCCAGTCGCGCCTTGACCGACCAGTGGCTGTTGACCTCAGCGGTGGGGTTGAGACGGAAGAGCAGCTCGTTATTCGTCTTTTTTCCGCCCGCATATTTGTCCAAGAATTCGCCGCCTGTGCGCTCATAGGTGTACTGGAGTTTTCCCTCCCACTTCACCATATCCGCATGCTTTTCGAGGTTCGACACACGTACGCCGAGGTTGTTCAGCTCGTCCGCGAACTCCGCAGCGAGGCGGTCGACGAGTGCCTTGTCCGATGCGGACATATCGCCCTTTGCCATCGCCTTTGCCGTCATCTGCGCCATCTCATAGCGCGTGATGTTGCGGTCGCCGCGATACGTGCCATCACCGTAGCCCTCGACCACCCCGTCGGCGGCGAGCTGCGACACCGCATCGTACGCCCAGTGGTCGCGCGGCACATCGCTGAACGGGTTTGCTGCCGCGAATGTCGTCGATGCTGCGCCGATGACGAGCGCCGCGCTGAGCGCGGATACCAGAGATTTCTTCATGAGAACTCCTCCTTTTGAATCTGCGGGAGGAAGACGTGCCTATGTTTCCAATGAGATGCATTGTGTCTGCGGCGAATATCTTCCTTCCGCACCAATACTGAGATTAAATCTTATTATATAGCGCAATGAAAACAATTGTCAAGCGAAAGATTCAGAAAAATACATCATGAAAAGAATATATTCGATGATTTCCTTACTAATGATTTGCGTGTGTGCTATAATGAAAGAAAAACGTGGGACAATGATTGTTGGGAGGAATCTACGATGAACGAATCCATCAAGGCGGTGCATCTTGCACATATGGACAGCGCACGTGCAGATGCCACGGCGTTCGATTCGGGCGCAACGGCACGCGCGGTCGCGTTCCATCGGAGCCTGCCGGACTATGAGCCGACGCCGCTTGCCGATCTTCGGCGGCTCTCGACAGGACTCGGACTCGGGCGGCTCGCGGTGAAGGATGAGAGCAAGCGGTTCGGGCTGAACGCATTCAAGGGGCTCGGCGCAAGCTACGCAGTCGCATGTTATCTCGCGCAGTACCTCGGACTCTCCGAGGGCGAGATGACCTATGAGAACCTACAGAAGCCCGCGTACCGCGAGCAGCTGCGCAAGGTCACGCTCGTCACGGCGACCGACGGCAACCATGGGCGCGGCATCGCGTGGGCGGCAAAAATTTTTGGGCTGTTTGCCCATGTCTTTATGCCCAAGGGCGGCTCGACCGAGCGTCTGGCGAACATTCGCGGACTTGGTGCGGAGGCATCGTTTACGACGTACAACTATGACGACACCGTGCGCCATGCGGCGAATCTCGCAAAGGAAAAGGGCTGGGTGCTCGTGCAGGATACGGCGTTTGACGGCTATACCGAGATCCCGCTCCGGATCATGCAGGGCTATACGACACTTGCACATGAAGCCATAGAGCAATACGGCGAACTGCCGACGCACATCTTTTTGCAGGCGGGTGTCGGGTCGCTGCCCGCTGCGATCACGGGCTACTTCGCCGCACACGATCGGGAGAAGCGCCCCGTCATCACGATTGTCGAGCCGAACCGCGCGGACTGCATCTACCGCACGGCTGCCGCCAGCGACGGTGAGCGGCATATCGTGACGGGCGAGATCAACTCCATCATGGCGGGGCTGTCCTGCGGCGAGCCGAATCCAATTGCATGGGAGATTCTGAAAGACTACGCCGACCACTTCGTCTCCGTGCCCGAATGGGTCGCGGCAAAGGGCATGCGCATCCTCGGCAATCCGCTCGATGATGATCCGCGCGTCATCTCGGGCGAGAGCGGTGCCGTCACCACGGGTCTCATTGCCGAGCTCATGCAGAACACGAGCCTCGACTACCTGCGCGACCGCATCGGACTCAATAAGGATTCGCGCATCCTCTGCATCTCCACCGAGGGCGACACCGACCGCACGAACTATCGGCGTGTGGTGTGGGATGGATTGTATCCGAGCTATTGATCATAAATAGACACAAAATGCCCCTGCGCCGAAACGGTGCAGGGGCATTTTCATAGGCGAAAGTGTTCCTGTCGCATCATATCAAATAAGGATCTTGCAGTTCTTGTACATCTCCCTCAGCCAGAGAAGCCTCCGCTCTTGCAGTCGTGCGACAAATAGTACCATGAGAAGTCGTACCGCTTCTATATTTCAAGGATTACAGTATGTTATTTGTCTGCGAAGTTTGAGTCATATAATATTTCTCTTGATACAGCTCCCTTTTCCAGTTTATCTTCAACTTCTTTTATTTTTATATCAATCTACTCCTCCACAACTAAATGTATCCCTTTATCTCTTAAATTTTCTATGCAATCAGCCAGATATTCAATATTATGCTCTTTGTAAATTGGACTGCCTATAATTTCCTCTTTAAGATTATCGTACTTTTCTGCTGTCCTTCCTCTATAATTTTTATCTTTCCATTCCGCAGAAACATTATATCCTCTTTTTTCCATCTCCTCCATAACCAATACATGGTAAATAAAAAGATGATACGGGGAATATGTAAACACATAGTCCACAGTTTTATGTTTCTTTTTCCATCCATTGCCCCTCAGAGCACAACATTCCCTATGTTGTCCAAGAAGCTGATTTTTGGGCAATAAGTGGATAAGTTTTTCATGCCATAGTCTCATATTGTTCTCCTGTTAACAAAGTTGATTTTTCTAAGGAATCGCTGATAAAATGAAGTCCGTCAGATTGACGCATCTTTTTTGCCCGCACTGTGCCCACGATCCTCCACATAGCTTTGGTTATGCGTCCGGTTTGCCTCCTTGTTCGGACGAAAAAATCTACGCCAATCTGAGGGTCTATTTTATCAGCGATTCCCAAGATTCATAACGCAAAAACTCCCGAGGCTGCCCTCGGGAGTTTCGTATCTGTCGTTCTTGCGGATCAGCGGACAAAGACGACGGAGCCGTTCATGAGCATCTGACTCTGTGCATTTGCCGCGAGAATGCGGTCGCCATCGTCAACGGAGACAACGACGTTGACAGGGTTCGTGGAGTTGTTGCCGCCACGCACCTGCACTGCCTTGACGACGAGCGGGCTGCCGCCAATGCGCGGGAGGGTCTGCGCGGAGGAGAGGCTGCTGGAGTAGCCAACCATGCCCTGCGAGATCGCCTGATCGTAGTTGATGTTGGAGACGCCGTAGATGGCGCGGCCGTTCGTGTCATAGATGACGGGGGAGAAGCTGGGCTTGAGACCCATGCCGCTTGCATCCACAATGACGCCCGTATAGCCTACGCCGCTGGTCTGGATCTGCGCGGTGATGGTGGCGGAGATGACCGGCGGAGGCGGGGTGGGCGCCGTGTTCTGACGGATGGCGGGCATGATCGCGGAGGAGAGTCCCTGCGTGCCGTACATCGGCATGGACATGACCACGTGGTAGCTGCCGTCGGGCATGAGCTGCTCTTCGACGACCGTCGCGCCCTTGACGAGGGCGCTAACCTTGGTCTTCACGACATCGCTGGTTGTGACGAAGTTCTCGACGGTGGTCTCAGCGTCCACCTGCACGCCATTGATCTGCTCGGCAAGGTTGCGCTGTGCATCCACGATTGCCGCACGGCGCGCCATGATGTTTGCACGCGAGCCGTATACGCCGGTCGGCGGCGTGCCGAAGCCCTCTGCTGTGATCGCGCCCTCGTCCCACATGGCTGCCGCATGGGCGGACTGCATGAGGGAGATGGAGGGGAGGAGGGTGTCCGGCGTTGCCGCAAAGCCTGCGCTCAGGGCGAACACGCCTGCCATGGCGCTGACGAGCGCCTTTTTCTTCAGGTTCTTCATAGTCGTCGCTCCTTTGAATTGAATCGGAAAAGTTCTGGGGAGACAGATCCCGTGGAATCCGTCAAATTAATGCTTCTTTCCCTTGTTGACGCCCATCTTCGTAAAGATGCCCTCTTTGCCGTTCACAGCGTCCTTGGTCGCCTTGGAGACGGCGTTGAACGCCATCTCTTCGCTGATGCCTGTCGAGCCGACCATGATGATACCGCCGTCCGTGGCAGCGCCCGCAGAGACGTGCTTCGAGGTGCCCTTGCCCTGTCCGACGAGGACGACGCGTCCCGTGGAGACCTCGACGATGCGGATTGTGACGTTCGCGGTAACGCTATCCTGACTGCCAACCATGCCACCGAGGAGTGCGCCGAGTGCCATCGTATTGCTTTTTGCCGAGAGGTTCGTGACGGCGCCGAAGATCTTGTACTCCGCGCCGCTGAGATTGCCGACCTCGACGGCGGTATCCGGGTTAACGAGACCGGTCATACCGAGGCTCTGCTCATCCACGAGTCCCTGCAGCTCGATACGCTCGATGACCTGGAAGACATCGGGGCGGTCAGTGATGAGGGCGGTAAGCTCCTCGGTTGCGATGCCCGCGCGGTCGCCGAATCCGTCCCACTGGTATGGCACCTTGTTCTGGAAGGGCATGATTGCCACAGTGGGGTTGTCGTAGAGTCCCGCCTGACAGACGGAGCCCACCATCAGGCCTCCGAGAAGGACAATGATGCCCATCATTTTTCTAAACATACAATTCCTCCTTAAATGATCCAATGGCTCCCTGCGTGCACCGCGCGGACGGGCGGAGGTCGATGGGGGCAGAAAACACGCGCACTGCCCACCGTGGGTGCATGGATGATGACATGGATATGTCGTCTCATATTTTAACATAAATGAAAAGAAATGGGAACTGTAGTATATGACAGGTTAAAAAGTCCTGTTTTCTGAATAGTTACGTGAAATGACAGGATTCGCGCGGCTTACGGGGATTGCAGCGGACTTAGGAGGTGGAAAAATTTTTTTCAAAAAAATTAAAAACCGTCCACATGAAGCTCTACTTCATGTGGACGGTGGATTCTCCTCAGCGGAGGGTAATCTTGATTTCGCTTGCGCTGGTGCTCTCGACGAAGATGGAGAGGCTGGTGTCGCGTTGGAGCATCTGAAGGATGGTGAACGGCTGCTGCGAGGAGGCGATGTCGATGGTCGTCTTGCCCGCATTCGTGCCGCGCACGTAGACATCCTGTACCCCGCGCAGACCCTTCAGCTCCTTGACGAGCTGCTCGACGAGCGAGAAATCGCTTGCGCGGACGGTGAGCTGGATGCCGGAGAAAGCGCTCGCCGCTGCCTTCAGGAACTGCTGCTCGAGCTTCTCTGCCGCCTTGACGGCTGCCGTCTGACGCGACTTGCGGCGCGCGAGGTTTTCACTGTTCTCGACGCCCTGACCATCGACGGAGTAGGTGCCGATGATTGTGCCTGTGCCGAACGAGATGATCTTGAGGTCGAGATGGGTACGCGCCGAGGACATGGGCGACGTGATGTAGCCGCCCTTGTTGTTCGGGAGCTTGATATCATAGCCCTCTGCGTGGCTGCGTCCGATGACGAGGTAGTCGATCGGGCGGTCAGCACTGCTCGTACCGTATGGGAGGAGGCTGTCGCCGCGGTACATGGCGTTCAGCACGGCAGAGTCCTGCAGCTGCGAGACGAGGTTCACGTCGACGACGTGCTTGAAGCCGACCTCGAGCAGACGCTCGTTGAGTGCGGTCTCGAGGATCGTGTCATGACCGGGGAGGCCGTTGTAGCTGTTGTCGAGATCCGAATCGTCGGAGAGAATGACGACGCCGATGCGCGGATCATTGAGGCGCATGACGGCATCGAGACGCTTCATGAACGCTGAGTTCGCATCGGTGTTCACGTCGACGTTTGCACGGACGCGGTACTCGCCGCCCACGTTGGACTCGCTGATGACCTGGATGTTCTGAACGTAGCCCTGGGCGTGGGAGAGGATCTCATCCAGCTCCACGGCGGTGTTCGAGACAACGGTATTGGAGTTGATATACATACCCGCGACCTGCTCCACGGCAGTGCGTGCAGCGTCGCGCATGGCGGAGTCGCGATCGACGCCCACGCCGTCAACAGTGACGGTCTGTGCGAGCGCAGTCTGTGCAATCGCCATGCAGAGGAAAAGCGCGATGAGAATTTTCTTCATAACGATAAAACGCTCCTTTCTTTGCTCAAAGAAATGCGCGTGTTTTCTGCATTCTCATCATACCATAAATTTTCCCGCGCGTATAGGGGGGAGAAGTCATATTACTTCTTCTTGTCCAGCTCGGCGAGATCGAGGTTCGAGGAGGAGCGCACGAAGTCGTTGAAGTCGTCCACGACCTCGTTGCCGTCTTCCTGCCCTGCGACATAGCTGCGGAACGTGCCGATGAAGCGGTTGAGGCTCGACTTGTACGTGGCGAGCGAGGGGATGTCCGGCACCTTCGGGACGAGCGCGTTGATCTCGGCGATCTTCGCCTCGGCAGCGGCGTTATCGATCTGCTCCTGATCGAGCATGTCCGCGAGCTCACGCACCTTCATGTTCAGCTCGAGGAATGCTGCCGCGTTCACTCGACCCTCCTTGCGCATATCCTCGAGGCGGGCGAGCTGCACTTCCTTGAAATGTGTCGTGACGGCGGCGTCGAACTTGTCATACGCAGGCTCGAATGCGTCATAGAGCGGGAGGTACTGCGCGATCATCTGCGTGCCTGCCGCATAGTCGTCCGCCAAATATCCCTTGGAGGAGTAGTAGGACTCCATCTTCTCTGAGAGCGGGGCGAGATCCTTGAGGATTGCAAGCACGGCGTCCGCCTCTGCGTCGATGTCCTTGTAGACGCCCGCCGTCTTCGGGTTCGCGCGTGCTTCCTCGAGCGCTTTTTTCAGCTCACTGAAATGTGGGAGGGAGACGTAGGTCATGCGCTTGCCGCTGCGCATATCCTCGAGCGAGGGCGTGAGGGCGTAGTCGAACGTGACGATGTGGCGGTTGTAGTCGTTCGTCGCGTCGAGGTAGGGCGAGATGGCATCCACCTTGTCCTCGGTCGTGCTGCCGCCGAGCAGTGCACTCACAGCTGCGGCGGGGTCTTCGCCCTTGCTCTCATCGCTGCCAAAGCAGCCCGTAAGGAGCACGGCAGGTGCACAGAGGAGACCGCCGACGGCGAGGATGGAGAGTGTACGACGCATGGGATGAAACATGTGAATCCTCCTTAATATAGGCCATAAAACAAACGGGGCGATGTGCCCCGCACCTAGCAAAGTATAGCGGAAGGGGCTGGCGCTTGTCAAAGCAGGACAAAAGGCTCTGCAGTGTGTTTGCCGTTTCGCTGCCTACGGAACGACCACGACGCCCCAGCTGTGCGCGCCGCCGTCCCCGTGCACGCGATGGCGGCGCTCCTGCTCGGCTCTGCGCTCGGCGCGGCGCAGGCGCATCCACAGCGTATCGTCCGTCTTGTCCGAGGCATCCCACGCGCTCATGAGGTCGCTGACGGCATCCTCCCAGCGTCCCGCATCGTACGCGATCAGCCCGCGGTACTCGTAGAGGCGCCAGATCGGGTACGTGCCGTTCGTGTGCGGCGTGCGCTCCGCTGCGTCGAAGTCCGCGCGTGCGAGGCGTGGGCTCCGTTGGTCGTAGTAGGCGCGTCCGCGCAGAACGTAGGCGTAGGCGCGCGCGTCGCCCGTGACACTCGGATCCTGCAGCAGCAGGGAGAGGTCGGCGACGGCGTGTGCGTACTCTCCGCGCATGATCATCGCCTCCACATCCGCGAAGATGGTCGGGGTGGGAGTGGGCTCATGGGAGCGCGGCTCCTCTCCATAGACGGGCACAGAAACGCCGCCCGTCTCGCCATAGATGGGGGCGGGCGGGATAAGGACTGCGCCGCGCGGCATCGTCGGGCGGCTGCGCAGATCGTTGTTCTCGCGCTGCAGGGCGTCGCGCTCCCGCGTCAGGCGCGCCAGCTCCGCCTTGTCCCGCGCGAGTGCGGCGAGGTCGATCCCATCCGTATCCACAGAGCAGACAAGGTGGACGCGATAGCGCCACGCATCGCCGACGAGCTCGGGCGTTACCTGCTCGTCGAGCACGCGCAGGACGGCGGCGGCGACCGTGCGGATCTCGTCGCGCGTCAGCGCATAGTCCTGCACCTCACTCACACTCTCGATGTAGACGCCCGCGCGCTCCGTCGCTGCGCGCATGGCTTCGTTTCGCGCGGCATCGCGCGCAGATTTCGGTGTATCGTTGTCGCCCATCATATAGATGCCGTCCGTCTCGATGATCTCGGGCGCGGCGAGCGCACCCGCAGGGATGATGAGGAAGAGCGCGCAGATGGCGGCGCACAGAATTTGTTGTAACATTGCATTCACTCCCGCCTGTATTGTTCCAAAATGTGATTAAAGTGCAGTGAAAGAGGGATTAGGTACGTGTTGAATTTTGCGCTGAAAAATTTTATATGCAGCAGGTGTTTTTCCATCGTGAGCAGAATGTATAGGGGATATTAGTTTATTAAGGAAGGGAATACATATGACTGTTTCAATGGAACGAATCGAACTGAAAACCATACCTTTTCCTTCCCCGAATGAGGGGAACGAAGAGGAATCTGTTGTCGTAAAAGTAAACCCTTTTCAAAATTTGCTTGAGATGATTACCTTTTATTATGGTGTCGCAGAGCGGAATGATCCTGATGAGCTGGATGCGTTTCTTGACAATGCGTTTTCAAAAAATAAGGATAAGTATCCTAAGCTTATCAACGCAGAGGATATTAACGATTTTATTATCTGCTCCGTTTTTGACAGTACGCTTGAGA
The DNA here is from genome assembly GCF_014250475.1 of Selenomonas timonae. Taxonomy (NCBI): domain Bacteria; kingdom Bacillati; phylum Bacillota; class Negativicutes; order Selenomonadales; family Selenomonadaceae; genus Centipeda; species Centipeda timonae. The sequence goes on along the minus strand of NZ_CP060204.1, from coordinate 454,317 downwards.
AGAATAGTCAGAGCGAAAATGAACCGTGGATGGATTTTGATGAGGAGACTCTAAAGGAGCTGCTTCAAAAACCGTTCTTTGATGAATACAATGCCATCGTTATCCATCGAGAAAAGGATCTGTGTGATGGAGCGGAGTCCCAAAAATCAGAAGTGACGAAGCAAATGAAACCTTTCAAAAGAAACTATGGTATGCTCGAACTCTATACCTATACGAGGCTCCAAGCGCAGGCTGCATGTGCTCTTACGGAAAATCGGGCGAGCATGATGTGGCATCTATGGTGTTTTGATGACGTGATTGAGCAGCTTTATGAATGCGGCTTTTATACGTGCATCGGTCAGACATACAGGAAGTACGGCAAAGAATGGTTTTTCCGGTCAAAGATGAATGGGACGAACTTTGATCCCATCCTGTTCAAATGGGCGGCCTATGCGATATATGCCGCCCATCGTGCAGAAACGGTCGAGGACGAAAAGTTAAAACATGATCTGGTAGACCTGATGAGCGAGTTTGTCCTATCGGCGGCACTGACAGAAAAAATGTCCCTTGAAGCCGAAATCGCCCTGTGGCTGAAAAATGCGATTGTCCACTTCGATGACGAACAGGACACGCTCCTACAGGATCGGATTGCCGGGCTGGAGCATGAGAACTATCAGTTGAAAAAAGACTATGAGACCCTGCAAAAGAACTACGAGATGCTGCGTGCGCAGATTGAGGATATGCAGGAAGATCATACGCGAACGGACGATGAAAAAATCGACGCAATTCTGAAGCGAATTTACACCTTCATGCCGGAGGACATCAGCTTTGACCAGGATGCGCATCGGCTCGCAGATATCTGGGAGAGTTTTTCTCCGGCAACGCAGAAGGACATCAGAACCTCGCTCGCCCTCTACGAGAAGATGAAGACGCCCGATCTGGCTGCGCTCGTCTTTGTCAGCAGCCTGGAGCGTGAGATGAAGCGCAACTTCTTCGAGCCGTTCAAGGAGAGCGCGGCATTCAAGAAGATCAAGAATAAGTTCTGTCCCAACAAGAATTTGTTGGATGTTCATCGAGCGCTCGCGGAGATCGATCGTCATCCGACGCTCGGCAATATCCCCTTTATCAAAAAGGCGATTCTGTCTCAGCAGTCCAAGCGTGACAGTGCGGTTGTTGCAGCCTTTGCGCAGTTTCTCGGGAAGGACAGAGAGGCGTTCTGCAGCATCTGCGATGCCGTTGAGAAATATCGGCTCGGCACGAAGAAATATACGGTCGTCAAACTCCGCAACGGCCTCGCGCATGGTGACGAGGCGGTGAAGGAGGGCTGTGATGAGCGCTGCTATCATGATTTGATGAAGATGTTCTACGAGCCGCCGATTCAGATCATGTTCTCGATTATTGCACATTCCAAGAAGTAGGGGAGGTGTCTGTCCCATGTCGATCTTTTTGAAGGGCTGGAATGGAGGTATCTTGATGAAACGATTTTTTGCACTGGTGGTTGGCCTCTGCGTATTTATACTCTCGGGAGTGGCATTTGCAAACTATCCGACGTATCTGAACGGTGACCGCAATCTCATCCTGTGCGACGGGCATATGGGAGTCGCATGGTATGTTGACCGAACCTCGCTCGTTGTGCAAAAGTACGAGCCGCCGCAGTACATCATCGCGGTGAATGTCGTTACGGCGGACAGCGCCGTTGGTGATGAGCGCGACTTTTACAGCGGCGGTAAGGGCAGGATCAAGGAAGTGCGGACAATGCGCTTCTTCTATAATTGGGATCTGCGGCAAATGTACGTGGGGAAGGGCGGAGCCGATGATTGGCGGTTCATTCCTCCGACGGGCTCGTGGGCGGAGACGGGCATCTCCATGCCTGCGGGCGAGATCGCGTTTGCGCTTGCCTACAATATGCGCTTCTATGGGAGTATGCCCTTTTATGACAAGCTTCTGAAGCGCGAGGTTATGGTTTTTAACGACGATTTTTATGCGCGGATTCCGTGAGGCGCGCAGGATGAAAATTTTTCTCCGGCGGGGTTGACAGGAACGCCGCCCTCGGGTATAATTCCACTATCGCTTGTGAGGCGGTATGCTGATTTAGCTCAGTTGGTAGAGCAGCTCATTCGTAATGAGCAGGTCGTAGGTTCAAGTCCTATAATCAGCTCCATTTGAACAAAAAGGCTTTCGAGAAATCGAAAGCCTTTCTTTTTTGTGTATGCAGGAAAACAGGTGCGTGCGGCGAAGTAGGGGACAGTGGTCAAGTAAAGGCGATGGATGAAGGAGTCTTGTCATGCAGGGGCAGAAACGTGTCTATTTCTATGCGGTCAGTGCGGTCGTGATCTGGTCGACAACGGCGGCGCTGGTAAAGAGTCTCCTCTCGACGATTCCAACGTATGAGGCGCTCTTTCTGAGCACGTTTGCTGCGAGCCTGTTCCTGCTTGGCGTGCAGCTGGTGCGCGACGGTGGGCGCGTGTTTCGCACCTATGACATACGCAACTATGCGGCGATGGTGGGGCTGGGCTTCCTCGGGCTTTTCCTCTATTCGGGGCTTTACTACTATGGTCTGACGCAGCTGACCTCGCAGGAGGCCTGCATTCTCAACTTCCTTTGGCCGATGATGATCGTCCTTTTTGCGGCACTCCTTCTCGGGGAGCGGATCACGGTGCGCACCGCCGCTGCGCTGCTCCTCTCGTTCTCCGGCGTGGTGGTACTCACCCTCGGCGGGGAGGGCAGCGCCGAGGGAAATGGAATGCTCGGCGCCGCCGCCTGTCTGCTCGCGGCACTCTGCTACGGCCTTTTTTGCGTGCTGAACAAGCGGCGGAACATCGACCAGACAGTAATGATGATTATGGCATGGGGAACGACGGCAGTCTGCTCCCTGCCTATGACACTGCTCGTGGAGGAGTGGGTCTCTCTCTCGTGGACACAGTGGCTCGGCCTCTTGTGGCTCGGCGTCTTTATCGATGCCGTGGGCTATCTTTGGTGGGCGATGGCTCTGCAGGAGGCGCAGAACGCAGCAATGGTGGCGAACCTCGCCTACTTCGTCCCACTCCTCTCGCTCGTCGTCTCTGCCATAACGCTTGGTGAGGAGATGAGCAGCGCGGCGTTCCTCGCGCTCGTGCTCATCATGGGCGGGATACTGCTGCAGAGTGTAAGGCGGGGGAAGGTGCGTTGAAAAACAAAAGGAGGGCTGCTCTCGGAGCGCCCCTTCCACCGCTTACGCGGTCCCCCTCCCCCGTTGTGAACGGGGGAGGCTGAGGTTACGGTATATTGGCTTCCCCCGCCGAAGCGGGGGAAGTGGCGAGCTTGCGAGCCGATAGGGGCGCCCCAAATGAAGCCTTTATTCCTCTGGCAGCGCCTCGTGCAGCACATCCCCGATCGGTTCGCGGATGACGAGCTCGGCACGTCTGTCTGCGCGCGTCTCGCTCCTGTTGATGAGGACGAGGTGTGCCCCACGGAAATAGTCGATCAGCCCTGCCGCAGGGTAGACGATGAGCGAGGTGCCGCCGATGATGAGTGTGTCCGCCGCGCGGATCGCCGCGATCGCGCCCTCGATGGTCGCATTGTCGAGACTCTCTTCATATAATACGACATCGGGGCGGACGATACCGCCGCAGGAGCAGTGCGGCACGGGGCGATGGTGCAGGATGTAGTCGAGCTCGTAATGCGCGCCGCAGTCTGTGCAGTGTGCACGGCGGATCGAGCCGTGCAACTCGTAGACCGTCTTGGAGCCCGCTGCCTGATGGAGGCCGTCGATGTTCTGCGTTACAACCGCCGCGAGGTGTCCCTGCCGCTCAAGCTCCGCGAGGGCGTAGTGTCCCGCGTTCGGCGCGGCGGAGAGATAGACGAAGCGTCGCCGATAGAAGTCGAAGAACTCGGCGGGGTGCGCCATGAGAAAGCTGTGCGATGCCATCTGCTCGGGGGCGAACTCCCTGTGCAGCGTCTCGCTGTAGATGCCGCCAGCGCTGCGAAAGTCGGGGATGCCCGACTCGGTCGACATGCCCGCCCCGCCGAAGAACACCGCGCAGCGGCTCTCCGTGAGGATTTCTCTGAGTCTTGCAATCTTCTCCATCGTATACCTCCCTTGACAACTTTTTCGTGAATCGATATAATGAGAATACAAAAGGACGACTGGTGATTGGATCCGCCGGTCTCTCCGCAGAATTTTATGTTCTTGAAAGAGGAGCCGACGTGAACCGCGCGTACGGTTCTTTTTTCTGTTACTTCATCAGAAATATGATGTTGACTACGAGCGTTGCCGCCGCAATCAGAAGCGATAGCTTTTCAAAAAGCGTCACGCACATCACCCCCACAAAGGGAGGAAACCGACATTCACCAGTCGCTGGGTTCATTATAGCACATAGATTCGTTATGAGGAAGTGAAAACGGAGCAGATATTTGTCTGCTCCGTTTTTGTGTGCGATGGGGAAATCAGAAATTGTACGTTCCACCAAGGATGAAGTGGCGGCTCGGTGCCGCATAGCCGCCCAGGGGCGACCAAATAGACGGTGTTGCACCCATGGATTCATACGATTCATCGGTGAGGTTGACGCCCTTCAAGTAGATCTTGAAATCCTTCGTCACATGATAGTTTACGCCGAGATCAAGCGTCAGATAGCGAGAGTCGGTATAGTGTACCGTGCTGCGTCCTGTCACATAGTTGAGGTCGAGATCCGCATCCCATTTTCCCTGCGTGTAGGAGACACCGAGATTGTAGCCGTTCGGGCGTGTATTCGTCCGAAGGAAGTCCTTGGCGGGATCGGTGGAGTCGACATGCGCATAGCTGTATGCCGTGCGGATTGTCCAGTGGTCGTCGGCGCGATAGCGCGTGCTGAGTTCGAGTCCACGGCGGTATTCCGTATCGACGTTCTCGTAGTGACCCGGATTACCGCCCGTTCCGTTCACCCAGTTGAGCGCATTCTTTAGCTTGCTCCAGTAGATGCTGGCAGAGACGTTCCACTTGCGCGTGATTTGACTGTCCGCGCCAATGGTGAAGGTGTGGGATTTCTCCTGTTTGAGATCAGGATTCCCAATCCAGAAGGGCGTTCTTGCATAGCGCATCTTGAGGGACGGATTGTTGACCGCCTGCCCCCATGAGATATAGGCGTGCGTTTTGCGGTCGAACTTCTTGTTGAGGCTGATGTGCGAGGTGACATCCGTGCCGAAGTCGTTGTGATGTTCGAGGCGCGAGCCGAGCTTCAGCGAGTAACCGCGCCCGAGCTGCCAGTCGTCCTCAAGGAATAGTGCCTTTGTAACAGCAGAGGCGTCCATCGGAACATAGCCGCTGACTTCACTGATCTTCTCTTGCGACCAGAGGAAGCCGCCGATCAGCATATTCTTGTCGCCAAGCATCCAGAGCTTCTGCCCCTCGAAGGCGTTGCGGCGCAGGTCGTGACTATATTGAGAGTTAAAGCCGCCGTCCGCTGTGGACTCATTCCGATAGAAGCGTAGGAATGTGCCCTCGCCCTCCTTCTCCGAGCCGAACATATAAGTGATGCCGTAGCCCGTATCGACGATGTCTGTGCGTCCTTGATACATGGATGCACCGGTTCGCGGATTGCTCAAAAGAACGCCGTAGCCGTCGTCCGCCTCGTGGCGACTGAACTCGAGGCGCAGGCGGTCATTGCCAAGGATGCGGTCAAATCCGACATTGTAGTCCGTGCGGTTGATGTCACTGTTCTCAAAGGTGTGCTTTTCGCCATAGGCGTTCTTATATTGGAAGTTCCTGCGGCGCTCATGCGCGATGCCGACCTTGATGGTGTTCTTTTCATCGCCGCCGCTGACGTTCACCCCCGCACGCTTTTCGCCCCACGAGCCAAGCTGCATGTTGAAACTGCCGGACGGTTTTCCCGTCGTCGGACGCTTTGTGATGATGTTGATGACGCCCGAGATGGCACGTTCACCGTACAGCGAGGAGTTCGGCCCGCGTACGATCTCAATGCGCTCCACGTCGCCGATGGCGATCTGATCCACATCGACGGCGTTCGTGTCCCCACTGACGACGAGGTGATCCCAGTTGACCTTCTTGCCGTCGACCATGACGAGGACGCGCGAGTCACCGTTGATGACGGGATAGGCGGCAAAGCCCTTCTGCACGACGTTGATGTTCGCACCCTTGAGCGCATCGGAGACGCTCTTGTAGTTGCCGCGCTCGATCTGCTCCTCCGAGATCAGCGTGACATCTGCGGGTACGTCGCTGATTGCCGTCTCGCTGCGGCTTGCCGTAACGACAATGTCGTCCAGCACATAGGTCTGCACCGCATCATCCGTTGCCTCTGCGGCGCTCACGGGGAGCGCATAGCCCGTTCCGACGGTCAGCGCAGTCGCGACGAGTCCGCTCAAAATCCTTTTTCTCATCTGTATCCCTTCCTATTCATCCATGAGGGCATCCAGCCCTGCAGCTATATCCTCAAGCGCCGTGATACAGCGCCCGTTCCCATTGTTCACGTCGGAGAAATTCACGACGATGATGCGGTTCTTCCGCACAGCTTTCATATTCTGGAGGTTCGGATCGGCGCGCAGCTCTGCGCGCGCCTCCTCCTCCGAGATGTCCTTCGGATTGACGTAGATGATGACATCGGGCGCAAAGCCGAGGACGCGCTCAGGGCCAACCGAACGCATCTGACGGTCGACAATGTTGTCTGCGCCCGCCTTGCGCGCAATGTCGTCGATGATGTAGGCGGGGCCGTACATGCTGTAAAGGCTTGTCCCGTGTGACTGCAAAATCATTGCGGAGAAACGCCTCCCACGCGCCTCGGTGCGATGCTCGACAGCGGCAACACGTGCCTCAAGTCCCGCAGTATAGTCCTTTGCACGGTCTTCCACGCCGAAGATATGCCCTATATCCGCAATGAACGGATAGACCGTCTCCTCGAACGTCGGGCGTCCCTTGCGCACGGTGGCGGGCACGATGTAGGCGCCGACGCCGCGATCAAAGTACGCATACACATCGCCAAGTGCATCAGGCGTGAAGTGGTGCGACCAGCCGATGATGAGATCGGGACGCAGAGCGACGACCTCCTCGCGGCTCGGTACGTAGGGCGCGGCGAGAATCGGGAGCGCGGCATAGGCATCGGCGTATGCGGGCGGCTCTGCGCCGTAGGGCGCAATCGTGCCGATGATGCGATCCGTGAGACCTAGGTCGATCAGAAGCTCCGTCGCCCCCGGATAGGAGACGAGCACGCGCTCAGGCGTACGGGGAAGCGTGAACTCTGTCGGTCGCCCCTCACTGTCCGCCGTCGTGTAGGTGATTCCTTCGGTGATTGGCTCTGCCGCCTGTGTGCCGCGCCCGTCTCGCATGGAGAGTGCGAGGACGAGTACAGCGCACGCGAGAAAGGGCAGGAGCCTCAGGGCGTTGCCCATGCGTTTCAAGGTGCGCCCCGAATTCTGCTGTGCGCCGCTCATTGCAGCTGCTCCGTACGGTAGTCGACGAGTGGCAGCCCCGCAGCGTCGTAGGTCACATTCGCATTTACGCCGTAGATGTGTGCGAGCATTTCCGCCGTGATGATCTCATTCGGCGTTCCGATGCGTTCAATGCGCCCCGCCTTCATGACGACAATGAGGTCGGCATACATGGCGGCGAGGTTGAGGTCGTGGAGGGCTGCGATCACGCCGATATTCAGCCCTTTGACCAGCTCTAGTATATGCAGCTGATATTTGATGTCGAGATGGTTGGTCGGCTCGTCGAGGATGAGCAGCTGCGGCTCCTGTACGAGCACACGTGCGAGCATGACACGCTGCTGCTCGCCGCCCGACAGTTCATTGAAGGAGCGTGCGGCGGCGTCCGCCATGCCGACGCGTTCGAGTGCGTCGCGGACGAGCGCGTAGTCCTCCTCCGTGTCGTCCTCAAAGCTCTCCTTGTACGGGGCTCGCCCCATGAGGGCGATCTCCTCGACGCTGAAATCGAAGTCGACGGCGTGGAACTGTCCCATGACGCCGATCTCCTGCGCCGCCGCGCGCAGTGGAATGTCTGCGAGTGGGGTGTCGTCCATCGTGACGCGCCCCTCCTGTACCCTGTGCACGCGGTAGAGATGCTTGAGCAGGGTGGACTTGCCGCAGCCGTTCGGCCCGAGCAGTGCGACAAAGCGGTCGGTCGGGAGGTCTGCGGTGATGCCGTGGAGGATTTCCTTGGCGCCGATGCGGAATTTCAGATTTTCGATGTGGATTGGTTTCATCGCGAACCTCCGAAATTCCCGCTGCTGCCGAAGAGCAGCTTCATGAAGAGCGGCGCGCCGATGAGTGCGGTGATGATGCCGATGGGCAGATCGCCCGCGGGCAGGAGGGTGCGCGCGAGGAGGTCGGCGACAACGAGGAAGATGGCGCCGACGAGGAGCGCGGCGGGGAGCAGTCGGCGATGCGATGCGCCCGTGAAGGAGCGCACGAGATGCGGGACGACGAGTCCGACGAAGCCGATGATGCCGCAGGTTGCGACGAGGACGCCCGTGAGGAGGGCGAGCAGACCCATGTAGAGGCGGCGCTTTGCACTCGCGTCGATGCCGAGCGTCACGGCAAGCTCCTCGCCGAGGAGCAGCACGTCGAGTGTGCGCAGCTGTGAGAGGAAGTAAACGACGAGCCCCGTGACGATGAGGACGGGCAGGAAGAGGCTGTGCCACTTTGCATCGGCGAGCGAGCCCATCGTCCAGAACGCCGCCGACTGCATGCCCTCCGCATCCGCCGCCATGTAGACGATGAAATTCGTTGCCGCCACGCAGAGTGCGCTGATCGCCGCACCCGCGAGCACGAGCTTCACCGTCGAGACGCGGCGGTGCATCCCTGCGAGCATGAGCACGGCGAGTGTGGCGAGGATTGCGCCGAGGAAAGCGCAGCCCGGCACGCCAAAGGGGATTGCCGCCGTCCCAATGAGGATCGCGAGTGTCGCGCCGACGGATGCGCCCGAGGCAATGCCGAGGATGAACGGCTCTGCGAGGGGATTCTGCACACTCGCCTGCATGACGACACCCGCAAGTGCCAGTCCCGCTCCCGCTGTCATTGCGAGCAGAACGCGCGGCACGCGCAGCGACCAGATGATGTCTGTGATGGCGGGATCGACTACAGGGACGCTCCCCGCCAGCTTCGCCGTGATGACGGCGAGTGTATCGGCAGGTGGCACGGAGACACTGCCTGCCGATATTGCACAGACAGCTGCGAGGACGAGAAATATGGTGAGCGCGAAGGGCGAGGAGAGTAGTTGGCGGATAGGCAACGTAGGCTCCTTTCTGTGAGTACATTGAAACGTTCTTAAAAAGGAATGATATTCATGTTGAGAATACGGCATTTTATGATCGCTGTCAATGAAAATCTTTCGCAAAATAAAATCCGTCTGCACCGCGCGGGTACAGACGGGAAATGGGAGGTTTGGGAAGTGTTATGCGTCGAGGTCGATGTCGAGGACGCCCGCCGCATAGGAGGCGGCCTCATAGCGCTGAATGAGTACGTGGATGTGGCCGTCGGCATCCATGTAGATGTCCTTGGGGGCAGCTTCAAGCGGCTTATATCCCTCGGGCGCACCGTTCTTCGGCTCCGTGAGGCGGTGGTTCAGCGCGTCCAGCGTATAGCGGGCGGCATGATCCTTTCGATCTGACATTTGCTGCACGTCGTCGAGGGTGAGCGCCTTGCCGTCGGACAGGCGGAAGAGATAGCCGTGCGTGTAGGACATCGGGTGTGCCGCGCCCTCTTCGGAGATGAGTTGCTCCGTCTTCAGGCTGAGCAGGTCGTCGCCGCTGTTTGTGATCTTGTAGCTCATCTCGGCAGAGGTCTTCTTGTTGCCCATGCGTGCCATATCGATTTCCTGCATGAACGCCTTTACATCGTCCTCGATCACAGTGTTGATGCGCTGCTGTGCGTCAGCCGCGTCGGTTTGGACGATGGGATAGGTGAGGACTGCGCCCTCACTGGTCTCCTGTCCGTCAGTGACGGTCGGCATGGCGAACGCCGCACCGGAGAGCATTGCTGTCATTGCCGCGGTAAGCGCCGCAGCGCGCAGAGTTTTCTTCATCATGGTTCCTCCGTTGTTCTCTAAGGATGCGCCGACAAAATGAAGTCCGTCAGATTGGGCTGAATTTATCGGCGTTTCCTTAATTGTTATCGACGAATGATAGTGTAGCAGATCGAATGGAGGAGGGCGTAAGGATGGCGTTATATATCCGTAAAAATACGACGCCTGTGATTTCTTGATTTTTGGAAGAAGTGTCCCTATAATGAAAACAAAAAGACAGCCAACATGAAGCTTTCGAAGGGAGACCGATAATAATGAAGACCATCGAGATGTTCATTGGCGGCGTTCGGGTCGCGGGCGAGGGAACACTTCCCGTTTATCACAAGGCGACGGGCGAGGTGATCGCCGAGATCGCCGCAGCGGGCGCAGAGCATGTGCGTGCGGCAGTGGATGCGGCGGAGCGTGCCTTCCATGAGGTACAGCTCAGTCCCTACGAGCGCTATGAGATCATCATGCGTGCCGCAAATCTGATGAAGGAGCGGCGTGAGGAGTTTGCTGAGGCGCTCTCTGCCGAGGCGGGCAAGCCCATCCGCGACGCACGTGGTGAGATCGACCGCGCCTATCAGACGCTCATCCTCTCGGCGGAGGAGGCGAAGCGGCTGCGCGGGGAGACTGTGCCTCTGGCGGGCGCACCGGGCTGCGAGCGCCGCATGGCATTCACGATCCGCCGTCCACTCGGCGTCGTCTGCGCCATCACGCCGTTCAACTTCCCCGTGAATCTCGCTGCGCACAAGATCGGTCCTGCGCTCGCAGCGGGTAATACCGTCATCTACAAGCCCGCCTCTGCCACGCCGCTCACCGCATCCCTCCTCGTCGAGGTGTTTCAGGAGGCGGGATTGCCTGCGGGCTGCCTCAACCTCATCTACGGTGCGGGCAGTGCGGTCGGGAGGCTGCTCACGGCGGACGAGCGCATCCGCATGTTCTCGTTCACAGGCAGCGTCCCCGTAGGCAAGACACTGCATGAGGCGGTCGGTTTTCGCCGCATCGCCCTCGAGCTCGGCTCGAACTCCGCAAACATCGTGCACGAGGATGTGGCAGACGTTGCGTGGGTCGCCGAGCACTGCGCGCGCCATGCGTTCGTGAACGCGGGACAGGTCTGCATCTCCTGCCAGCGCGTCTATGTCGCGCGCGCGATTTACGAGGAGTTCTGCGCGGCGGCCGTCGAGGCGGCGCAGAATTTCAAGAGTGGCGACCTCATGGATGTCCACACGCAGATCGGCTCGATGATCTCGGAGCGCGAGGCGGAGCGCATCGAGGCGTGGGTCGATGAGGCGGCGGCGGCAGGTGCGCACCTCCTCGCGGGCGGACATCGGACAGGCGCGTTCTACGAGCCGACCGTGCTCACGGATGTCACGCCCGCGATGAAGGTCGTCTCCGAGGAGACCTTTGCGCCGGTCTTCAGCATCATCCCCTACGACACAATCGAGGATGCCGTACGCATGGTCAACGATACGCGCTACGGCCTGCAGGCGGGCGTCTTTACGCGCTCGCTTGCAGTCGCGAACTACTGCGCCGAGCACCTCGATGTCGGCGGCGTCGTCATCGGCGACGGTGCGACCTTCCGCATGGACAACATGCCCTACGGCGGCGTCAAGGACAGCGGCATCGGCCGCGAGGGTCCTGCCTATGCCATCCGCGAACTCACCGAGGAGAAGCTGATCGTGCTGAACGTCGAGGGATAGATGTTGTTGCTCCGTCAAAAAACGGTCACGCATATTGCGTGACCGTTTTTGTCGTTGTATTATCTTTTCTCTGTGAGGACACGTCCTTCTTTGCCCGTCATATGTGCGATGCTCATCTCAAGCATACAGAACCGCTCCCATGTACGGTCGATCATCTCGTTATGCTGCTGCTCAGTATTGTCGGGCGCGTATTTGAGGGCGAGCTTGCGGACGGCAATACGCTTTTCCTCCTCGTCCTCGATGGTGCGGATGCTGCCGAAGACAATAACGCTGCGGTATGCAGTCGTGTATTTCTCGGGGATGACCTCATCCTGATCGATCACGGCGAAGGATGCGTTCGGATTCCGCTGGATGGCGTCGATCTTATGCCCCTCGAGCGCACTGTGGAAGTAGATGTGCTCGCCGTCATAGACGTAGCTGATGGGCACGGCGTATGGGAATGCCTTGTCACCCGTGAGGGCGAGTACGCCTGCCGTTCCGCGCATAAGCACAGCCTCCGTCTCCTCTGGTGAAAGCTGCTGTACCTTGCGGCGCATTTTGTGGAACATCACGCACCTCCATATCAAAAAAAGGAGGATATCCGAATGGATTCCTCCGTATATGGTCAAAAATGGTGGAGACGAAGAGGATTGAACTCTCGACCCCCAGATTGCGAACCTGGTGCTCTCCCAGCTGAGCTACGTCCCCGTGACTGACAAGGGACATTATAGCGCGCGCGCGTGAAAAATGCAAGCCCTTTTTTCACCAAGCTCTCACGCAAGTTCCCGCAGGACATCCGCTGCGATCTGCGTGGCGGTGAGGTGGTACTCACGTGCGAGTGCCGCAGGGGTATAGCGATTGAAGAACTTCTTTGGCAGACCGTAGTTCCGCACGCGCACGCCGCCCGTACGGGCGTAGAATGCGGCGACTTTCTGCCCGAAGCCACCCGCGAGGATGCCGTCCTCGAGTGTGAGGATGAGGCTGTGCTTTTCCTTTAGTGAGTCGAGCAGCTGCTCGTCGAGTCCCGAGAGATAAAGCGGATTGATGACGGCTGCGTGAATGCCCTCGTGTGCGAGTTCCTCTGCCGCCTCGGAGGCGAGCGCGGCGAAGTTGCCGACGCCGATGAGGGCGACATCCCTGCCCTCTGTGACGACGATAGATTTGTTCAGATCTCTGTAGTCCGTGCGCACGGGATAGGGGCTCTCCTCGTAGCCAGAGAAGGGCATGCGGATCATGACGGGGTGCTCCCGCTGCTCCACTGCCCAGCGTAGGACGGCAATGTGCTCGGCGACGCTCGTCGGCGCGAGGTAGACGAGGTTCGGGATGTTCGAGAAAATGGAGATGTCGTAGAAGCCAAGGTGGGTCACGTCGGTGGAGCGGTAGAGCGATGTGCCTGTCGCGAGAAAGACGGCAGGACTGCGGTTGATCGCGACATCCTGCGCCATCTGATCGTAGGTGCGCTGGAAGAATGTGCTGTACGTGCCGAAGATCGGACGCGCGCCCGCGCGTGCAAGCCCCGACGCCATCGCGACGGCGTGCTCCTCGGCAATGCCGACGTCGACATACTGGCTCCCAAGCTCCGCTCGCTGAGCAGGGCTGAGGTTGATGCCCCCGACGATGCCCGCTGAGAGGTAGATGAAGTTCGGATTTTTCCGCGCCGTCTCGAGGACAAAGTCCACGGTTGCGGCGGCGTATGGCTCGGACGAGGCTGCCTTCTTTGCTATGCCGGTCTCAAGGTGGAAGGGGGCATGGCGGTGCCAACCCTCGGGATCGTTCTCGGCGAAGGAGAGTCCCTTGCCCTTTGTTGTGTGGATGTGGATGACGACGGGGCTTGTACTGTCCTTTTCCTCGGAGAATACGCGGATCAGCGCCTCCGCGTCGTTGCCGTCTGCGACGTAGCGGTAGCGGAGTCCCATCGCGCGGAAGAGGTTGTCCTCCGCCTGACCGTTTGTCTCGCGCAGTTCTTTGAATTTGCGGTACATACCTCCGTGGTTCTCGGAGATGGATTGATCGTTGTCATTGAATACGATGATGCAGTTCGTGCCCATCTCGCCAACGACGTTCAGTCCCTCGAGCGCCTCGCCGCCCGACATGGAGCCGTCGCCGATGATGGCGATGATGTTCTCCGTGCCGCCCGCGAGGTCACGCGCCTTTGCAAGTCCAGAGGCGAGACTGATCGAGGTTGAGGTGTGCCCAATGTTGAAGATGTCGTGTGCGCTCTCGTCCGGGTTCGTAAAGCCGGAGACGTCGTTGTACTCTGCTGCGCGCGTGTATGCGCCAGCGCGCCCCGTGAGCATCTTGTGTGGATAGCACTGGTGGGAGACATCGAAGATGATCTTGTCGCGCGGCGAATCAAAGACCGTGTGGAGTGCGATGGTCGCTTCGATGATCCCAAGGTTCGGCCCGATGTGCCCGCCGACGAGGCTCGTGCGCTCGATGAGCGCCTCGCGCATCTCCTGCGCAAGGATGCGGCGCTGCTCCGCCGTATAGCCCCGCAAGTCTCTGGGCGCGTTGATGTTTTCAAGATACAAGGGAAAAGCCCTCCATTGACATATGCTAATATCTGCACTCTATTATAGCATAAATTCTAAGAAAACGCCGATAAAATTCAAAACGTTCCGCACATAGGCAGACAAAAACCTCGGAGCGCGTGGCTCCGAGGTCTGTAAAACAGCGAAACTACATCAGGGAGGCAATCTTTTCAGCGAGGCGTTTTGCATGCGTGTGCGACACGGCTGTCATATCGGCGGCGCGCGCGGGATCGGTGCGGTCGGCGTAGGAGACACCGCCCGTGTAGACATAGCCCTCGTAGATCATGCCCGTGAGCCCTGCCGTCTGAACAAAGCGCCCCGTCAGCGCATCCACGGGGAATGCCGCGTCATACGCGCTCTCAGGTGCGCCCGTGGTAAAGGACAGCACGAGTTTCTTGCCCACGAGTGCCTTGCCCTGCGAGCCGTGCGAGAAGCCGCGCACGAAGACATCCTCCATCCACTTTGCGAGCAGTGCCGGCATGCTGTACCAGAAGATCGGGAACTGCAGAACGATGACGTCCGCATTCCGGAGTTTGTCCTGCTCCGCCGGAACGTCGATGCGGTAGTCCGGATAGAGCGCACTGAGGTCGTCGATGACAGCGCTTGGCAGCTGCTCCGCCAGATCGGCAAGGATGATCTTGTTCGCGAATGAGTCGCTTGCGAGGTCGGGATGTCCTGAGACGATGAGAACGTTTTTCATAGATTATCCTTTCAATGCAAAGAGCGTATCTGCTACGATCTGTTCGGCAGTGAGGTGATACTCCCGTGCGAGTTCGGATGCACTGTAGCGGTCGTGGAACTCCTTTGAGAGCCCGTAGTTACGGACACGGATCTGCGTGTCCATGCCGTAGTACGCGGCGATCTTCTGTCCGAATCCGCCGTCGAGGATGCCGTCCTCGAGCGTGAGGATGAGGCGGTGCTTTTCCTTGAGGCGGTCAAGGAGGGCGGTGTCGAGACCCGAGAGAAAGATCGGATTGATGACGGTTGCCTTGATCCCCTCTGCCTCAAGCTGTGCGGCGGCAGCGCCCGCAAGCGCGGCAAAGTTGCCCGCACCGATGAGGGCGACATCTGCGCCCTCCTGCACGACCTGATACTTGTTGAGGTCGCTGTAGTCTGTGCGCACGGGGTAGGGGCTTTCCTCATAGCCGCCGACCGGCATGCGGATCATGACGGGATGGCGCGTCTGCTCCACCGACCAGCGCAGCACGGCCATGTATTCGTCGAGGCTCGCGGGTGCGAGGAAGACGAGGTTCGGGATGTTCGCAAAGATGGGGATGTCGAAGAAGCCGAGGTGCGTCACATCGTTCATATAGTAGATGGACGCGCCGACGGAGAGAAAGACGGCGGGGCTGTTGTTGACCGCGACATCCTGCGCCATCTGATCGTAGACGCGCTGGAAGAATGTGCTGTACGTGCCGAAGATCGGACGTGCGCCGCCGCGTGCAAGTCCCGATGCCATCGCGACCGCGTGCTCCTCGGCGATGCCCACGTCGACGTACTGATTGCCAAGTTCCGCGCGATCCTTGGGTGAGAGTCCAATGCCGCCCATCGTGCCGGCCGCGAGAAAGACGAAGTTCGGATTCGTCTTTGCCTGCTCTTTGAGGAAGTCCTTGGTCGCCTCCTGATACGGGTCGGTGTACGGATGCTTCAGCGCACCCGTCTCGATGTCGAATGGCATACGATAGTGCCACGTCTCTGGATCCTCCTCGGCGAACTGGTATCCCTTGCCCTTCTGCGTGACGATATGCACAACGACGGGCTTTGTACTGTTCTTGACCGCAGAGAACGCCGCAATCAGTGCCTCGCAGTCGTTGCCGTCCGCCACATAGCGGTAGTCGAGTCCCATCGCGCGGAAGAGGTTGTCCTCCGCTGTGCCGTTTGTCTCGCGCAGCTCCTTGAACGTGCGGTACATCCCGCCGTGGTTCTCTGCGATGGAATGCCCGTTGTCGTTGAATACAATGATGAAGTTCGTCTCCATCTCACCGACAACGTTCAGCCCCTCAAGTGCCTCGCCGCCCGACATGGAGCCGTCGCCGATGAGGGCGATGATGTTCTCCCTGCGCCCCGCGAGATCCCGCGCCTTTGCAAGCCCCGAGGCGAGACTGATCGAGGTCGACGTGTGGCCGACGTTGAAGAAGTCGTGCGGGCTTTCCTCCGGATTCGTATAGCCCGACACCTCGTCGTACTGCGCCTCGTTGATGTACGCCTCCACGCGCCCCGTCAGCATCTTGTGCGGGTAGCACTGGTGTGATACGTCATAGATGATCTTGTCCGTAGGCGAGTCAAAGACCGTGTGCAGTGCGATGACCGCCTCGATGATGCCGAAGTCCGGACCGAAATGCCCGCCGTGAATGCTTGCACGCTTTAGGAGTGCGTCGCGCATCTCCTGCGCGAGCATCGTGCGCTGTGCCACCGTATAGCTCTTGATGTCGGCGGGCGATGTGATCGTTTCCAAATACATAGAGATCCCTCCCCTTGGGGGCAACTGCGCCCCATTCCCTTTGCCTAAGCAGGATTATATCATCTGCGCGTATGCGGCTGTCAAGGGAATGTATCCGATGCAACGGATTATTTTCAGCAAAGTATGGTAAAGTGAAGGCTCTGAAAAAATATTTTGATGGGGGCATATAAATGAAAGAATGCAAGATGAAGGACAGTCGCATCGTTATCAGCGAGGTTATGATGCCCAGTCAGGCGAACCCGAACGGGAATGTGCATGGCGGCGAGATTATGAAGTTGATGGATTCGGCGGCGTACGCGGCGGCGCGGCGGTATGCACGGTCGAACGTCGTGACGGCACGCGTGGACGAGCTGGAGTTCCACCTGCCCATCCGCATCGGCGACCTTGTCGTTGTGACGGCAGACATCGTCTATGTCGGGCACAGCTCGATGGAGGTCGCCGTCAACGTCATCGTCGAGGATCTGGACGACGGCGGCGATCCGCAGCTCGGCCTCTCGGCATACTTCACCATGGTCGCACTCGACCGCAACGCACGGCCGAAGTCCGTGCCGCCGCTCATGCTCGATACCGAGGAGGCGCGTGCCGCGTTCGAGGAGGGGAAGCGCCGCTACGCAGAGCACAAGGCACGCAAGCGCGGCGCGGTCGCGCCCGCAGGCGGCTGCGTCTGTGAGGCCATTGCGCAACAGGCGAAGGCGGCAAACACCGCGCACACGCCAAACGAAGCGAAGAAGTAAAAACAGCACTTCGCATATTGTAAACGAAAAACGCAGCTTCGTGCGAGGGCTGCGTTTTCTTGTGTGGGGGAGAATTTTTGTGGTATAATGAATGCAGCATTTGGCGGATATATGATAGGAAGTGATACAGATGGCGCAGGATGTTATGGTGCGTATGGATGATGATTTGTCGATGCGTCTGCATGAAGTTTGTGACGAGATCGGGTTGCCTATTTCCACCGCATTTCTGATTTTTGCGAAGCGCGTCGCACGAGATCGCAAAATCCCATTTGAACTCTCTGCGGAACCGGATCCGTTCTACTCGGAAAGCAATATGGCACACCTGCGTCGGGGAATTGCCCAGCTCAATGCCGGCCGGGGCGTGCAGCATGACTTGATTGAGGTAGCAGACGGTGAATAAGACATGGTCGGATGAGGCGTGGGAGGATTATATCGGCTGGCAGTCAGAGGACAGGAAGACGCTGAAACGGATCAATCTCCTGCTCAAGGATGTGGAGCGACATCCGTTTGACGGCGTTGGAAAACCGGAACCGCTCAAGGGTGAGCTCGGTGGGTTTTGGAGCAGAAGAATTGACGAAAAGAATCGACTGATCTATCGCATTGTCCCAAATGGATTGGAAATTCTTTCCTGCAAAGGACATTATGAATAAAAACCCTCCGTCCGCAGCAAATACTCCTTCTTATCGAGTCCGCCCGCATAGCCCGTGAGGCTGCCGTCCGCACCGATCACACGGTGACATGGGATGAGGATGGAGATCGGATTGCGCCCGACCGCGCCGCCGACCGCCTGTGCCGACATTCGCTTTTTCGTTTCTTCTTCGAGGCGGCGTGCGATCGCGCCATAGGTCGTCGTTTCTCCGAATGGGATAGTCTGCAGGATTGCCCATACCGACATCTGAAACGCCGTGCCTGTGGGATTGAGCGCAGGGCTGAAGTCCGGCTCCTTGCCGGCGAAATATAGATCGAGCCAACGCATGGCCTCTCCGAATACGGGGAGGTCTTTTTTGTGCGCTGCCGAAAGATCGGGGAAATCCCTCTCCCCATCGAAGTACAGCCCCGTGAGTGCGATGCCGTCACTTGTGAGCGTAATCCCGCCGAGCGGGGAATTGTAGTGTGCTGTGTAGATCATGGGCGTTCTCCTGTCAGTTGATGTAGTTCTATTATAAGGGAAATAATTGCGCTGTGATAGTCCCCCGTGTGTTTTCAATCAAAATATGATATAGTGAAAGAAAGATACCGAAGGAGGCTGCACGATGGCGACAACGGAGATGACGGATGATATGGTTGTGCAGGGGGCTCGCGCGGCGGTGCGTATTGCACTGGCGAAGAACAAGGCAAGAGGCGTGTCGAGTGTTGTTTACGACCGCAAGACGAAGACACTCTATGAGATCAGGAGCGATGGGCAGCGTGTGCCTATACGAGCAGAATGTGATGGAAAACGTGCAGAAGAAGCCTGAAATCATCGTTTTTGCGGGGCCGAACGGATCGGGCAAGAGCACGTTTACAGAAATTCTGCGTCCTCCTCAGATGGATTATATCAACGCGGATGAGATTAAGAAAAACCTCAAGTGTGATGATCTTGAAGCGGCGCAGACTGCCGAACGGCAGCGAGAGGCATGTCTTTCTGACAAGAGAGAGTTCTGTTTTGAGACCGTACTTTCCACGTCGCGTAATTTGAACCTTTTGAAACGTGCGCGGGAAATGGGCTATTTTATTCGCTGTTACTATGTTCTGACCATAGACCCGATTATCAATGTCTATCGTGTAAAAGCGCGCGTGGCATCGGGCGGGCACGATGTTCCCAAGGAGAAGATCTATGCGCGCTATGATCGCGCAATGGCTCTCGTTCCAGAGATCATTGCCGTAAGTGATATTTGCCACATCTATGACAACTCAGAGGAGGAGCCGTTTCGTATCTTCAAGAAGCGGAAGGATGAATACTTTTACGATGAATGCGATGACTGGCAGAGGGAAGACATTACGGCTCTTACGGGGATAACGGAGATGGAGCAGAAAGACTTGAATCAGCGCGGATAAAATATTTATACATAACAAAAGGGCGGATCGTGAAGGAAGATTTCACGGTCTGCCCTGTTTTATACAGCAGAGGGAAGAATCTCAGATCTCGGTGCGGAACTTGATCGCCTGAATGATCCCTGCGCCGTCGATGTCGAAGGTGAGCTCGGCTGCTTTGTCATCAAATGAATAGGTGCAGGCGGTGAGTCCGTCATCGCTCGTGTCGACAGAGGAGGGTTCGCCGTACATCTCTTCGATGTCCTCGTAGCTCTTTCCGACACGGAGTCCGCCGAGGGTGCGGACGCTCTGTCCCATGATATCGTAGCTCGTCACGGTCAGCGCATCGGCGTCGCGCGTGTCCTTCGCTCCTGTGACAGCGCGGAAGACGAAGGGCTCGGCACCGTTGAAGGTATAGGTGACGAAGCACATGCCGTCGCCTGAGGAGTCTTTCTTCTGGTAGTCATCCGCAAGTCCTGCGCGGACGATAGCCCTGCGAGCATCGCCGAGAGTGGCTTTGCCCGCTTCCAGCCTCGTCTCCCCGCCCGTAGCCGTATCATCCAGCACAAGTGTCGCTTCCCAATAGGTCATGCCGTGGGCAGATGCTGTCGCCGCGCCGAGGAGGATGCCTGCGGCAAAGAGGGCGGTGCAGAGAAGGCTGAGGAATCGTGTTTTCATGATAATCACTCCTTTAGTATTTCCCGCCGCCGCCGCCGTGGCTTTCGTCGCGGCTGGAGGTGGAGATGTAGGAACCCGAGGAGGATGATGATGTCTCCTTGTGCTTCGTCTCACGGGACTCTGTGGTACGGAGGAAGACGTCCTCTCGGTGTGTGAGGCGGAAGCTGCCGCGCTCGACGTAGTCGTCTGCCTCGTGGGCACTTCGGACACTGAACATGCTGTCCGAGAGATTGGCAAGGATGAACCAGTAAACGATGGCAGCAGGGATCAGCGCACCGACGAGGGTGACGATGGTGAGCAGGAAGGCATCGGGATTGAATGGTTTGCCTTCCTTCTCGTAGTATGTCACCATCTCATCCACAGCGGCGGCAAATGCGGTGAATCCCTCGGCGTATTTGTTCTCCTTCAGGGAGGGGACGAACTGCCCCGCGAGGTGTTCGATGCCGTCGTCGTCGGTAATGCGCACGCGCATCTTGTTGTCGGTGGAGATGTAGAAGTCGCGCTCCTTCGGTGCGAGAAGGAGGACGATGGTGCCGTTTGCACCGCCGTCCGCGATGCGGTCGACGACGGCATTGGCAACCTTGCCGAGCACCTGTTTGTGCGTGTTCTTGACCGTGCCGATGAGGATGCGAATGCCGTGCGCCTGTTCATACGCGGCGAGCTTCGCGTCGAGTGCCTGCTCCTCGGCATCGGTGATGAGGTCGGACTCGTCGACCACGCGCACAGTGCCCAGTCCCGCATCCCCTGTCTGTGTTCCGCCAGCTGCGACGGCACGTGCAACGGCACTGAGTGCGCCGCCCGAGGTGAAGGGCTTGCCCTCCTTCTCGTAGTAGGTGAGCATTTCGCCCGCGACTTGACCAAATGCCGTGAACATATCGGCGTATTTCTTGCTCTCGAAGGCGGGCAGGAATTTCTCCGTGAGGTGCTCAATGCCCTCGTCGGTGATGCGCGTAGCGAGCCTTGCATCGGTGGCGACGTAGTAGGTCTTATTTTCGGGCGAGAGGAGGAGCAGGACTGCGCCGTGCTCACCGCCGGGGGCAATGGTCTTGATGATGTTCTCTGCGAGCGGCTTCAGCGGCTTGTCTTTCCAATCACCGACGATTGCCGCGAGGATGCGGATGCGGTGTGTCCGTTCCACTGCCGCGAGCTGCGCATCGAGTTTTTGCACCTCGGCGTCAGAGAGGAGGTTCATCTCGTCGATGACGCGTGCGTTTCCGATGCCCGCCGCATCTGCCGCCTTGGGGACGGCGAGGACGAAGATGCTGAGGCAGAGGAGGAGCAGGGCGAGGAGCGTGCTGCGTCCATATTTCATTTCGTTCATCATGTGCCGCACCTCCTACAAGTTAAACATGAGCCGGCCGAGCCAGAAGAGGACGGCGAAGACGAGGGCGGACGGGATGAGCGGGTAGACGTACTCCTTGAATGTATCCTTGGGCAGATCCGCACCAACGAATTTGCCGGTCTGTCCGTTCATCATGAAGGTGTAGGGCTTGCCCTGATAGTTCGTGGTGAGGATCCAGACGGGCATCATGGCGTAGCGGACATCGCCCGACTGCTTTCGGATCTTCGAGCTGCCGCTCGGGGCGGTGCTGTCGTAGCCGCTGACGGTTTTGCTCAGCGCGTGGATGACGCTCGCCGTGAGGCGCGTGTCGGCGCGCGGCAGGGATTCCTTGACATCGACATCGAATTTGTCGGCGAGGTGTCCCGTGAAATACGCAGCGGAGAACGGGCGGAGCTCGCTGTAGTCGAACGGCTCGATGCTGTCCATGTACTTGTCGTCCAGGCGTTTGCTCGCGTCGACGGGGATGCCGCGGAACGTCATCTCGCCGCTGCGCTCACAGCGGTAGTGGCTGGTCTCGGTGATGATCTCGTCCGCCGTATCGCGCCGACTCCTCGTTTCCGCGCTGAAGTCCATGCTGGCGCTTACCTGCGCGTCGAAGAGCCAGAAGGGGACATACATGGACTGGATCTCCTTGATGCGGTTCTCGTCGCGGAACGCCTTCGGGAGCAGTTTTTTCCCCTTATAGAATTCCTTGAGTGCGGCGATGGCATCCTCCTTCGTCTTCTTAAATGGAATGACATAGTCGGGGCGCAGCATACCGTCGAAGCGGCGCGGGATCATGTTCGGGCTGCCGCAGTAGGCGCACTGGGTCGCCATGGTGTTGCCGTCGGAGACGAGCTCCGCACCGCAGGAGGAGCAGGTCTGGATCATCATGTGCGCCGTCTCGGCGCCGTCCCATGCGCTGCCTGCATTCTCGGTGTTCCACTGTGCTTCTTTTTCCTCTGCCTTCTCTGCCGCCTGTGCCGCCTGCTCCTCTTTCTGTGCATAGAGGGCATCCATCTCTGCAATGCTGATCTTGGCATCGCAGAACTCACAGGTCACATGGTTGTGCCCCGGGAGGAAGGTGAGGGGGGCACCGCATTTGGGACATTTGTAGCTGACACTTGTATCTGCCATAGTGTTGCCTCCTAAAACTTTCCACCGCCGCCGCCGTGGCTGCTGTCGCTGCTGGAGGTGCTGACATTGGAGCCGGAGGAGGAGGATTCCTTCTTTTCCTTAGTCCGACGTGTGACGGTGGTATAGAGAAAGTTGTCCTCGTCCTGCGTGAGCCGGAAGCTGTCGTGGTTCAGGTAGGCATCCGCCTCCGCTGCAAAGGTGACGTTGCTCTCGTACTCGTACAGCACATAGTAGATGGTGCCGCCGAGGATGAGCGCACACGCGAGGGCGATGCCGAATGCCATGAGGTTAAAGGCATTCGCTGGATCGTACGGCTCGCCTTCCTTCTCGTAGTAGGTCAGCATCTCGTCCGTGGTCGCTGCAAATGTGGTGAATGCAGCGTCGTATTTGTTCTCCTTCAGATCGGGGAGAAATTCGCCCGCAAGGTAGTCCACGCCCTTGCCGTCGGTGATGCGCGCACGCATCTTGTTGTCGGTGGAGATGTACCAGTCGCGCTCCTTCATCGAGAGGAGGAGGACAATGGTGCCGTTGTCGGCGGGGATCTGGTCGACCACGTTGTTCGCGATCTTGCCGAGCGGCGTGCCGTCCGTACTCTTCATCGTACCGATCAGGATGCGTACCTTGTGCGACTGCTCGATTGTGGCAATTTTCGCATCAAGTTCCTTTTCCTCACTGTCTGTGAGAATATCCGCCTCGTCGATGACGCGATCCGCGCCGATGCCCTGTTCCTGTGTCTGCGCCTTCGGCGGCGGCGCCTGTTTCGACACGGCGAGAGTGATAGAGGTAAAGCAGAGGAGCAGGAGGAATGCAAGGAGTGCACTGAGGCGCTTTTTGTTTTTTGTAAACATCGCTGCACCTCCTCAGTCCGACAGAACGAATTTCGCGAGGTAGTAGAAAATGGGGATACTGACGATGGCGAGAATGACGGAGTAGAGCAGCACCTTCGCCCGGTCGATGGGGACGGAGCCGACGACCTTGCCGGTCTGTCCGTTCATCATAAAGGTGTAGGGCTTCTCGTGATATTTCGTCGTGAGGATCCAGACGGGTGCCATCGCGTAGCTGACGGTGCCGTCCTCCTTGATGACGGTTGCCTCGCCGTCGAGGGAGCAGCGATCGTAGCCCTTGACGGTGCTCTCAAGAACACCGATCGCGCTCTCATTGACGCGTTTGTCGGCACGTGGGACACTCGCCTCGGCATCCACGTCGTATTTGTCCGCGATGTGCCCCGTGAAGTAGGCGGCGGAGAAGGGGACGAGCTCCGTGTAGTCGAACGGCTCGATGCTCTCCATGTACTGATCGTCCATGCGCTCGCTGCCGTCGACGGGGATGCGCTCAAACGCCATGGAGCCGCTGCGCTCGCAGCTGTAGTGACTGGTCTCGGTGATGATCTCGTCCGAGGTCTCGTGCACGCTGTCGTTCTCGGCGCGGAAGGTCGCGCTCGCGCGTACCTTTGAGTCGAACAGCCAGAAGGGGACGTACATGGACTGGATTTCCTTGATGCGGTTCTCGGATGTGAACGTGCTCGGGAGGATGTATTTCCTGAGACCCTCGCTGTAGAACTCTTTGAGGGCGGCGATGGCGTCCTGCTTCGTCTTTTTGAACGGAATGACGTAGTCGGGGCGCAGCATTCCTCCGAACTGGCTTGGGATCATGTTCGGGCTGCCGCAGTAGGCGCACTCGGTCGCCATCGTGTTGCCGTCGGAGACGAGCTCCGCGCCGCAGGAGGAGCAGGTCTGCACCTTCATTGTCTCTGCCTCGGCACTGTCCCATTCGCTGCCCGCGCCATCGGTGTTCCACTTCGATTCCTTCGCCTCAGCGGCAAGCGCTGCCTTTTCCTGCGCTTTTTGAAAGAGATTTTCGACGGTTGCAACGTCGAGCTCGGTGTTGCAGTACTCGCAGGTTATGTGGTCGTGTCCCGGGAGGAAGGAGAGGGGCGCGCCGCAGTTGGGGCATTTGTAGCTGACGCTTGTGTCTGCCATATCAGTCACCTCTCTTCTAAAAGAAAGATTTACTGCTTGTCGTTCTCGTCAAACACGTCGCCGCACTGCGGGCAGAACTTCGGCGGGTGGGTGGGATCGTCGGGCTTCCAGCCGCACTTGTCGCACGCATAGAGCGGTGCGTCCGCCGGTTTCGGCTTGCCGCAGTTCGCGCAGAACCTGCCCTGATTCATTGTGCCGCAGGAGCAGGACCACCCCTCGGCAGAGGGCTGCGGTTTGCCGCACTCGGCGCAGAACTTCCCGGTATTGCCCGTGTGTCCGCAGGGGCAGCTCCATGTATTCACAGGGGCGGGCTGTGGTTTGCCGCACTCGGCGCAGAACTTGCCCGTGTTGCCCGTATGTCCGCAGGGGCACGCCCATCCTGCCGCGCCGCCCGCTGCCATGCCGCCGACTGCGGCGCCTCCTGCGAGCGGATTGCCCTGCGGAGGCGTGCCGCCCTGTGGACCGAATGCGCCCATCGCACCGGCACCTGCGTTGCCTGCCATTCCCATACCCATGAAGCCAAATGCACCGCCCATGCCCGCCTCGTTGCCGGCGGCAGTACGCATGGCATCTGCCGTCGCGCCCGCGAGACGACCGGCGCGCAGATTCGGATCGCTCATGATCGCGCTGTCTTGGATCTCCTTGATGCGTTTTTCGTCCTCTTCGTCCGCCTTGACGCTTGACACACCAAAGGAGACGATCTCAATGCCGCGCCGCTTGCCCCAGTCGTCGGACAGTTCGTCGGCGAGCTCGTTGCGGATATCCTTCGTATAGTTGATCAGCTGGGTGTAGCGGATGCCCTTCGCGGCGATGCGCCCGAACGCGGGCTGCAGCGCGGTCAGCAGCTCGCTTTTCAGCTGTGAGTCGATCTCGCTGCGCTCATACACGTCCGCAATGTTGCCGCAGACGTTCGTATAGAAGAGGATCGGGTTCGTGATGCGGTAGCTGTACTCACCGAAGCAGCGGATGTTGACGTTCAGCATGTATTGGCCGATCATGGTCTCGAACTGGATGGACTGCGCCGTCCCGTACTTGTTGCCCATGATCTCCTTTGTGTTGAAATAGTAGATGCGCTGATCCTTCGGTGCGTCGCCGCCGAATGTGAAACGCTTGCCGATGTTCTTCAACACGGACACGAGGTCGCTCGCGAGATCGCCGCCGAAGACGGTCGGCTCGGTGGAGCTGTCGTACGTGAACGCGCCAGGCTCGGCACAGATCTCGACGACCTTGCCCTGCTCGACGATGATCATGCACTGCCCATCGTTCACGGCGATGCCGGAGCCATTGCTGATGATGTTGTCCGTTGCACTCGTATTCGAGCTGCGCCCACTGACGCGCTTCTGTCCCTTTGCGACGAGCGTGTCCTTGTCGAGGCTGTCGCAGTAGAAGAATTCCTTCCACTGATCAGCGAGGACGCCGCCGACCGAGCCGACGGCAGCTTGGATGAGGCCCATAAATCTTCCTCCTATTCCGGATAAACGTGAGTGTTCTGAAAGTTCTTCTCTATTGTAACATACCATGAGAAAAAGCGTACTGTCATAAATAACAGGTCGGACGAAAAATTTTGAAAAAAGCCGCAAGAAAGGTGCTGCACGGAGCCTGAAACACCTTCGTGCGGCACCTCTATTGGGCACTGTCCGTATAGCCCTTCTCCGTTGCCTCGACGGCGAGCCCGACGATGCTCTTGTAGCCCGTCTTGACGAGCATGTTGCCGACGTGGAAGTTGACCGTTCGCTTGGTGATTCCGAGCGCAGCGGCGATTTCGTCATAGGACATACTGCGGCAGATGCAGCGGAGGATGTCGAGCTCGCGGTTCGTCAGCGGTGCCTTAGTACCACCGAAGGTGGAGTCGGCACACACGTCGGGATAGATGTGCGCGCCCTCCATCGTCGTGCGGATGCAGGCGGCGAACTCCTCGCCCGATGCCTCCTTGTAGATGAAGCTGTCCGCGCCCGCTGTCTTTGCCCGCGCGAGAAAGGCGATCTCCTGCATGCCTGTCATGAGGATCACACGCAGCTCTGGGAACCGTGCTTTGAGATGCGCGCAGATCTGTATGCCGCTCGTGCGCCCCTCCATGCAGATGTCCATGAGGACGAGATCGGGTGTAAGGCGTGCGCACGCCTCCTCCACGAGCTCTGAGAGGAGGAGGCTGCCGACCACCTCCATGTCGTCGAGGGGGGTGAAGATCTGCTCCAGTCCTTCGAGCAGAATTTTTTGATCGTCCACGAGCAGAATTTTGATCATCCTGTGTTCTCCCCTATCCGTGCATCTATTTCAAAATGTGGTGTATGGGTAATGGTGAGCCGTCCGCCAAGCTCGTTCACACGGTGCATCATCCCCGACAGTCCGCCGCCGGGGTGCAGCTCTGTGCAGCCGATGCCGTTGTCACGGATGTGCAGCCGCCGCTCGTCGAGCGTGATCGTGACCGCATTCGCACGCCCGTGGCAGACCGCGTTGCTGAGTGCCTCGCGCGTAATGGCGGCAAAGGCGCGTGCGCGCCGCAGATTGTGCGGCAGGCTGCCTGTGACCGTGAGCCGTATGCCGAGCCGTCGGTAGGTGTCCGTCATATCGGCAAGCAGGGTTGCGGGATGGGGCTCCTGCTCGAGCGGAACGGACTCCAAGAGGCTGTCGATGCGGACAATCGTACGGAGCGCATCCTTTGGTGCAGAGCTTGCAAGCAGCTGCTGGAGCATACTGATCCGCTGCCCGAGGATATCGTGCACGCGTGAGGTGATCTCCTGCAGCGTTCGGCTGCGCTCCGTACGCTCGAGATTTTGAAGGAGCTCCTTCTGGGCGCTGAGCGTAGTGCTGAGCTCCTCATTCTTCTCTCTGAGTTCCTGCGTGACGGCGTCCAGCTCCGTAACGCAGGAGGCTGTCAGCTGCCAGCCAGGGAGCGCACCCAGCAGCTGCACGCGCTGCACGAGCCACACATCGCCTGCGGTAAAGCGCAGGAGCACGGCACCCTCGCGCTGCCGTTTCTCTGCGACAGCGGGCGCGTCAAACGCCGTGAGAGCCTGCCAGAACACCGCTGCATTCCGATACTGGCGCCCGAAGAGGCGCTCCATGAAGCGCAGCATGGTGATGTTGACGAGTACCGCAGCGTGATCCTCACGGGCAAAGAGGATTCCCTCGGGCAGGAGGTCGAGTCCTGCACGGATGGAGGAAACCGTCACCTCGCGTGTCCTGCGTGCACGTGCACGTGCAGCAAGCAGTACGAGCCGTACGCCGAGCAGCAGAAGGACGAGCGCGGCACTCATCGGGAGGAAGGCGTCCATCATCGGCAGCGAGCAGAGACCCGCAAATGCGAGCAGGAGCGCAGGAAGCAGTCTGCGCTCGCAGGCAGTGAGCCCGACGACGAGGGAGAGGAGCCCCGCTGTCCACCGCTCCGCTGCGAGCCAGCCAATCGGCGGCAGCTCTGCAAAGAAGAGCTTCCATGCACCGCCGAGCAGCAGCGTTGTGAGGAGAACGACGGAGAGTGCCGCCGCCTCCGGCAGCAGGTAGCGGATCCGGCGGCGCGGGAGATGGGCGAGCGCCCAACAGAGCGCGGCACTCTGGGCGATGAGGACAAGGCTCGCAAGCAGTACAAGGATGAGAATCTCCCCATAGCTGTATGTGGTCAGCCGTTCCATGGCGCATCCCTCCGACCCTCGTCCTGTGTACTGCGGGCATCCTCTGCAGCGTATGCGGCTTTGCCGCCGGTTCTCTTCCCCGCCGCCGCGGTGGGATGGATGGTCAGCGTGTGCGCATAACCGCGATCCTCTGTGGTGACGGCTGTACCGTGTTCCTCCTGCCATGCCGCAGCCCACGGCGCGATCCAGTCGGCGTCTTCCAGCAGGAAGGTCAGCGTGTCGTCCGTGAAGCGGCAGAAGATGCGCTCCATCCCCGCAGCGGCCGCGCGCGTCAGGAACTCTGCAAACGCATCGAAGAGTGCGAGCGCCGTCTCCGTGTACAGCAGCTCCGTCTGCGTCCATTCCACACCGACGCGCAGTCCGAGGGGACGCAGGTAGGTGCAGGTCTCCGAGACTGCCATCGCGAGCTCGTCGGTGCGGACCGTACCGTCCTCCTGCCCCTTGAGGAAGAGTACGCAGCGCTTCTTCAGATAGGAGGAGAGCAGATTGAGCCGTCGGATGAGACGCACGATCTTCTCCTCGTCCTGCGTTTCCATCAGCTCCTCGCGAAAGCGGCGCAGAAGCGGACGTTTGGCGGCAAGGATCGCCTCCAATTCCTCGGAGAGCTTTCGCCGGAGCGTCAGGGCGAGCAGTTTTCTACGGATTGTGTGCTCTGCACGCAGGAGGGAATGGGAACGCTCCAGTGCATCGCACGCGAGGGCGAGCTGCCGCTGCCGCTCATGCAGGAGCCGCAGATCCTCCTGCCAGAGGAGAGCACCGCCGTGGATCTCCATGCGCGAGGTGCGTGTATCGCGTCCGGATTCATCCCACTGCAGCGCCGAGGCAAAGACGGGAGCCCCCTCCGCATTCACAAGCCGCATCGCGAGCCGTGCGTGCGTAAAGAATGCCTCGTGCAGGCGGTTCGACGGCATGAGCCCCGTGTGCAGACAGATCTCAAGGAGTGCGAGGAAGAAGAGCGCCGTCAATGCCGTCAGCTCCGGCCACTGCACCCACGCCACATACTGATAGGCGATGGAGTACGCGATAAAGAGCACGAAGAAGACAAACGGGAGCATCATCATGGGGCGCAGCACCTGCTGCTGTTTTGCCTTTTCGAGGAGGAGGAGGAGCGCCGCGAGGATCTCGCCGAACCAGAGCGTCCAGTAGACATACGCGCCCCATGCGAGAGCCTCCTGCCACTCCTGCAGAATGTTGTCCCATGTGAACACGAAGAACTGCTGGTGGAAGTCGTTGCAGAGGATGAGTGCGGCGAGCAGGAGATTGAGGCCGAACACCGCCTTCAGCCACGGCGGCATCCTGTGGTTGATCGCGTCCTCGTCCGCGCTCCACGCGATCCAGAGGAGTGCGACCGAGAGCCCCGCACGGAACATGTAGAAGAGGTACCAGAGCGTGCGCTCCAATGTGCTGTCGTGTACGAACGTGAGGATCTTCGCCATACGCGTCAGCTCCCAGAGGAGCAGCATGGCGATGAGGAGGACAACGGCACGGCGCGCCCCGTGATGGAGCACACGGCGGTAAATGTACGCGCCCCAGATGACCGTGAGCGGCAGCATCAGCACGAGAACCATAAATCTCTCGTGCGCCTCTGCAGGCATGAACGCAGGTCGCTCCATGATCTGTGCATGATAGCGCGTGTTCACCGTGCGGAGGACGTGCGGGAAATCAGGCGGCATTGCGTGGACCGTTGGGGCAGACGGGGGGAGCGGCGGATAACCTGCGGCATCCAGCTCCTTTGGGAGCGTCTCTGAGAATGTGATGGGGGCACGTGAGAGCACACCCTTTGTCAGTGTGATCGTCCCCTCGGCGGGCACGACGATCCGCAGCTGTGCACCGCGTCGAATGAGGCGTTCCGCCTCATGGGCAAAGAGGACGTAGACATCGTTTGCACCCGCATTGGCAAGAATGCCCCACGTTCCGCGGTGCATCGCGTAAAAGCGCAGCCGCCCCTCCGCCTTCATCTGTGCGAGGTGCGCAAACGCCGTATCGCGATTGGCGGAGAGCCCCTGCGTCAGTGCCAGAAAGAAGATCTCACGCTCCGGCGACTGCTCGGGCATGGCGATCGTGACGCCCTCCCTGAGATCCGCCCATCCGTGGACGGGGATACGGGGATCCGTGCGTACGGCGAGCACCACCGTTGCTGTGTAATGCGGGTACCAGTAGAGCTCCTCTGCCGCCCCGCGCAGGAACTGTTCTGCCTGAAAATCATAGACCTCGGCCGCGTCCACGCGGCGATCCTGAAACAGCTCAAGCTGTCTTCGCGTATACCCCTGCGCCTCGATCGGCACATCGGCGGTGCTCTGCAGGATGGTCACATACGCCGTACCGTAGTTGCGGTCGTAGGCGAGCGAGAGCGCATCCGCATGGGCGGCATGCAGGAGGAGTGTACAGAGCAGTGCGGGCAGGAGGGCGAGGAGCAGAGGGAGACGCTGCAGTCTGCCCATTCCCCCACCTCCCTTGCACGATTCCTATGTATTGAATCATATATATTTCGCCTGTTATCAACAAAAATCCTTGTGAAAAAAGTCCTAACATGTAAAATATATATGTAAATTATGAATAAAATTTTATGATTTGTTGTGAAAACCGTGTTTTCATGCTAGAATAGCATAAAATTGCGACGGAATGTGTCATGCTGTTTCGAATGGAGGATGCCCATGCGACACATTCATCAGGTTCTGCCCCTCGCGTTCCTCTGTGCGCCGCTCTCCTGCGCTGCGGCGATGCCTGCTGCCGCAGAAGCGCCTGTCGTACATGCGGAGGATGCAGATCGCCGCGCAGCGGAGGAGGCCGACGCGCAGGAGAGTGCAGCCGCTGCACCCGCCGACCGCACGCAAAAGGTGCCGCGTCTCGATGTCTGGGGCGACTACCGCTGGCTCTACGGCAAGGCACGCATGGAGCTGCCCTCCGTACACCAGAAGCGGGACGTGTTCCTCTCCACGCGTCGTTTCCGCATTGCCCCGACGGTTCACCTTGGCGGCGGATGGAGCGTCGGCGGGATGCTCGAGGACAGCCGCTATGACAAGGACACGATCGCGGGTGCGCACAAGAACGATCGACATCTCTACCTCTCGCGCCTCTACGCCGAACACGAGAACGGACATGGTGCGAAGATCCGCGCGGGCAGATTCATCTTCACCCCGTTCGAGGGCAACGTCTTCGACAAGCGTGTCGAGGGGGTGCGCTGGCGGTACGGCGACAAGAGCGTCGGGATGACCTCCGTCTTCTATGGGCGCACCGTCGCGCCGACGGGGGACAAGCGGAAACGCGGCATCATCCTCGGCTATGAGCGGAACTGGACGAAGTGGATGGGCGGTGCGTTCTACTACGATATGGAGACGGAGCTGCCCGCTGTCACGCGGGCGGCGGTGAGAAGGAATCCGCTTGCCCTCCACAACGGGATCGATCGGCAGCGCATCCTCGAACTCCTCGCGGGCTATCGGTTTGATCGATACCGCAGCCTCGAATTCGAATATCTGCACGGGCACGCGCGCACCGATCTCGACCGCTATGACGACAAGGGGCACGGGTATGTGGCGACGCTGCGTCTGCGCCCCTCGCCCGATGTGGAGAAGGCGGGCGACTACGGCGCATGGATCTCGTACTACCATCAGCCGCGTGCGACCTATCTCCACCACGCGATGGACGGCGATCCGACCTTCTTTGGGCGTGCGGGATTCCGCGGCTGGGGGGCGCGTGCCGACATCGTCCTCGTGCGCGGCGTTGCGCTTGCCGTCGAGGGATTCGACCTGCGCCCCGCACGCCCCTCGACGCCCCTTTTCATGGGGCGCACCTTTAGCGGCGCACGACAGAGAGTGCTCGGGATGAGTTTGACGGCGTATTTTTGAAAAATAACAAAACAGGTCTTTGATGCAAAATCTCGCTTCGAAGACCTGTTTTTTGTACGACGATGTCAGTTCATTGGATACGCCGCCGTAAAGAGGCGCGGTGCATCCTGCCGTGCAATCGTGAGGGTGAATGCACCCGCTGCGTAGGAAGCGAGCACGGAGTCCGGGTAGTAGATCACGAGACTCCCGTCCGCTGCCATGTACCAGCAGAACGACGCGAGCCCCTTCTCTGACGGATGTTGTATGAGCAGCGCC
This sequence comes from Selenomonas timonae, assembly GCF_014250475.1. Classification (NCBI taxonomy): domain Bacteria; kingdom Bacillati; phylum Bacillota; class Negativicutes; order Selenomonadales; family Selenomonadaceae; genus Centipeda; species Centipeda timonae. The sequence goes on along the minus strand of NZ_CP060204.1, from coordinate 422,106 downwards.
TCCATGACACCGTGCGGGAAATCCCGCTCCACTGCTGCGGGATACTGCGTTTGGAATGCCGCCTCGATGGCGGCGATCAGGAGCGTTCGGTTCGTGACAATCTCATCGAGCGCGATCTGCCGCCCCGTTTTCCGATCAAAGGTATACGCATCGACATGGGCGATGGGATGTGCGCCGCCCACATACGATGACCCCTCCATAAAGAACGATACGAGATGCTCATCCACCCGTCCCCACCGCGAGATCGGCGTGATGTCGCTGTAATAGAAGGGGAGCTCGTACCCGTCCCTGCGCGCTTCCTCGCTGGCGGTACGGATCGAGCTGTGCCATGCGCCCATGCTCTGCTCCGCAGACCACTCTCTCAATGCCTTTGCCAGCGGTGAGGTGTCATCATCCACGAGTGCAATCTCGGGATAGACGGCGCGGTAGGCTTTGCTGTCGTTCTTGTCGTAGACCGTCAGGACATGATCCTCGACCGTGAGCCACGAGACAGGGGTCTCTACGGAGCGCGACCAGTCCCGCGCAGCCCTGTCCTGCACGTTTTCCAGGGACTGCGGCGGCCGCGTGTGCTCCTCCGTTCGGTCGCTTAGGACATTTTCTGCCGCCGAGAGAGGCGCGCAGAGCAAGACGGCGGACAGGAGGGCGGATAGAAACGTTTTGGTATGCATGATTGTTCCCCTTTACTTCTCGTGCAGCCAGATGGAGCGGATGCCGGGGCTGTGCTCGGCGCAGATGTAGAATGCGATCTGCGCTGTGTCGCCGTCGTAGAAGTAGCCGCAGACGGGCGGCGCGTTGTTGCTGCACTTTGGCTTCGGCAGGTAGCCGTATGCCTCCTCAAGATCCTCCGTCGTACTGTCCAGATGGATGCCGCGCGGTGTCTCAAGGCTCTGCGCCTCCTCGGACGGCTTCACGTTGTACTCGTTTACGTCGTTCACGCCAAGATGCACACTGATGACGTGCCAGCCCCTGTCCGAGCTGCGGTACGTCACGCTGAGCGACGCGCCGTAGTCGATGACGTGTATGCCGACATCCTCGCCGTTCCATACATCTACGCCGTCCGCGACACGATTGCCCCTGCCGTAGAGTTCCTCTACCTCGGCACGCGTATCGCCGATGTGGATGCCGCCGAGTGCGAACTCCTCCTCCGGAAGATTGGCTGCCGCACACAGCTGCGCGGGGACGAGCAGGATGCACATGAGCAGGGCGTACAGTATTTTTTTCATCATGTCCTCCTTCGTTCGGTGATTCCTATAGATAAAAATGTGAGAATTCGATTGATTTCATCTTAGCATAAAGAGAAACGCTTGTGACCTGTCATAAATGACAGGTTTTTGAAAAATTTTTTGCGCGACCTGTTATTTATAACAGTACGATTCTCCATCATTCTCGGATATAATAAGAGAAATGAACTGCGCAGTTTCATTTTCCGAGCTATCTGTGTTGATGTGAAAAGGAGATGATGTACGATGAAACGGGCAGCAAAGGTGATGGCGCTGGTCTTTACGCTGATGCTGGCAATGTCCTCTATGACATTTGCCATGTGGAGCGGAACGATCAGCCAGAGCGACTTCCAAAACCATGTGAAGGCGGGCAAGTTCGCGATCTTCGTCAAGGACGGCAGTTCGATCAAGATGTACGAGCCGAGCTCGCCGTCCTCTGCGGTCAGCGAGTTCAAGAGTGCGCTGCCGAGCGGCAGGTACACAGTCTATACGGGCAACAATGCCGTGCGCGACTACCTCGAGGAGTATGGCTACTACGACTACTACCATCAGGATGTGGACATCGGTGGAGGAGCGCGTGCCTACGAGTTTACCGCATGGGAGAAGATGTGAGTAAAGCCGTAAGTATGCGAGCGTAACGCGGGGCTGTACGTCGAAGCTGAAACGTTTCGACGTACAGCCCCTTCTTGATTCAGTACAGCATGGAGCGAAAAATTTTGAAAAATGCACGACAATAAGCAGGAATACAATAAGGGGATAACGAAGCTCTACCAATCATAAATTTGCTTTGATAAAGGGAGGGATGAGATGAAGAAGCTGCTGCTTTTGTGCCTGGCGTTTGCACTGCTGGCACTTGCGGGCGGCTGCGGCGGGGAACGCGCCGATGAGGCGCACGGGGGGCAGCTCGTCTATGCCACAAAGGACTACGAGGGGATCAATGTACTGGTGGGTGAGTACGCCGAGATCGGGCAGCTGCTGTTCGACGGGCTGATGCGCCGCGATGAGAACGATGCCATCGTCCCCGCGCTTGCCGCGTCGGTGGAGTACGATCCCGAGACCTACACCTATGTATTTCGCCTGCGCGAGGGCGTGCACTGGCATGACGGGAAACCGCTGCGGGCGGCGGATGTGAAGTTCACCATCGAGGCGATTAAGAATCCGCTCGTCGATTCCCTCCACGCACCGAACTTCGAAGAGGTGCGCGAGATCACGGAGGTCGACGATCGGACGGTGCGCATTCGCCTGTCCGCACCGAACGCGGCATTCCTCGACTATATGATGCAGCCGATCCTGCCGGCACATCTCCTTGAGGGCCAGGACCTCACAACGACGGGATTCTTTCGCAGCCCCGTCGGAACGGGCCCCTTTCGCATGGAGAGCTGGGAGGCGGGCAAGGAGATCGTTCTCGTAAAGAATGAGGACTACTATCGCGGCGCACCGAAGATCGATCGCTTTGTCGTCAAGATCGTGGCGGACGATGCCGCCGAGGCAAAGGCACTTGCCGATGGGACGGCGGATCTGGCACGGCTGTCACCACGAGCAGCGGCACCCTTTGAGGGGAAGGACGGCTACCGTTTCTACGCGATGAAGACCGCGAACTTCGGCGCGATTTTGATTAACTGCGCCCATCCCTACTGGCAGCGCAACCGCGACCTGCTGCCTGCCATCGCCTACGCCGTTGATCGTGCGGCAGTCATAAATGACGCATTGCTCGGGCATGGGATTCCTGCATACAGCCCCCTGCAGCGCAGTTCTTTCAACAATCCGAACGTAGAGCACTATGACTATAATCCTGCGAAGACACAGGAGATTCTCGAGGCGGCGGGCTGCAGGAAGGGGGCCGATGGTTACTACACACGCGGCGGAGAGGAGGTCGGATTCATCCTCACCGTGAAGAATGACAAGTACAGCCGCATCGATATCGCCAACGTAGTGGCAGCGCAGATGCGCGCGGTCGGAATTCACTGCACCGTGGAGACCCCCGCAAAGGTCGACTGGGACGGGCAGATGGCATACCTCAGCGGCGTGGGGAACGAGATCGACCCGGATGCACATACCTATAAGGTGTTCTCGACCAATGGGCGAGGGAATGACGGCCACTACGCAAACCCACGCGTGGACGAATACCTCCTCGCTGCCCGCCGCACAACCGACACCGCCGAGCGGATGCGCCTCTACGGGCTCTTTCAGGAAGAAGTGACGAAAGACCTCCCCTATATCTATATCTGCTACCTCGACTTCATCTACGTGACGAACGCACGCGTCCATGGCATCACCCCGAACCGCATGCTCGGCTACAACGGCGTCGGCTTCTTCTGGAACGTCAACGAGTGGACGGTGGAGTAGGGCCAGAGAGATCTGTGGTATGAAGGTGGTTTCGGCGCAGTGCCCCCAATGTTAGACATGGGAAATCTATTGAATTCTAGATTACAGATTATGAATGGGTTGAAGGTCGTTGTTGCAGATGTTGAAGGCTTATCATAGAAAGCGTAGGTTGATATGGGGCAGAAGCGCAAATGGAACTTTCCATCCAATAATTTCGGGCAGATTTTTGGAATCGCGGATTCCGGCGTTGAGACTTTCAAAGGAACGCCGATGAAATCTCTGGCACGCGAGATTTGCCAGAACTCCCTAGATGCCAATGATCAGAGCGGACAGCCGACGAAAATCGAATTTAAGGCTTTTCAGCTTGCACCTTCGGACATTCCGGATTTCGAGGGGTTATACGACGCACTGAAGCGTTCGCTGGCGTTCTGGTCTGGGCAAACGACGGATCGGGCAAAGTCTTTTTTTGAGACGGCACTCTCCGTCGCCAACAACGTCGCAATCACTTGCTTACGCATTAGTGACTACAATACAACCGGACTCACGGGAGCGCGAGAAGAATATAACTCCGCGTGGTGCAACTTGACGAAGTCGTCCGGTGCATCGGACAAAAGCGGGAGCAATGGCGGCTCGTTCGGTATAGGGAAGTATGCCCCTTTTGCCTGCTCGGTATTTCGGACCGTGTTCTACAGCACCTTGGATTCAGCCAATCAGTCTGCTTACCAAGGTGTTTCGCGTCTCACATCGTTCCGAAACGCAAGCGAGGAAATCACACAAGGCATCGGGTTCTATGGGGGAGAAAAAAATGCACCTGTCTATGAGCAAATCTCTCTGGACTCGGAGTATCATCGCCCTGTGGGGCAACATGGAACGGACATCTTCATCCTTGGATTTAATGGGGATGAACATTGGCGAGAGCAGATGGTGGCATCTATTTTGGATGGGTTTTTATACGCTGTTTTCAATGGGACTCTTGTCGTGGATGTGGATGGCACTCAGATTTCTAAAGATACGCTTGACGGATTGGTCGAATCGCATAAGGATTATTTTCGTGAACGCGCAGATGAATACTATCAGACGCTACTCAATCGTACAGAAGTGTGTACGTTTGAAAAGCTGTTTACAGAGGATCCGGAAACCTGTGGAAAGGTTACACTTCGCCTCATGATCGAAGCCGGGTTTCATCGTCGGGTTGCGATGGTTCGGCAGACTGGGATGAAGATCAAGGACAAAGGACATATTAACGGCATCATTCCATTTGCGGGTGTGCTCTATATCGAAGGAGTGGAACTCAACACGTATCTGAGGACCCTTGAGAATCCGCAACATCTCGAATGGGAAGTGGAGCGTGCCGACAATCAGAGAAAGGCAAAAAAACTGTTGCAGCAACTCTCTCAGTTTATTCGTGAGAGCTTGAATGAGATGCGGGATGACAGTAGTGAGGAGGAACTGGATCCCCCTGTTGGAGAGTATCTGTCTGCAAAACAGGAAGAAGAGGCGGCAAATGAGAAAAAGGAAGAGCGTATCATGGATACCATCCATGATGTTGATTCCCGTGTGACTGAGGTGAAGCCACCGTCGTCGGGCGAACAGGATGAAGACACGGCAGAGACACAGCACCCGAATGATACGGGAGAGATTTCGGTTTCTGGGTTTCCGGGTGAGGGGGGAAGTGGTGATCAGGGCGCAGGAAATGGGGGTGGTAATGGAGGCGGACATCATGCAGGTAATGGTGGTGGTGATATTCCCAAAGAACATAGACAGGCACTGTCGACAATCCCGGCAAGCCATATCCGCAATCTGGTTCGAGATCGGAAAGAGGGCAAGTATACCATCATCTTTACACCGGCGATCTCTGCCTGTGATGGCGTGATTGAGATATTCATGTCCGCAGAATCCCAGGCATATGATGCTAACATTCTATCAGCACATTGCGCGACACATCCAAATCTGACGGTTGAGGGAAACAAAATTCAAAACATCAACTTTACAAGACAGCAACCGCTAAAGATTGATGTTCAAATCGACTATCATGACTACTGCCCGATGGAGGTGAAAGGGTATGGAAATAAAGTATAGGCTCTATCCCTATCCGGTTCTTTCCACCTATTCCGATGATTATCAATCGGGAAAATTCAATGCCGTGATTGAACCCCGCAAAGAAGGATATCACCTGCGCGTTGACTTCACCGCAGAGCTAACAAATGATGCACTAAAAAAACTGATCCGATCTGGTCAGGCAAAATATGTCTATCATATGGAATGTGCACAAACGGGCTTTCGTAAGGTATTTCAGACAGGAGAGGTCATAGCTAGTGAGCTGCTCTCCGATAAAAACCTCAATGGGACGCTTCAAATTTGTTCGTTTATCGTGGCAGTTGAGGATATTCAAGGATATTCCAGCGAGGATTTTCATGAGGACTATCGTGGTATCTCCTTTGATATCGAGGCTGGCTGCATTATGGCATCCGGAAAGATGGTAGCGGTACATATTTCAAAGGATGTTGATGAACTGGAGCACATGCCGTCCATATTCAGTATCGCGCGAAATGCCGATGATACTTGTAAGCACATGATGGTGGACTACTCTGGCAGAAAGATTGTCATTAAGTTGCCTATGGATGACTATTATAGTTATAAGCAACTGAGTAAGACACCTCAAATTCAAGCAGTGCTGAACTCCCTGACGATAGTGCCAGCTCTCATCTATGTCCTTGGTGAGTTGAAAAGAGTATCTGTGTCGGAGCGTGAAGAGAACGCAGAGAATCTATGGTATCGCGTTTTAGCCAAAACACTTGCAACAAAATTTGACTGTGACATTTCTTCAGAAGAATTTGAGGAGCAGGATGTGATGCGTCTTGCACAAAGCCTCATCAATGAGCCTGTATCAGATGCCTTTAAGATGCTTGCGGGGTTCTCCGGAGGGGATGACGAATGAAAATTCAATTCGTGAGCTACGATAATATCGATCTCATTAAGACGAATCTTTCAGTGTGGATAGAGCACTTTCGGGCAGAGTCATCAAAACAGTTGGAGGCGGAGCTGGAACATCCGCTCTTTACGGATAGCAAATTTGTGGAAGTTCAGGATGTCGTGCTTGATATGTCAGCAGAAAAAGGATTTCGGACAGACGCGGAGAATGCGAAACGCATCTATGAAAACTTCCGGTTTCTATCCGAGTCGCAGGCATCGGATGAGCGATTGTGGGCGGGACTTTGCCTTGGCCCGTTTTGGAAATACGTCAAATATCGCTGGGATGTTGATGCAAAATGTACGGTACCTCATATCACACAGCACTTTTTCTTTGGGTTCGGGCCACGTCGATCCCTCACACGCAATGCGCTTTCTCGTCTCTGGTGGATTGGCCGCTTAACTCATGATGAGAGACGAGATGATCCGTGGGAGTTGACGCGGTTCATATGCGAAAATGCGGACTACATCATGCACGTTTTGGAGCGTAATACTTCGAATAATCCATCGATCACACGCGGGTTTCTGTCTGCCGTTATTGATGCGCGCAACAACGGGATGCGGATCGATACAAATGTTGTCGGAGAGCTTGCAAAGTATCTCAATCTCCTTGGTGGCGTATACATTCTAGACTGCTTGCCCGAAAAACATATATATGAGAAAATATATGAAAAAGCAAAAGAAATAAATTCTGTGCCCACACAGGCAATATGAAAAATGGGGCGATTCATCCGATGCGGACGAATCGCCCCATTTTTCATTCATCTGGCAGTTGATCCAATACGTCAAGGAGACTGTGTGCAATCGCCTTTGCTAAAAATGGAGGAACAGCATTGCCAACTTGTTGATATTGGGCATCTTTTGTCCCTTCAAAGATAAAGGAATCTGGAAAAGTCTGCAACCGTGCCGCTTCTCGGATGGAGATTGCACGATCCAGCGTGGGGTGAATCCACATGGATTTCCGGACGTTTACGACCGTTCCGCAGGGCTCGTCATAGCGTAGACGCATGTAGATCGTATTCTGTGTGCGCGTGGTATCGGTATATGTGGTCTTGAGGGAGGAATCGAGATCGTGGAAGTTCTGACCTTCCTGTAACGCACGGAATCGTGTCAATGCAGTATCGCCTGTTGCTGTTACTACATGGTTGTAAAGACGCATTCCTCGCAGATTTTTTGCAAGCACGGAGACATCGCTCCGTGGAGGGAGTTTAATGGAATCACTATCGACATCAACAGATGGAGAGATTTCCTGAAGATCGCCGATAGCATCGCGCACGGTCCGATAAAAGCCCTCATGATAGAGCGCTGTTGGCGGTGTATATTCTGCTTGGCAACTGTGTGATAATCCGACGAGGATAAAGCGCTCCCTTCGCTGTGGTGCGCCATAGTGTAGCGCATTCAGTGTGTGCTCGTACAAAGTATATTTATGCGGCTCAGCATCCAACATTATTTTGATGTAGTCAAGTACGGCATAGGACTTGACTAGGGCGACAATAGTCCCTTTCTCTTCGCAATAGTCAAAGATGTGAATGCGATTTTGTGCAAGCTCCCTTGATTTTCGGAACGCATGCTGCAATAGAAGCACTTCCTCCATGCTTTGTATCATCATGGAAAAGTCGGTTTGTTGCGCTATGTATGTGAGCAGTCTCTCTGCGAAGGCGGCATCCTTTTCCTGTAGGAGCTCGGAGGCCGCATCCGTTTTCTCCCTCTGCCCGAGTTGTTTTAACTGTGGCAGGAGTGTCGAGCTATGTTTTTGTAACGAGGCATCGAATTTATCTTGATTTTTACGGAAACGATAGAGTGCTCGGATCGTTTTATAGAACGATTCTACCCAAAAATAGGAATCATTGTTGTCAAACGTTCGCATAAATTCCAGTGCGCCGTTGAACACTGCCCTTGCAGGAAGTATATCGAGGGAATCATCTCGTAGCGTCAGTCTCATAGTACGCTCGTTGCTCAGGTCTGATTCGTCTACAAGGAAACGGTGAGCTTCTGAGCGCAGTGCCGCGACGTTTTCCATGATGAATGCCGTCGGTCGCAACGTACAGATTGCATGAACGTATTCTTTTACAAGGCGATTGTTCATATTGATCAGGTTGGTATGCTGGCGATTTGCATTGGAAAACCCCTGACATGGTGGTCCTCCGATCACCATATCAATCTGTCCGACGGATGCTTTTAGTTCTGCATAATCAATCGCACAGACATCTGTATAGAGTTGTTTTACATGAAAGTTTCGTTTGTATGTCTTTCTTGCGTTGGGGTTAATCTCTGCCGCCGCGACGATGTTCATCCGTCCGGTTTGTCGGAATCCAAGGCTAAGACCTCCAGCGCCGGCAAAGAGATCGATAATGTTATATGTCTTGATAAACGTCACCTAATTTCTGATTGTTGCTATGGCAATATTAGACGATTTATGATCGATATGCAAGAGAAAACAACTCTTATAATCGAAGCTGATGGCTCTCATATGAAACCTGAGACAGTTTGGTGGGAGAATGATTTCTCCTACATAAAGGCAGGTAAACTGTTTCTGTAAGTCGAATATAGTGTATATCGATTTGAGAGGTGGATTATCGAATATGACGCGCAAGAAGAAGCAGACGAAATGCCCTGATTATCGACTGTTGATAGAACCAACATGGTACGCTCTCGTTCAATTAGGAGGCTCAGGTACCAACAGTGAGATTGATGCAGAGATTATCAGACAGTTGGGGTTATCGGATGAAATAGTTGATGAACCCCACAAAGAGACTGGAAATGAGACAGAGCTCGAATATCGTGCAAAATGGGCGCGAACATATTTGAAAAAATATGGGTTGATCGAAAATAGTGCTCGGGGCGTATGGTCAATTGCTCCTCAGTATCAGAAAATGGTGGAACAGGTAGAAATTGATAAAAATGAAATTATCCGTACTGTGCGGCAACAGCTTTCCCCCAACAGAAATGACTTCGCTGACAATACGAATGAACAGGGGCTGACAATAGCAGAGGTTCCGGATGAGAGACAATCATGGGAACGGCGTCTTTCGGGTATTCTCATGGAGATGAACCCCTATGGATTTGAAAAATTAGCGCAACGGCTCTTGCGAGAATGTGGATTTTCTCAAGTCACTGTGACGAAGAAATCGGGGGATGGGGGCATTGATGGGAATGGAAAGTTGAAAGTCAATGGCGTTCTCACATTTAATGTGGCGTTTCAGTGCAAGCGATATAAAGGTGTTGTAGGAGCAGCAGATATTCGAGACTTTCGTGGATCATTGACTACGGATATTGAAAAAGGTATCTTCATTACAACAGGCACCTTTTCTAAGGCGGCGAGAGATGAGGCGGTTAGTCCCGGAAAACAACAAATAGACTTGATCGATGGAGAAGAACTGGTGCAAAAATTAGCAGAGTATAACATAGGCCTCTATCCAGTCAATAGTTATGAAATTGACGAGGAATATTTTATGAGCCTTTGATGGCATTCTGGGATGATGAAGAATATTTTTAACAACAAATCCCCCGCCACAATTGGCGGGGGATTGTTCGTGAGAATATAGGGGAAAGGACGGCACTGTCAGGCTGGCATCAGGTGATGGATGCCTGATAGATGCTGTCGATTGCCTTCTTGAGGACGGCGTTGAATTCATCGTCGCTCTGCGAGAAGCGCAGATCCTGCGCGAGGGCGCGGGAGAAGCTGGCGATGAGCCCGTGGTTGCGGGCGAGTTTTTCGTTCGCATCGTCCATGGTGTAGCCGCCGCTAAGGGCGACGACACGGACGACGTGGCTGTCCTTCATGATCTCTGCGTAGAGGTTGTCGACGGTCGGGATGGTGACCTTGAACATGATCTTGGCATCGGCGGGCAGCTTTGCGAGGTGCTCCTTCATGCAGCCGAGCATGATCTCCTCTGCCTTTGCTTTGTCGGGGCAGTGGATGTCGACCTCGGGTTCGAGGATGGGGACGAGCCCCTTGCGGACGATCTGCATTCCGACCTCGAATTGCTGGTCGATGATGGCACGGATGCCGTCGGGGTTCGCCTGTTTGATGACGGAGCGCATCTTTGTGCCGAAGATGTGACGCTCGTTCGCGCGGTCAAGCAGCTCGTCGAGTCCCGGGATGGGCTTCATGAGCTGAACGCCGTCCTTCTCGTCGGCAAGTCCCTTGTCGACCTTGAGGATGGGGACGATGCCCTTCTGATTCCAGAGGAAATCAGCGGAAAAGAGGCTGTCGATCTTGCGATCCATCGTGTTCTCAAAGAGGATTGCCGCGAGGATACGGCTCTTGTCGAACGAGGGGCTCTTGATGATGCGGGTGCGCATCTCGTGGACGCGCGTGAACATCTCCTCCTCGCCGTGATAGGCGCTCTCGTCGACGCCGTACGCCTTGAGTGCCTTCGGCGTGGAGCCGCCGCTCTGGTCAAGTGCGGCGATAAAGCCTTTGTCCTCGGTCATGCGTTTGAGCTGCTGCTGATTCATTGGACATACCTCCTAGTTGTGAACATATGAGAGAGGGGAAAACTCCCCTGTTGGATTCTGACCTTATTATAACGCAGTTGAGAAGTGAAATCAATTGTTATAAGAGGATTTATCAAAAATAAATGATGTTCGTGTATCCTTGTGCTTGACCCACCCGCTGAAATATCGTAAGGTAACGGCATCGAATATATGGGGAGGATTCCGCTGATGCGCTTATATCATTGGATTCAGGCAAAGATGTTCAGCACCTATGAAGACTGGTGCCTGAAGTGCAGTTCGATGAACCGTCACGGCTTTCATATTGTGGGGACCGAGAACGAATTGAAGTCCATGCGGGACGGATACAATATGTTTGTGGAGATCTGCCCGCCGCAGGCGGTCGAGGGCTGCACGTCGATGAAGGCAATCAGCGGGGCGACTGCCGATCAGGTGAATTTGCTGTTGGAAATGGAGGGAAAAAGATACTGTCGCGCGGGACTTTCGTATGACGATGCGGCGCAGATCATGAAGGCCTTTGTGCAAAAAAGAGTGCTCCCCGATGTCGCGGAATATGAGCCGACCGAAGACGATCCAAAAGCGATTGCGGACACATTCGCTGCGCTTGCCAATATTCTGTGCGTGGATGTCGCAGATGGGAAGCGGCTGCGGAAAAAGTTACAAGCATCGGGGGCAAAGGGCATTGACGCCGCATGGGAGGCACTTTGCAAAAAACTGGTGCGCAGCGGCAGGGCAGTGGGGCTTGACTGGAAGAGCGAGAAGGAGGACTTCGTCGCTGCCGTAGAGGCCCTGGCGGCGGATATGGGACTTGCTGTCGATGCGGATCTGCTCGGCGAAATGGATGGGATTCCTGCCTGGAGCAAGGCGGTGAATGCGCCGTGGGAGGATCATGTCCTTGCCGCACTGGATATGAACAGCGAGGACTATGTTCTGCTTGTTTTGACAAGGGCAGATTTTGTGCGCGCGGCAGAATGCGCCCGTGTTCTCCTGCACCGAATCGCGCGGGCAGAGGAGATGTGAGATATACAAAAACAGCGATTTGCACGCCTTTGCAAATCGCTGTTTTTGTATGTCGTGATTATTCCTCGCTTTCGTACGACCAGCCGTACCACGAGGAGGCGAGGGCGGTGCGTGCATCCTTGTCGAGTGCCTGCCAGTCGACGAAGTTGATGCGGCGTCCGCCTCTATCGAGTCGTTCGCGCTGGAACTTCTCGGCTTCGATGCCGTAGGGGTCGACGTCCTTGTTCAGATAGAGGAGGTTCATGGAGGTGTAGAACGGCTCGACCTGCTCCCCATGGACACTTGCAGTCCCTTCCGCATGGGCGTTCGTTCCGACGCCAAGGTCGACGTCGGCCCAGAGAATCTGGGCATCGTATACGATGTCGTAGCGATCCGTTGCGCTCGTCCAGCTTTTGTTGCGCGGCATGCGCTGCGTATCGACCATGTAGATGTAGTGTCCATCCGTCTTTCTCCCTCGGATGTGGAGACGCGTGAGGTCGGGGAACTGCGTGTTCGCATGATTGATGGCGTACGGCTCGAGCGTCGATCCGTCCACGCTGATCTCGTATGCCTCGCCGTAGACCTCGCTCGGATAGTTGTTGCAGAGGTATTGGAGACCCTTTTTCTGCTCCTCTGAGATGCTGTCCCCTGCATAGTAGAGTGGATCTCTGTTCAGGAAATGGCTGCTGATGAGGAGCTCGAGTCGTCCGTTGTGGTTGAGGTCGGTGACGGCGGCATAGAACGTGTAGTGACTGCGCTTCGCCATGCCGCTCTTTAGGATGCCGTCCCATGTGTGATAGAGGGTGTTGATCTCCTCCTGGATCACACCCGATGCCGCCATGACATCGAGCTGCGCTTCGGCATCGGGCGCGGGCGCAAACGGCTCGGCTGCCACAGAGCCTGCGGTGAGTACGAGGGCGGCAAGTGCCGCGCAAAAGAGTTTTTTCATGGCATTCACCCCCTTGCCTCGCGCAATGCGCCGTAGGCGAATCCGCGCCATGAGGAGGAAAGTGCCTCGCGCGGGTCGCGGTTGAGTTCGTCGCCGCTCACCCAGCGGATGGAGCTTGGCGGCAGGAGTGACTCGTCAAAGGTCTGATACAGATATGTCTGCTGAAATTGCCGTCCACTCATATTCGTATGGGCGGGATCGCCGTCAAAGACACTGGCGGAGACGTGGATTTTCCTGCAGGTGGAGGGGCTGTCCACGTCCCGATAGCTGCCTTTTTCCACGGCGAGCAGCTGACAGCGCAGCGTTCCATGGTCGAGGGCGACGCGCTGATAGGACGCTGTATAGGTGTAAGAAGGATCGTTGTCCGTGAAGCAGCTGCCCCGGGAGACGGTCACGGTGCGGACATGATGCCAGCGCGTGCCGTGCTCGTCAACCTCACTGAGGGGGTGGAGGTTCATCAGATCGGGCCAATCGTAGCCGTTCTCTGTGCGGAGGCGTTCGAGCCGTCCGTCCGCAGAGATCTCGTAGGCGGACAGGCTGATATCGATCGGGATATCCACAACACCCGCCGCATGGGGGCCGGATATATCCATCAGCGTCATCGCATGGCGTACGAGCAGCTCAAGTCTGCCGTTGTGGTCGAGGTCGGTGACGGCGATGTGCGTCAGACGGCGGTTGAAGCGCATGAGGTAGGGATACGGTGTCTGCCCCTCGTCCCAGCGCGCGACGAACTCATCCTTCCACAGCGGTTCTGCCTCCGCGATCATCTGCAGCTGTGCCTCGGGGCTTGGCGCGGCTGCGGCGGGGGCTGCGGTAAGTGCAAACGCGGCAAGCGCTGCACCGAGCGTTTTTTTGAGTGAGATTGTCATAATGTGCCTCCTTTTCATGAATGGTTATCCCTTTCCGTCGATGACACCGTAGACAAAGCCTGCCCACGAGGCGGCAAGGGCTTTGCGAGCAGATCGTTTGCCGTGACGGTCGTCGTGCCGAGCAGCCGGCTTCCGGCGGCATCCGCCGCAGGACTGCCGCCGAGAAGCAGGAGCGTGAGTGTAAGAAGGGATGCAAAGAGTGTGTGTACACATCTGCTGCCGTTCATACCTTCCATATCCTTTCAAACAGAATCCGTTGTATATCAATCTTACTCTAACATATTCTTTGAATTTTTGTAACTGTCATATATAACAGGTTCAAACGTCCTTCTTATAGAAAAAGTACCGAAATTCTCTTTTGCACACAAAAAAACGCTCCCGCATACGCAGGAGCGTCTGATGTGTTATGAAATTCGCCTCAGCAGGTGTGGCACTTGTCGTAGAGTCCCTTTTCCTTGAGGAGCTTGACCATGGTCTCGCCGATATGGGCGACGGTGTCGGCGACGGGGATGCCAGCAGCGTTGAGGGCCGCGACCTTATCCGCTGCCGTGCCCTTGCCGCCGGAGATGATCGCGCCTGCGTGACCCATGCGCTTGCCCGGAGGCGCCTGACGACCCGCAATGAATGCGGAGACCGGCTTATCCTTCATGTTCTCCTGAATCCACTTTGCAGCGTCTTCCTCCGCCGTGCCGCCAATCTCGCCGATGATGAGGACGGCGTAGGTGTCGGGGTCGTCCTTGAAGAGCTGGAGCGCGTCGATGAAGTCCGTGCCCTTGACGGGGTCGCCGCCGATACCGACGGTGGTCGTCTGGCCGATGCCCGCGTTCGTGAGCTGGAATGCCGCCTCATAGGTGAGTGTTCCGGAGCGCGAGATGAGTCCGACGTGGCCGGGCTTGCTGACCGTGCCGGGCGTGATGCCGAGCTTCGACTGACCGGAGGTGAGGAGTCCGGGGCAGTTGGGGCCGACGAGGCGCGTCTTTTTGCCCTGCATATAGCGGCGCACCTTCACCATGTCGAGCACGGGGATGTGCTCGGTGATGCAGACGACGAGATCGAGCTCTGCGTCGACCGCCTCAAGAATGGAGTCCGCCGCAAAGCGCGCGGGGACGTAGACGACAGAGGCGGTTGCGCCCGTTGCCTTCACAGCGTCCGCAACGGTGTTGAATACGGGCACGCCCTCGACGGTCTGACCCGCCTTGCCGGGGGTGACGCCGCCGACAATCTTCGTGCCGTAGTCGAGCATCTGCTTCGTGTGGAACATGGCAGCCTTGCCCGTGATGCCCTGTACGATGACCTTGGTATCTTTATCAATCAGAACTGACATTGTATGACCTCCCTTTCGATCAGGCTTTTGCCGCCGCAACGAGTTTGACGATCTGCTCTGCGCCGCCTTCCATCGTGGGCGCGGGGAAGACGTTGGCGATCGGCGTGTTCTTCAGGATCTCGCGACCCTCTTCGACCTTCGTGCCCTCGAGGCGCACGACGACGGGAACGGGGAGGGATTTCCCATCCGTGGAGATGATCTTTGCCGCCTCGATGATGCCGTTTGCAATGTTGTCGCAGCGGTTGATGCCGCCGAAGATGTTGACGAAGATGCCCTTTGCCTGGCCGCCCTCGAGCATGATGCTGAACGCCTTTGCAATCTTCTCGGGCTCGGAGTCGCCGCCGACATCGAGGAAGTTTGCGGGCTCGCCGCCGTAGTGCTTGATGATGTCAACGGTTGCCATCGCAAGCCCTGCGCCGTTGACCATGCACGCGACATCGCCGCCGAGGTTGACATAGTTCAGCCCCGCAGCCGCAGCCTCACGCTCCTTCGGATCCTCCTCCGTCTCATCGCGCAGCTCCGCAATGTCGGGGTGGCGGAAGAGCGCGCTGTCGTCGAAGTTCAGCTTCGCGTCGAGCGCGATGACATCGTCGTCCTCGGTGACGACGAGCGGGTTGATCTCGACCTGCGAGCAGTCCTTGCCGATGAATGCCTCATAGAGTCCCTGCATGAGCGCCGCTGCCTTGCGGACTGCAGGTCCTGGGATGTTGATGGCGTAGGCCATGCGCGTCGCCTGGAACGGTGCGAGTCCGATGACGGGGTCGATGTACTCCTTGATGATCTTCTCGGGGGTCTCCGCCGCGACCTTCTCGATCTCGACGCCGCCCTCCTCGGAGCCCATCATGACGATGCTTGCCGTCTGACGGTCAACGACGAAGGAGAGGTAGAATTCCTTCTTGATCTTCGAGCCTTCCTCGATGAGGAGGCGTCCGACGACCTTGCCCTCGGGGCCGGTCTGATGCGTGACGAGGGTCTTGCCGAGAAGCTCCTGCGCGTAGGTGCGGACTTCCTCTTTATTCTTTGCGATCTTGACGCCGCCTGCCTTGCCGCGGCCGCCCGCGTGGATCTGTGCCTTGACGACGATGACGGGGGAGCCAAGCTTCTCCGCGTTTGCAACAGCCTCGTCGACGGTGAACGCCGGCAGACCGTTCGGTACGTTGACACCGAACTCCCGCAGAACCTGCTTGGACTGGTACTCATGAATATTCATTTAGTCAATCCTCCCTTAATTTTTGTGAGCAGAAGTCTTTATAACTCCTATCTTACGCTTCTTTGATAGAAAAGTCTAGCTGTTTTATATAAATGAGTAATTGAAAAAATTGACTTGTTATAAGTATCTGCTATAGATGAGATGTGATCATAAAGATAGAAAAGGGAATTATACGAAGTCGTTAGCTTCGCATAACACCCTTTTCCTTCCTCATAAATTATCGAGTTTGTAGACGGTCTCCGCTTCCCAGACCTCATCCATGCGCAGTTCGGGCTGGGGGAATGCCGGATTCGCGGGCGCATTCGGGAAGAACTGCGTCTCGAGGCAGAAGCCGCCGCGCCGTGGGAACTGCCTGCCGCCTTTGCCGATGAGTGGCTTCTTCGCGAGGGCGTTGCCGGTGTAGAACTGCATGCCGACCTGCGTCGTGTAGCAGGAGAGGGCAAGCCCCGTCTTCGCAGAGGTCACGCGCGCCGCCTTCTTCAGATGCGAATACGGCTCGGGTGCAATGTCGCCGCGCAGCACCCAGTTGTGGTCATAGCCACCCGCCATCTGCAGCTGGTCGTAGTCCGCGTCGATGCGTTCGCCGATGCGGTGCGGCGTCGTGAAGTCCATCGGCGTGCCGAACACCGTGAGGATGCGCCCGTCGGGCAGGGACTCCGCATCCGCCCACGTGAACTCGTCCGCGTAGATCTCCGCCTCGTGATCGAGCACGCTCTCCGCCGCCCAACCCTCGAGGTTGAAGTAGGTGTGGTTCGTGAGGTTGCAGATCGTGTCCGCGTCACTGACAGCACGATAGGAGATGTGGAGTGCGTCGTCATCCGTGAGGCGGTAGGCGACCTTTGCCTCGAAATTGCCGGGGTAGCCACCCTCGCCGTCGGGACTGATCGCGGTGAACTCTACGCCGCCGTCCACGATCTCCGCCGTCCAGAGGTGATAGTGCAGCCCCTTTGTGCCGCCGTGGATGTGGTTCTGCTTGTGTGAGCCCGAGTTCAGCTCGAGCTGATAGGGGCGCCCTGCGATCGTGACGCGCCCGCCCGCAATGCGGTTCGCGTGTCGTCCAACAATGGCACCCATCGAGGCGGTGTCGGCAACATAGTCCTCGCCCGTCTCATAGCCGAGCACGATGTCGAGCGGCGCGCCGTGCACGAGTCGCTCGAATTTCACGAGGCGCGCGCCGTAGGTCGTGATCGCGACCCGTGTGCCGTGCTCATTCGTCAGCGTGTAGAGATCGATCCGATCCCCGCCCGGCATTGTGCCGAACGGCTCCAACTTCAATTCCGTCATTGCAGATTCCCCCCGAAACAGAAACGACAGTCGAAAACCCTTCTCTATTGTAGCACATTCTCACGTATTTTCCACGAAAAAAAGATAGGGAAACGCTGGTTTTATCAGTGCTTCCTTAAAACAATCGCGCCCGCAGGGCAGTCCTCCGCCGCCTCGATGGCATCGTCCTGTTCGGCGGGCCGCGGCTGGCGCACGATAACCGCAGCGCGTGCCACGCGGTCGATGCGGAAGACGTCGGGCAGCCGCTCCGCGCACATGCCGCAGGAGACACAGGCGTCGGTGTCGATGGATAGTTTCATCGCGCTCTCCAAATGAAAATTTCCTGCTGCACCGAGGCGCAGCAGGAGTCTTTTCATATCAAATATAACACACGCCTACAGTATGAGCTATATGTGCGCAGATGTCTGTGACTGTAGCAACAATCAGATCCCCGTGCTTGCGTCCGAGCCCTCGAGCATCTTGTGCAGGTATGCGCGGATCTCGACGCCGTGCTCCATCTTCATGACATCGGCGAGGAGTTCCTTTGCCTGCGTCGAGGTGACGGAGCGGATCATTTCCTTGACACGCGGGATGCTCGGCGCACTCATGGAGAGCTCCGTGATGCCCATGCCGAGGAGGATGACGGCGGCGTACGGGTCGCTCGCCATCTCGCCGCACATGCCCGCCCAGATGCCGCGCTCGCGCGCGCTCTGGATCGTGCGCTGGATGAGGCGGAGGACGGCGGGATTGAACGGGTTGTAGAGGTTCGCGATCTGTGCGTTGCCGCGGTCGACCGCGAGCGTGTACTGGATGAGGTCGTTCGTGCCGATGCTGAAGAAGTCGACGTACTGGGAGAGGAGTGGGGAGACAACAGCGGCGGCGGGCGTCTCGACCATGATGCCGATCTGCACGTCGTCGGAGTACTCCTTGCCCTCGTGGGCGAGCTCGACCTTTGCCTGCTCGACGAGCTTCAGTACGCGCTGGATCTCGCTGACGCTGATGACCATCGGCACCATCATCGCCGCCTTGCCGTAGAGTCCTGCGCGCAGGATCGCCTTGATCTGTGGGAGGAAGAGGTCATGACGGTCGAGGCTGATGCGCAGTGCGCGGTAGCCGAGGAACGGATTCTCCTCGGGGTCGATGTTGAGGTAGGGCAGGGGCTTGTCGCCGCCGATGTCCATCGTGCGGATGACGCAGATGTGGCCGCCGCATTTCTCGACAGCGGCGCGATATGCCTTGAACTGGTCTTCCTCGCTTGGGATTGTCGTGGAGCCCATAAAGACGAACTCGGAGCGGAAGAGGCCGACGCCCTCCGCGCCGTATGTGAGCGCGTTGTCCACGTCCATATGCGTGCCGATGTTCGCCGTCAGCTCGATGCGCACGCCGTCCTTCGTCACAGCCGGGAGATCCTTGAGTGCCGCGTAGTGCGCCGCGAGCTTCTTCTGCTCCTCGATCTTGCCCTGATAGAGTGCGCGCTCCGTTTCGGTCGGACGGATGATGATGTCGCCGCGGCTGCCGTCGAGGATGAGCTCGTCGCCGTCCTGGATGAGGTTGATCTTGTCGCCGATGCCGAGCACCGTCGGAATCGCACGTGCCTTTGCGATGATGACAACGTGGCTCGTTGCACTGCCCGAGCCGAGGATGACGCCCGCAATCTGCTCCGTGGGCATCCCCGCCACAACGGACGGCTCGATCTCCTCGCCGCAGAGGATGACCTGACCCGCGCCGATCTCAGGCTCCTTGACGCCGAGAACGTACTTGGCGATGCGCTTGCCCACATCGCGCAGGTCGATCGCGCGCGCGGCGAAGTACTCGTCCTCCATCTGTTCGAAGAGCTGTGCCTGCTCGTTCGCCGCGTCGAGGATGCCCTGCGGTGCGCTGCCCGATGCATCGATCTTTGCCTTGATGTTCTCCGCCATCATCGGGTCCTGTACCATCATGCGATGTGCCTCGAGGATGGCTGCCTGCTCCGCCTGCTCCTCTTTGCGCAGACGCTCGATGGTCGCGAGCAGAGTCTCGGTGACGGCGACGAGTGCCGCCTCCGCCTTGCTCTGCTCCTCTGCGACGGAGCCGGGCTTATAGGCTGCAAGATAGCCGTCGAGGTTCTGCCCTGCGAGCATGACCTTGCCGACGGCGATCCCGGAGATGACGCCTTTTCCACGGATTGTTTCCGCCATATCTAACACCCTCCCTATTCCTATGAAAAAACGCCGCGAGGCAAACAGTGTACTGCAAAACCTCGGGGCGTCCCGTAGTTATCCGATTACTCTTCGCCGAACTTCGAGTTGACGAGATCTGCGAGCTCCTTCACGGCTGCTGCCTCGTCCTCGCCCTCGGCGATGATGGTGAGCTCCGTGCCCTTGACAA
Organism: Selenomonas timonae; assembly: GCF_014250475.1. Taxonomy (NCBI): domain Bacteria; kingdom Bacillati; phylum Bacillota; class Negativicutes; order Selenomonadales; family Selenomonadaceae; genus Centipeda; species Centipeda timonae. The sequence goes on along the minus strand of NZ_CP060204.1, from coordinate 402,152 downwards.
GCCCCATGCTCATCAGCATGAGAATGCTCTTGGCGTCAACTTTCTTGCCCTTTGCCTCGATCTGGATCTTGGACTTGAACTTCGTTGCCGTCTGAACGAACACCGATGCGGGACGTGCATGAATGCCCGTCTTGTTCTCGATCATCACTGTTTCCTGCGTCATGTGAACCTCTCCCATCCGTTAGTGAATCAGCCTATATTCCCCTCACGCACACGACTTGCATCTGCGCACGCGAATGAATGTCACAGCCATTATACTATAAAATAAGAAATGAAAAAAGAGCCGAAAGAAAAAAGTTTTGGAAAAAGAGCGGCGAAATTTTTTAATATTTACGGTATCCAAAGAAGGAATTTGCGCGTTCATGTCGAAATCGTCTTAGAATACCTATCAGTATGCCCGCTGTATCGGGGGTTGGTCGTGTGAAAAGGGGGCGACGGCATTGCAGCAGCAGATTCGCCTTTCCTCGCTCATTTTTGCCGTCCTGATAAGCATCGGCGTCGTTGCGGGGCTGATCGCTCTGCGCCCGCCGCTCACCGAGGTCTACTATATGCAGATGGGCGCGCTGATTGCGGGTGCGGGACTCATTGTAACGCTCTACAACCGCTTTCTCACGGCGCGTGCAGGGCGACGTGCGCAGACGGTCGAAATGCAGGAGGCGCTCGCGGCAGAGCCGGAGGCAGAGACGCCGACGGTGGATCGTGTGCCCGCGCTTGCACCGGCGGTCTACGCCGAGACGCAGGAGTGCGAGCTCCCCACGGAGACGCTTCCTGAGCCGCAGCTGACACAGCTGCCGGAGCTGACAGCGGAGAGTCTGGATGCACTGCTGGATATTGCATACGAGGCGGCGGAGAGCGAGCCGCTGCGTGCCATTGCGGCGTATCGCAGAGCGCTTGCGCGCTATCCGGATGACTCCTATATGCCGTATCTCATCATCGAGCTCTCGACGCTTTACAAGCGACGCGGGGACTACGATGCGGCGCTCCGCCTCTTTGACGAGGCGCGCGCGCTTCCCATCATTGCACAGAACGCCGTCATGGCTCAGGAGTTTGAGCGCTCCCGCAGAGCCCTGACCGTCGTTTCTCATATGCTCGCGGCGCAGGGAACGCCCTCGCTCCCCTTTGGCGATGTTCCAAAGGAGATCATTGTGGAGGCGGATCGGCGCGCAGATGAGCCGAACACCTGACATTTTATAGTAAAATGGAGGAATACACATGAAGAAAAGCGTTGACATTCTGGGACTTCCCGTCATCAGCATCACCGAGGGGCGCGAGCTCGGCATGAGCAAGACCCTTCTCATCGATGCACCGAACCGCGTTGTAGCGGCAATTACAATTGAGGACGAGGACTGGTATCGCGGAGTCAAGCTCATTCCCTACGATAATGTCATTGCGGTCGGCGAGGATGCCGTCACGATCAACAACAGCGAGAACATCCTGACGCTCGATGCGGCGGGCGATTTCGAGACCCTGCTCGACGACAACATCCGCGTCATCGGCACGAAGGCAATCACGCGCACGGGTGTCATTCAGGGCACGATCACCGAGATTTTCATCGGTGACGACGGCAACATTGAGAAATGCGAGATCACGACGCCCGAGGGCTCGACCTCCGAGGTGACGGCGGATCAGGTCTCGATCTTTGGCAAGGAAGTTACGGTTATCTCCCCGGAGGGCGATGCCGGAAAAAAATCTGATGCAGCGGTTGCACCGGCGGCACCCGCTGTGACAGCGCCCGTGGTCGAAGAGGCTGCGGCTGAGCCGGTGGCTGAAGTTGCTGCACCCGCGGTGGAGGAGCCTGCGGCTCCTGTTGCTGAGGTTCCCGCCGAGGAGCCGGTGGAAGAGGCTCCGGTCGAGGAGCCCGTACCTGCAGAAGAGCCTCCTGCTGAGCCCGAGCTGCCTGTTGTGGAGGAGGCACCCGTTGAGGTTCCTGCGGAGGAGCCCGCAGCACCTGCCGAGGAGCCGGCAGCGGCAGAGCCCGCTGAGGACAAGAGCACGGATCGCGTGAACGAGGATCGTCATCGCCGCTTCCTGCTCGGCAAGAAGGCGACGCGTACGATCAAGATGGACAACGGCGTTGTCATCGTCGAGGCGGGCGCGGACATCACCGAGGAAGTCCTGCAGAAGGCGAAGCTTGGCAATAAGTTCATCGAGCTGTCGATGAGCGCACAGTAAGAGCAAGTATAATAGAATAGGGGAGCTGCCATGCGGCGGTTGAGAGGGGACAATGCGTCCCGACCCACGACCTGATTTGGATAATGCCAACGTAGGGAAAGACGCACGCAGCGCGGCTATGTCATTGGCATAGCCGCGTTTTTGATATTACGCGGCGGTATCCCCACATAGTGAGGAGAGATTCATCATGGAAAAGAGGACAGGACTCGGCGCGAATGCGCTGATTTGGTTTGGTGCGGGCGTCTCGCTCGCGGAGATATTGACGGGCACGTTTTTTGCGCCGCTCGGCTTTCGCGACGGCGGTATTGCCATCGTTGTCGGGCACGTGATCGGCTGCGCGCTGCTCTTCCTTGCGGGGCTGATCGGCGCGCGGACGCGGCGGAGCGCGATGGAGACGGTCAAGATGGCGTTCGGGGCGCGCGGTGGACTCCTCTTTGCTGCACTGAACGTCCTGCAGCTCATCGGCTGGACGAGCATCATGATCTATGACGGCGCGCTTGCAGCGGGCAGTGTCATGGCGATATCGCATTGGATCTGGTGTCTCGTAATCGGGGCTCTGATTATTGTATGGATTCGCATCGGTATCCTGCGCATTGAGCGCGTGAACGTCGTCGCGATGACAGCGCTCTTCCTTCTCACCGTGCTCCTCTGCTCCGTCATCATGGGCGGCTCGGGCGCGGCGGAGTCCTCGCCTGCGGGCGAGGCAATGAGCTTTGCGATGGCGCTCGAGCTGTCGATTGCAATGCCTCTCTCGTGGCTGCCGCTCATCTCGGACTATACGCGCGAGGCGGAGAAACCCGCCGCAGCTGCCGCCGTCAGCGCTGTTGTCTACGGTCTTATCAGCTGCTGGATGTACTTCATCGGCATGGGGGCGGCAATCCTCACGGGGGAGTCGGACATCGCGCAGATCATGCTCCACGCAGGGCTCGGCGCGGCGGGGCTCGGCGTCGTCGTCCTTTCGACGGTTACAACCACCTACCTTGATGCCTACTCGGCGGGCATCTCGAGCGAGAGCATCGTGCGCGGCATCTCGGGGCGCGCGGTCGGCATCGGCGTCACTGTCTTCGGCGCGGTCGCGGCATCCCTCTATCCGATGGATGACATCACGGGCTTCCTCTACATCATCGGCTCGGTCTTTGCACCGATGATCGCCGTCCAGATTGCGAGCTACTTCATCCTGCGCGAGGATGCGACGGGGCGCTCCGTCCACGCGGTCAACCTCGCTGTCTGGCTCGTCGGATTCCTCTGCTATCGCTATCTCATGACACTCGACACTCCAGTCGGAAGTACACTGCCGACCATGACAATCACCCTCGTGCTTGCACTGCTGACGCATCGCATATTTGAAAGGAAATCCCAATGAACAGCTCCATCATCGAAAAGATACGCCTCGCTGCGCCCCTGATCCACTGCATCACAAACTACGTCACGGTCAACGATGTGGCGAACGTCCTGCTCGCCATCGGGGCGCGCCCCGTCATGGCGGACGACCCGGAGGAGGCGGAGGAGATCACCGCGCTCTCTGCGGGGCTCTGCCTTAACATCGGCACGCTGAACGCGCGTACGATCCCGAGCATGCACGCCGCAGGAAAGCGCGCGCGTGACCTCGGGCATCCCGTCGTCCTCGATCCTGTGGGTGCGGGCGCGAGCAAGCTCCGCACCGAGACCGCGATACGTCTCCTCGATGAAGTGCATCCCACTCTTGTGCGCGGCAATATCTCCGAGATTCGGACGCTTGCCGTCGGTACGGGCACGACCTCGGGCGTCGATGCGGATGCGGCGGATGCCGTCACCGAGGAGAACCTCTCAGCGTCGGCAGATTTCGTGTGCGCCTTTGCAGCACGCACGGGCGCACTTGTCGCTGTCACGGGCGCAATCGATCTTGTGACGGACGGTAGCTCCTGTTATGCTGTGCGTAACGGACGTTCCGAGATGGGGCGGGTCACGGGCACGGGCTGTCAGCTCTCCGCGCTCCTTGCGGCGGCACTTGTCACAGCACCGAGCGATCCCATTGTCGCTGTCGCGGAGACGGTCGCCCTTATGGGCGTGGCGGGGGAACTCGCTTGGGATCGTATGGGGGAACATGACGGCAACGCCTCGTATCGCACGCGCATCATCGACAGCATTTACTGCATGACAGACGAAGAACTTGCGGCACACGCGAGCATCACCAAACTTTGAGGAGGGAACACGATGAAAATGTATACGGCACTCACGATTGCGGGCAGCGACTCGAGCGGCGGCGCGGGCATTCAGGCGGATTTGAAGACCATGACCGCGCACGGTGTCTACGGCATGAGTGCACTTACCGCACTCACGGCGCAGAACACGACGGGCGTCACTGATATTCTCGCCGTTCCGCCCGCATTTCTCGCGGCGCAGCTCGACGCCGTATTCACCGACATCCCGCCCGACGCCGTGAAGATCGGCATGGTCGCGGATGCGGCGCTCATCCGTGTCATTGCGGAGAAGCTGGATGAATACAGGGCAAAGAATATCGTTGTCGATCCTGTCATGGTTGCAACCAGCGGTGCGCGGCTCATCAGCGAGGATGCGGTCGATGCGCTCGTGGAACTCCTCCTGCCGCGCGCGGCGATCATCACGCCGAACATCCCCGAGGCGGAGGTGCTTGCCGATATGTCGATCACCGACCGCACGGCGATGACTGCGGCAGCGGCGCGCATCTACGAGCGTACGCACAGCGCCGTCCTCATGAAGGGGGGGCACAGCGTTGACGATGCAAACGACCTGCTCGTCGATGGGGCAGGTGCACGCTGGTTCGAGGGGCGGCGCATTGCGACCGCGAATACCCACGGCACGGGCTGCACTCTATCGAGTGCGATTGCCTCGAATCTCGCGCGCCGTATGAAACTCGACAGCGCGGTCGAACGTGCCAAGGCGTACCTCTCTGGCGCACTCGCAGCGGGGCTCGACCTCGGCGCGGGCAGCGGCCCGCTCGCGCACAGCTTTGACCTCAAGAGTGAATACATCTAAGGAGACTCCAATGCTTGACACACGTACCCGCAAACTCACACTCGCCGGCATCCTCGTTGCCGTTGCTGTCCTCGGCGGACTCTTCAGCTTCCCCGTGCTCGGTAGCCGCTGCGCCCCCGTGCAGCACCTCGTTAACATCCTCGCCGCCGTATTCCTCGGCCCCGTGTGGGCGGTCGGCGTTGCATTCGCTGCAAGCCTCCTCAGAAACATCGCGGGGCTCGGCAGCCTCATGGCATTCCCCGGCAGCATGATCGGCGCACTCCTCGCGGGGCTCGCTTTCTATTACACACGCCGTCTCGAACTCACTTGCATCGCGGAGATGCTCGGCACGGGGATCCTCGGTGCACTCGCCGCCTATCCCGTCGCTGCCCTCCTTATGGGGCTGACGCCCGCGAGCTACACCGTCTACATTGTCCCCTTCCTCCTCTCCACAGGCGCGGGCAGCATCCTCGCGTATGTCCTCCTGCGGTTCCTGTTGCCGAAGATTCGGCGGGATTGAAATACGTGTTGATATGTGTTAGTATATAGTCAGCTTTACTGTGAGGAGGCGATGGCTACGACCTCGAAGGAATTGCTGAAAATCCTAAAGAAACATGGATGGTATGTTGAGCGTGTACACGGTTCACATCATATACTAAAACATGATGAAAACCCAATGACTATTGTGCTTCCACTACATAATACGGACATGAAGCCGGGGATACTACATTCTATTTTACGGGATGCAGGATTAAAATGAGGAGTTGGTTTAAGATGTCGAAAAAACAATATACCGCAGTTTTTCATCCTGAACCGGAGGCTGGGGGATACTCTGTTTTTTTTCCTGACTTACCGGGGTGCTATACACAAGGCGATACACTCGACGAGGCAATCTCTATGGCGGAAGATGCGCTCGGACTCTACCTCTACACACTGAAAGTGGACAAGAAGCCGTTCCCACCTGCGACTGACCCCGCCGACATCAAGACGAGCGGGCGCGACTTTACGACGCTCATCGCGTGGGATGAGGCGGCGTACTTGCGGCGCGTGGACAGCCGCTCGGTCAAGAAGACCCTCACCATCCCCGCATGGATGGATACGCTTGCGCGCGAACGCAACATCAACTTCTCTCAGCTCCTGCAGAATGCAATCCGCAGGGAGTGTGGGATTTCTACTTAACGAAATAACATAGAGCATCCATCGACTGTTCTACGTATAAAGAAAAACCACGTGATAGTCGCGTGGTTGGAGAGCGTTTAAGCGGTGAATAGAAGAGGCTGTTGCACAAGTCAAATGACTTCGTACAACAGCCTCTTCCGTATATATGGCTCAGGGGGTGACTGCGCGCTGATAGGCGCGCAGTTTTTCGATGTATGCTGTAATGGTCTTTTCGAGCTTGCTGCTCTCCTGATCGGCAGTGACGACAGCGTGGTTCGACTGGTTGCGCTCCTCGCGGATGTCGAAGTAGCCGCGCAGGTAAGCAAGTGCCTCATCGGGTGGCAGGTCGCTGCGCATTATACGATTTGAATCGCTGAACATCCTGCGGTAATCTGCTTCGCGATTTGCCCACTTCTCCTCGCGCTGCGCGCGCAGATCCTCGACCGTGGGTTGCGGTGCAGATGTTTTTGTCGGGCGGGCAATATCCGCAGCGGAGAGGCTGAAGATCTTCATGACGAGGGCTTCGGAAAGGAATCCGAGGCGCTCGGGGATCAGCCGATAGAATAACCCTTTCACTTGCTTTTGTTGTTTTGCAGATTTCTTGAGCTGATCGATGGCTCGCCTTAGGGATGCGTTATTGGTATTGATCGAATCCAGTAATATATCCTTGTTGGCGTATACGCCAAGTTTACTGTTGTAGGCATGAAAGAAGCTGTGTAGGGGCTTCTGTAAATCCTCGGGCAGCTCCGCGATAAGGTCGTTTCGATTGTATTTCAAAATATAGCGGAACATGTCGCCTGCATCACCATAAGGGATTTTTTCTTCTTTTTGGCTGTTTGTGGAGTCATGCGAAATAATGAATTCCTGCTGCCAGCTGCGAAGACTGCTCTTTGCTTTTTTCCTACAGCTGCGCATGGCAAAAATATCCTCTGTATAGCATATTCTCTTATCCACGATGATCTGCGGAATCCATTCGGTGCAGAGGGTCATTGCCTGCTGAAGGAATTTCTTGCGCAGACACCATGCGATGATGTTCAGGCGGCGCTCCTCGCTCGTGCCGCTGCCGAGGACGGTGCCGTATTCCCGTTCGAGTACGCGGATGATCCGCCGAAAGAGCTCCTCCTGTATGGGGCCGCCGCTCTGATTGCGGAACACGCGGATGTGTTCGCCGAGGCTTTCCAGTTCCTTCTCGATGATGCTCGTGCGGCAGATGCGTATGGCGTCGGAGAAGCTGCGCATTGCGCCGAGGAGGCTGCGGAATGGCTCGCTGTACGCTCTGGTGTCACCAAAGTATTCGTCCAGTGCCTGTACGCTGCCGTATTTTTGAAACTCGTCCATGCCCGCGATCATGTCGAACATGCGATGGATATCGTCGGCAAACACAATGTTCCCCTTTGGTGCATTCCGATCTTTTCCTGCATAGAGGACGTGACCAATGCGAATGCCCATGTATTTCGAGAGCTGCATGATGGCGAGCATCATCATCGAGGTATGGCGAAATCCACCCGTCATGTCGGCGTGCAGGACAATGTCGTGCAGACCCGCTGCCTCCGCCGCCTCCTGTTCACGCTGGATGACGTCGCCGAGGGCGGCGATGTAGCGCATTGCCCCCTCCGTGCCGGCGTCCTCATCGAAGGCGCTTTCCTCGAATCGCTCTGCGAGTTCCGGGTGTTTTTCCTTAACTCGCTCCTTTAAGAAGCCGATGGCGGACATGGCGGGGCACCCGTATTCCTCAAAAAGACTTTTCCATGCCTCCCCTAAATGCGTTTCTCTGACCGCTTTGCTTGTGACGAGGATGATCCGATCCAGTCCTCCCGCCTCGCGGAGACTGTGCTGCAGCTGATAGATGCCTGCCTCATTGGTCTGTATACCACAAAAAGCGGTGCCGTCGTCCGCACCGCTATACTCCACCGTCTCCGGGATTCTGGGCAAGCTGCTCACAAATGCAATCATGATGTTGTAGGTCTTTTTGTCCAAGAGGATCATCCTTTCTTCTCAGTGCTTTGAGAGATTTCCTTAGAAAAAGTCGGAGCCTCCTCCCCATGAGCTGTCATCGCTGCTGCTCCAACTGTCGTCGCTCCCCCAACTATCACTACTATCCCAACTATCGCCGCTGTCCCAACTGCTGTCGCTGCTCCAATCACTGTCATCCGAGGAACTCATCATATCATCCGCCTCCCAATGCGCATCATCCATCGCTCTGTTCATATCGTCCGTCATCATCCGCATGCTCTCCTCCGATTCCCACATTGCCTCATCAGTTACCCGCTGCGCCTCCTCTGTCGTCCACTGAGCCACTTCGTCCGACTGCCGCATCGTCTCGAACATCTGCCGCTGCTGCTCATCCTCCATCCATGTCTGCTGTGCCTCTTCCTCCGACGAGCGGAACATACCCATGATTGCCGAAAAGATACTCATACTTTTTTCCTCCTTGATTCCTAACTTCTCTTGTTGACAGGATGTATTATATCCAATCGGAGGAATGAAGTCATTGCAATAAACCTGTGGAGTTCATTGCATAGGAGAAAAATTGCTGTGGGCGCGTTGCCATGCCGTGCGCCATGTCTCGGCGACGGAGCTGCGGAGCTCCTCGGGCGCGAGCACGATGGCGGCGGCACCGAGGGAGAGGATGTGGCGGCGCACCTCCTCGTAGTCGAAGTCATAGTAGTGGATGGTGAGGAGATAGCTGCCGTCCGCGCTGTCGACGGCGGCGTCTTTTTCGTAGCAGGCAAAGATCATAAAACAGCGCTCGACGGCGTTGTTTCGCGGCAGAACCCGCATGCGGAAGCTGCGGCGCCTGCCCTCCAAAAATCCGCGAAAGTCCGCCTCGGTATCTGCGGGGATGGGCGCATCGAGCACGTGCAGTGTGCGGATACTGCGGAGGTTCAGCTTGACCGCACGCATCTCCACCGTATCCCAGACGATCGCGCGGAAGCGATTGCTCTGCGCGTCGTATTCCAGACGGCAGGGCGCAGCTGTGTGCGCGTGGCGTTTGCCGCGGCCGTCGATGTTGACGTAGGAGATCATGTGTCCTGTGGTCAGCGCCTGCCAGAATGAGGCGAGCGTCGTTTGGAGTGCGGGCAGATCATCGCCCTGCTCCCGCTCTGCCTGCCATATATGTGTCGGGTAGGCAGGTACGTCGGCGAGGCGCGTGCACAGCTTTTCGCGCAATTCTCTGGGGAGAAGGAAAGCTGCCGCGGGATCTGTGAGCATGGTTTTCAGCCAGCGCAGCTCATCCGTAGTCGGGCGATGGGGAACGGGGAGATCTGCTGCGAGGACTGCTCTGCCCGCCTCGTCGAAGGAGAAGACCGCGTCCGTCAGCGCTGCAAGACGCTCCTGACTCAGGTGATCCACGAGGTCGAGCCCCTCCATCTGTCCGAGGCGGCGCAGGATGTCTGCGCGCGAGAGTCCGGCGCCCGCATGAACCTCGTTGCAGAGGAGGCAGAGCCAGAGGTATGGATAGGAGTGAACCTCATGAAAGAGCGGGCTGTATGCCATAGTTCTTCAGCGCCTCCTCGGCATCATCTCTCATGCGCCGGGCCAAACACGGCGAGGCATCGTCTGCAATACAGATCCACGGGTGAAAGGTGCGGATCCACGGGAGCAGGCTCAGATCGTCCGCAATCTCTACGGCGGCGTAAAAGCAGCCCTCTCCTTCCGTGAAGACGGCAGTGGGGAAACGCGCGCGGATGCGCTGTGTGAGGCGCGCGCGGTGACGTTCGCTCTCATAAAAGAGCGTGAGTGTCAGCGTATGCGGGGGCGGTGCGGGGCACGCAGCAGCGCATATAGGCTTTGCGGGAGCAACGCGCTCCATGCAGTCGATACGGAACCGGCACGTCTTTGTAAACGCGGCAGATCCCCTCCGCTGTATGGCTGCGCACATATACTGCCGCCCCGTGTGAAAGTCGGTGATGATCTCCTGCGGGACAGCGATCGTCTCACGATTCCGATAGGAGAAGGTGACGGCGCATTGCTCCTCGATGGCCGTGATGATCGTATGCAGCACCTCGTCGTCGAGAATGCGCGTGATGGGGCTGTGCTTGATCTGGACGGGGAGAAACGGCTCCGCATCCTCCGGATATAGGCAGCGGAGTGTCGCCGCGAGGAAGTATCCGGGCACGGAAAGGACGGCGACAAAGCGATAGAAGCCGATGGCGTAGTAGAGCGTGCGCCGTTCGTCTGCCGTGAGCTCCGCGAGCGGCTGCTCCGCCATGGCGTAGCAGAGGGCGTTCCCTCGCATTGTGCGCCGCAGAATCCCGAGAGACTCCAGCTCACCCAACTGGCGAAACACGGTTGCAGGGCTGACCTTCGGCGCAGCCTCTGCCTGTTGCTCGCTGATCGGCAGCAGATCGTACGCACGGACAAGCGCCGTTTGGCGCATTGGTTCCTTTGCGGTGGCGAGCGTCTGGAGGAGAAAGATGAGTGAGGCGATTGCCCGTCCCGTGAGCGCCTTGATCTGATAGGTACGCGCGAGGAAGTTGCCGGCGAGCTGATAGGGATCGCTGCGCAGTCCGTGGATCTCGCGGCGTGACTGCCGCGCGGAGAGCAGCATCTCCCCCGGCAGACAGAAGCATACGCGCGCCCAGTTGTCCTCGGCGCTGCGCGTGCTCTGTCCAAGACGCTGCGCGAGTGCCTCCTTGTCGTAACAGCCGTAGGAGACGAGGCGCAGAAACGGGCGCAGCGTGTCATAGTCGCCGATGAATTTGTTGAAGCCGGTGCCCATGCCATCCCCCTCTCATTTTTACCATTATAACATGCGAGATGTGCAGGCGTGAAGAAAATCTGCATTTTTATGAAAATCCAGAAAATAGGAGTTGACAAGGCGTTTTTCTCATGATAATATACGAATCTTTCCCGTCACAGGGAAGCAGATGTATACACCCCACGGATGGGGCGATGAAGAAAGGGATGTGATTTGATGTTGGATGCATTTGCAGAGTGGTATTATTATCATTACATTGAGGTCTTTACGCGGCTGTTCGGTACGACGCCCGACACCGCCCTTGGCACGGCGATCAGGGTGCTCACGATGCTCGCGTATCCGATCACATGGTATCTCACGCAGAATCGACGCTGTCAGCGGGGATGGGCAGCTGCGAAAAAGTATGTGACGCCGGCTGTGCGCCGGGCAGCGCACCGAGGAGAGGAATAAGGGACACTCCCTACGGATGGGGAGGAGATTTACAAAGGAGATGTATGGAATGAAGAAGTATATATTTTCCATGGGGCTTATGTTTGGGCTTTTGCTGGCAGCGGCGCAGCCGTTCTCGCCTGCACAGGCGCACTTTATGACGAGCGCGGAGGAGCGCGAGATCGGTGCAGCTGCGGCGGAGCGTACGGAGGAGAAGTACGATGTCGCGTGGGACGATGACATCGTCGAGATCCAGAAGCGGCTGATTGAGTGCAACCCCACGCAGCTCAACTGGAATGACGGCAGGCACACGCGCTGGCTGGCGCCGATGAAGCTGTACCATTCCGATCATCCGAATGCATTTATGCTCCGGGGCGGGTATTCGTATATGGCGGATTCGATGGTGAACTTTATGAACACTTATCAGAATGACGGCTATACGAATAGTAACAACCTACGCCCAATGAATAGGTCAAATATTTATAATACGTCGTCTGTTGCTTTTGTGATGGGGCACGAGTTCGGGCATTGGGCTGGAAAAGATCATCTTGAGGGTTATGATAAACAGTTTGGTTTGAATCTACTTGTTGGTATCTTTGGTGGACAGGCTGGATCTGTTGGTGGCGCTCTCGCTCAGAGTGCTGGTGTGAACCTTGTTGATACACTTATTGATCGTCAGATGTCGTTCAATCAGGAGAAGGGTGCTGACGAGTGGGGGATTAAATTCCTTGAAAACGTTCCTGAGTATTCAACTGGTGGAGCGTTAACGAAGTTTTATAGGTTCATGAAGCTTGAAGAGATTCGTTATCCCGATGGAAAACGCCCTAAGAATTTCCGAAACCCTCATCCTGAGACACAAAAGCGTTTTGATCGCGTGGCAGATTATATTAAGAAAAGTTCGAATGGGCGGGTTGGTGTTAATAGTTATGGAAACGTATTCTTAGACAGAGTACACCTTGATATTCCTTCACGTATGGATGTTGCTGATGTAGAACGCAGCTTTTACATTGCAGGACAGATTGCTGCGGCAATTAAAAAAGATATTTTTCATCGTGAAAACATAAGCGTTGTTGCACCGAGCGAAAGTCGGTATGGATATGATCCAAACATCCCAAGAATGAGTTATGTTGTGTTTTCGAGCAAGGATGGTTCAGAGGTTAAGATCCTTGATTTGATTGCATACGATAAGACGCGATCTTATGAAGAGAATCTTAATAGCAGCATCTATGGTAAAGCTGAGATTAAGATGATGGATCAGATTATTGGTCTTATGGAGGAGTACGATCGTACGCATCCGCGCAGAAGGTGATTGACAGAATATGGATGCAAAAAGGCTGCGAATTCGCTTCGCAGCCTTTTTGTGTTAGAGTACGATTGTCTCGCGCTTTCCAAGATCGAGGTTTACGACTGCCTCTGTCAGCGTGATCTCGTAGAGGATGAGGTCGTCGCCGACGGCGTTGATGAACTCGCGCACGCGCGGGCATTTCTCCGCAAAGACATCGGCGAGCTCGTGGATCGTGCGGGCAGATTTGACCGCGTGTCCCTGTGCGCGGATGTGCTCCATCGTGTTGTTGTGCGGCACGGTGCTGAAGGCGATGTTTGGGTTAGCGGCAAGCTCGACGACCTTCTCGTTGTCCTTCAGCGTGGCGAAGTAGACGCGATGCTCCTTAGATGCATAGTAGAAGTTTACAATGCGCACATGCGGCAGCCCGTCCGTCATCGTCGCGAGTGCAATCTCGTACTGCTCGCGCATCATGCGCTCGAATTCTTCCCTCATGTTCATTTCTCTTCCCTCTGTTTCCTTACTGTGGTGCTTTTTCCGTCCGTATCCCGCGGACATAGGCATATCTCGGCGCGCCGCTCCCCGCATCGGCTGCCGCAATGCAGAGGTCGACTTCGCCCGTGCCGAGCTCTGCAAATGGGATCATAACCGTCTGTTCGTAGCCGATGATGATGCGTGTGCTGTCTGTGAGCGGTCTGCGCTCCACCTCGGTATAGGAGAGGTCGCGCCCCGTCTCCGACACGCTCCGATACGTCAGCAGATTCCACGCGGGGTAGCCGATGAAGCGGGTCTTCACGTAGAGGTGCTCTCCACGAAAGACCACGCCCTCGGGCAGACGGTTCGGGTACGCCTCCTCGGCAGGGATCCATACGGTCTCCTCTGCGCGGAGCGCGATGGGTACAACCTGCGTGAGCGCGGGTGCGGGCGCGGCGCTGACCTGCGCCGCAGAGGCGAGGCAGAGGAGAGCGAACACGGCGCAGAGCGTACAAAGTATTTGACGCATACAACCTCCTTTATTGTTTGTGACTAGGACAAAAGTTCGATCTGTGACTGTATTGTATCACAGAACTGTGGCATTTTGAACATATAAATACGCCGGCAGGATGCTGCCGACGTGTTTAGCGTATGATTACGAGGATTTCTTCCCGCTCAGTACCACCTTACTGAAGAGGGCGAGGATGGCAAGGAAGACGATGAGGCCGAGCATCTCGGCGGTGTCGGCGAAGTCGCTGCCGACCATCGCGAGCGGATTCTCGTCGCCGCCGTTCGAGACGGAGAGGACGATGAGTCCTGCAAGCAGGACGCCGACGATGGACTCGCCGACGATCAGCCCCGAGGCAAAGAGCGTGCCGCGCCTGAGACCCGTCGCCTCCGCCTCCGCACCGCCCGTCTTGCGCAGGTGGCGATTCAGGAAGTAGCCGAGGATCGCGCCGACAACGAGCGGTGTCTGGATGACGGGCGGGAGGTAGATGCCCATGCCGACAGCGAGCGGCGGTAGGCAGAGATTGCGCGTCGTGCGCTTGAGGAAGAGGTCGATGAGGACGAGCACGATGCCGACACCGATGCCAATGTAGATGTATTCCCACGCGAGCTTGCTCGAGAAGATGCCCTGTGCAATCGTCGTCATGAGTACCGCCTGCGGTGCGGAGAGCGCCTGTGCCGGATCCATGCCCTCGCGCGGCATTGCACCGGGGAAGCCGTATGCCTCGTAGAGGAGGTTCAGCACGGGGGCAATGACGAGCGCGCCGACCACGCAGCCGATGAGCAGCGCGACCTGCTGACGCCAGGGCGTTGCACCGACGAGCCAGCCCGTCTTGAGATCCTGCATATTGTCGTTCGAGATACACGCAATCGCGAGGATGATCGAGGTTGTAAAGATGGCGGTCGCCGTCGCAAACTTCTCGCCGCCGGGCATGTCAAAGATGCCGAACGAGGCGCAGAGCGAGTACATGACGAGGGAGGCGACGATGATACCGAGGATGCCGATGCCCGAGATCGGGCTCGAGGATGTGCCGACAAGCCCTGCCATATAGGCACAGGCAGCGGCGACGAAGAATCCCATGAGCACGGCGACACCGACGCCGACGATGGTGAAGATGAGTTTCTGACTCGGTGGGATGTTCTCGGGGCTGACAAAGACGTAGAAGATCGCGAGAAGTCCGATGACCGTCACACCGAAGACGAGCGCAATGCTCTTCATCGTCATGTCGATGTCCATGCGGTGCAGACCCCTTTCCGCGTCATCCGCGCGTGCGCCTGCGATGGATTCCTTCACGCCGTCGATGACGGGGCGGGCGAGGGTGATGAGCGTCCAAATCGCTGCGACGCCCATCGCGCCTGCGCCGATGAGGCGTACCTTCTGCTGATAGACGGCTCCTGCAAATTTTTGGAGGGTCATGCCGTCGGGCAGAGCCTCCGTCATGGTGAAGTAGGGGACGAAGCCCGCCCATGCGATGCCGATACCCACCAGCATGGCAAGTCCACTTGCAATGCCGATGAGGTAGCCCGCACCCACGAGCGCGGTGGAATAGCCGAGCGGCAGCTGGGTCATGCCGCGGCCGACGTGGAACCACGCCGAGAGCGAGCCACCGAGCACCTGCAGACCGTTCGTTAGGAATGCGATGATGCCCGCGACGGCACTGCCTGCGAGGATTTCCTTCAGACCTGAGTCTGACTTGCCGTCCTCCTTTGTGTGGCTGCCGACCTTTAGAATCTCAGCAGCGGCAACACCCTCGGGGTAGGCGAGGTCGCTGTGCACGACCATTGCGCGGCGCAGGGGAATCGTGAAGAGCACACCGAGACAGCCGCCGCACGCCGAGACGACGAGCGTCTGCCAGAACTCGAAGCCCTGCCAGTAGCCGATCATGAGCATACCCGGGATGATGAAGATGATGGCGGACAGCGTTCCCGCCGCCGACGCCTGCGTCTGCACCATGTTGTTCTCGAGGATGTTCGCGTCCTTTGCCATCTTGAGCACTGCCATCGAGATGACCGCCGCCGGAATCGCGGACGAGAACGTCAGACCAACCTTGAGGCCGAGGTAGACGTTCGAGGCAGTGAAGATGATCGTGAGGATCGCGCCGAGCAGCATGCCGCGCACGGTCAGCTCAGGGAGTCTGAGCTCGTGCTGCATGAACTCGTTCTGCGAATCTTTCATGCGATAACCACCTATCCTTTTCTTCGGTAAATTGAAAAATAACATCAGTATTATAGCATAGAAATCTGGAATGTAAAATCACAGATTCTTATGTATACAGAAAATTTGCGAAAAATAAAAACTCTGGACAAAACAAAACCGCCGACAGGCTTTCTCGTCACCTGTCGGCGGTCATGAGGAAAATACGGGAAGTGATAGGTAACTCTCTTGCATCCAAACGATCTTTGCTTCGTTCCTCTCCGCAGCTAGCATGTGGTGGGGAACTTTCCTCCAAAACGCTGAAAAACAAAACGCTGAGAAACTACCTCGACGTACATGCGGCACAGACGCCACGACTCCACTCGTGGGAAAACGATCTCATATCTGTGTCCTATACGCCCCTGCGCCCGTCCTCTGCGGGCTGCCGCATCCTCCTTGCCGCACCTTCGCTCGGCACCTCTTCCCATCACGTGCTAGGACGCTGTGCACTCGTGCGGACAACCCTGCGGCCACTCAATGACCCATCGGAATCTCCTCCCAGTCCGTCGGGGAACTCCGGCCGTGCCGGCTCCGCTCAGCCAGCGAAGCTGCACCGCCGTAATCCCTCTCCAACAACCGTCGGTCAACACTGTGGAAACTCCGGAGAACTCTGCCCACACGCTTACGGATCGTATGGACGCTGCCTGTCCTGAATCAGGCTGCTACGAATCCTCCTTAACTATCTTTAGTATAGTCAAACTTCAGAAGATTGTCAATACCGTGCTGAGAAAAACTTTATTTTACGAGGATTGACAAATTCTCCGTTTTGTCATAGGATAAACATATATTTTTTATATGAAATAAAGGAGATGGGGATATGGCATATCATCTGTGGAATGTTCTGGACGAGCTGAAGTCCGACGCGTATGAGTGGGTGGATCTGACGCATCCGCTGAACAACGACAGTCCGTATTGGGCGGGGATTCCGGAGGGATCGGTGGAGCTGTCGAAGACCTGCTTTGACTGGGGCAATCCGATGCTCGACTGCCTGATCCAGACGTTCAAGTTTCCGGGGCAGTTTGGGACACACATCGACTTTCCGGGGCATTTCGTCCGCAACCGTCCGCTTGCTGAGTCCTACGGGGCGCAGCACATGCTCTATCCGCTGTGCGTGATCGACGTGACGGAGCAGGTCGCGCGCGATGTGCACTATGCGGTGACGGTGGAGGACATCAAGGCGTACGAGGCGAAGTACGGCGCAATCCCAGACGGTGCGTTCGTTGCGCTCTACACGGGGTGGAGCAAACATTGGCCGGATATGGATGCGATCTCCGGCACGGCGGAGGACGGCAGTGAGAACTTCCCCGGCTGGTCGATGGATGCGCTGAAGTACATCTACGAAACGCGCAATGCAGCGGCGAGCGGGCATGAGACACTCGACACGGACGCCTCGGTGGAGGCGGCAAAGGCGGGGGATCTTGCGTGCGAGCGCTATATCCTCGACAAGGGGAAGCTGCAGGTCGAGGTGCTGACGAATCTTGACCGCATTGCACCTGCGGGCGCGCTGCTCTTCGTCGCGTGGCCGAACATCGAGGGCGCGACGGGGCTGCCTGCGCGCGTGATTGCGATTACACCGAAGAAGTAAAGATAGGCACGGGACTGCTGCATGTTAGAGTGGCAGTCCTTTTGTTTGCCCTGCGCACGGGTATATTGGCAGGAGTTTTACTGTTGTGCGTCGAATTTTCAATCGAATATATCTATTTTAGGAGAAGAACGATTGCACAGCGAATACTTGGATATTGAGAAAAAAATCGAGTGCGGCGAGCGGTTGACGCGCGAGGATGGGCTGCGGCTCTTTGCGTGCCGTGACATCGCATGGATCGGTGCGCTTGCCGACCGCGTGCGGCGCGAGAAATGCGGCGATATTGTCTACTACAACGTGAACTGTCACGTGAACCTCACGAATATCTGCCTTGCGCACTGCAAGTTCTGCGCGTTCGGACGCGATGCCGAAGACAAGGGCGCCTATGAGATGAGCGTGGAGGATGCGGTGGCGCACGTTGCGGATGCGATGCGTGATCCGCATCTGGCGGGGCTGCACGTCGTGAGCGGTCTGCACCCGGACTGGACGTTCGAGGACTATCTTATGCGTCTCAAAGCTCTGCATGAGGCATTTCCAACGCTCTACCTGAAGGGCTTTACGGGCGTGGAGATCACGCATTTTGCAAAGAGTTCGGGGCTCTCGGTGCGCGAGGTACTCGTGCGTCTCAAGGAGGCGGGGCTTCAGTCCATCGCGGGCGGCGGTGCGGAGATCCTGACCGACCGCGTGCGCGAGGAGCTATGCCCGAACAAGGCGACGGCAGACGAGTGGCTCGAGACGCACCGCACGGCGCACGAACTCGGCATCAAGACGAATGCGTCGATGCTCTACGGACACATCGAGACGCACGAGGAGCGCGTGGAGCATATGATGCGTCTGCGCGATCTGCAGGACGAGACGGGCGGCTTTCAGACGTTCATCCCGTTCCCGTTCCTGCCGTCGAATACGGAGCTCGGGCGGACGGTGCGGCAGACGTCGATGTGGGACGATCTCCGCACGATTGCGATTTCGCGTCTGATGCTCGACAACTTTAAGAACATCAAGGCGTACTGGGTCATGCTGACCGTCCCCGTGGCGCAGGTCGCGCTGTGCTTCGGTGCGAACGATATTGACGGCACAGTGCACAAGGAGACAATCCTGCACGATGCGGGAGCAAAGAGTCCGCGCGCTCTCTCGGAGGATCATATCATCCGCGTCATCCGCGAGATCGGGCGTACGCCCGCCGCGTGTGACTCGAACTTCAATATTATTGAGACGTATTGAGGTTCTGCCAATATGTCCCGAGCGAAGGAGGAAGGGCAATGTCTGACACGGCATATGAGGAGCGCATTGTCCGCACGCTTGCGGCGTTCCAGAGGAATCGCTACGATGTTGCACGCTTCGCAGAGCGCACGGCTGCGGCGGACTATCTCGCCCGCGAGATTCGCGGCAAGCGTGTCGGCTTCGGCGACTCCGAAACGCTGCGCGCCCTTTCCCTCTATGAGCGGCTGAGTGAACACAACGAGGTCATCGACCCGCCGCGCGCGGGGCACGTCGGCGGCATCGAGGCATTTCTCGCGGCAGGGCGAGAGGCGCTGATGACGGATGTGTTCCTGCTCTCAGCGAACGCCATCACGGAAGAGGGGCAGATTCTCAACATGGACGGTGCGGGCAATCGTGTCGCGGGCTCGCTTTTCGGGCATGAAAAGACCTACTTCGTCGTCGGCATCAATAAGCTCGTCCCCAACATCGAGGCGGGGATTGCGCGCATCCACGAGATTGCCGCTCCGCGCAATGCACACCGCAAGGGGAAGAAGACGCCCTGCGCAAAGGACGGTATGCGTTGCTACGACTGCGCGGCACTCGAACGCATCTGCAACGCCCTCACAATTCACTACAAGAAAATGAGCTACCGTCCGATGGAGTTGGTGCTGATCGAGGAGGAATTGGGGCTGTAAAAGCAGCAAAATCAACACATTGGACACAAGAAAAGGCGGCTTTATGCCGCCTTTTCGTATGATGTTATTTACTCCTCCGCCTCATCTTTCGGGTTGCCGTCCTCATCGAGCGGGATGTAGACGGGATTCTCCTGCCACGGGTATTGATACACGAGTGTGACACTGTTGTCGAGCTCGAAATGCACGGCGGTGAGGACGCCCGTGCCCTGCTCGTCCGTGCGGCTCGCCCAGCGCCCGTCGTCGAGGCGTGTCTTCTGCGTGCGCAGCCATGCAGGATCGCGCTTTGAGATCCCTGCCTCGTTCATGCGGAAGACGAGCTGCACCTGCGTGTCGCCGACGGGATAGTGGAAGCTGCAATAGGGCGCGTTCTTCTCGTAGTCCTGCGGGTCGGGGCGGAAGAGCTGACGGAAATAGGCAAGCCCCGCTTCGTTCACGCGAATGCACGCGATGACGCGCTGCTTCTCGTACATATCCTCCGTCGCATCTACGGTTGGGTGCGGTGCGAGCTCCTCTCCCTCAGCCGTCGCCTCCTGCAGTTCACGGTCAAAGTTGGGATCGATCCAGTGGTAGGACATCTGCTCGATGGTTGCACCCTCCTCGATCTCACGTGCAAGCGTCAGAAATTCATGATCGTCCGGCACGAGCGCAAGCCCCTTTGCCACGGCGTCGAGTGCACCATCGCGGTCACCAAAGTGAGCGCGCAGCTTGCCGAGTTCAAGATAAACCCACGGATAGTCCGGCTCCTCGCGTGCGCCCTGCTCGGCATAGCGCAGCGCATCGTCCAGCCGCCCGCAGTGCATGAGCGCGACGGCGTAGCGATAGTAGTACGTGCCGCACCCACGCGCATTCGCCTCTGCTGCCGCCAGATACATTGTGCTCTGGTAGTAGTACGCATAGTCGTCGATGTTGTTGCACGCATAGGCGTACCAGAGGGCGATTTGAAGATCGGCGAGCGCCTCCTCGCGCGTAAAATTCCCCTTGATGACGCCGTTGCGGATGTAGCCGTCGAGATAGTTCAGCATCTTGTAGAAATAGCCGCTCGAACCCTCGTCCATCGCTTCGAGCTTCCTGACTGCGGCGGCGGAGAGCAGGGACTTTGCGGGCGTGCCCGCATTCTTTTCGCTCTCGTCTTCTGTTCGGTCAAACAGGGTAACAGGCTGTGCATCGCGGCGGAAGGAGTGGAAGACCGCCCAAGGCAGCTCACTCTGCTCGAGGTGCGCCTTTGCCGCATCCAGTACCGTCTGCGCATCCCACGCGAGGAAGTCCAGATAGCCGACCTCCGTCCCTGTCGCGGCACCGAGGAGGCAAAAGGCATCACCGTCCGCAGCCTTCGTGACCGCCGTGATAAGATCATCGCGGAAATCGAGAATAGCTTGTGCGTCACCGTCGAGTGCGCCCATCAGCGGATAGGCGATAAAGCCAGCCACAATCCCGTCCGCATGGTAGTCGTCCACGAGCTTCGGGTCGCCGGACAGATAAGTGCTGATCGCGGAGGGCAGGCGTATGAGGCCCGTATAGATATCGTCACGCCAAGTGAGCTCAGAGCCGGTGTCCGGCTCACGCTCGTAGGCAAGGTATGCGTTATCGAGATATTCCTCCGCGTCGTTTGTGAGGGAAAGGCCCTCTGCGCGGAGGGCATCGGGCAACTCTCTGAGCGTGACCGACGCACCCTCTTGCGGCGTGTCGACGATATCGAGATCGTGCAGAAGCCGCATGGCGGCAATCTCGCCGAGCGTCTGGTCGAGGAGCAGGGTGAGCATCCACCACACTCTGTTTTCGTCCCTCTGCAGGAGCGGCAGGAGCTTTTTGCAGTAGAGCGTGAGCGTGACTTCCGACTCTTCCGCGCGCTCATAATAGACCGTGACGTCCTTTGCCTCGACGCTGTCCTCCTTCGCACGCAGGGCAAAGCCGACGGATGCCGCGCGTCCGACGCGGATGTTCCAGTGCTCCAGCACAGAGGCGGGAGCTTGGCGTGCAAAATAGACGAGCGCGAAGAGTTTGCGGCGCTCCCCCTCGGGCGAGAGGATCAGCTCGTATTTCTCCGCGCTTTTCCCCATCTCGAACGACACGTCGTCAAAGGCAATGTGCAGGATGTCTCCGCAGCGCGCGATCATCTCCTCGCCCTGATCCTCCGCGTCCATCAGCGCGCGCAGGTCTGCCTCCGCCTCCTCGAATGCACTCCATGCTTCCGTGACACGCGTGCGGAATGGCCGTTCAAAGAGCGGCAGCGTGATGCGCTCGCGGCACGCCTCAATCAGCTGCTCCGTGTCCGCATCGCCGGGGAGTGCGGCGAGCGCCGCTTCGAAGTAGGGCAGGGCACGCCCCTCCTGGTCGAGATAGTAGTAGGCATAGCCCATGCGGAAGTTCCAGAGATGATCGCCCTCGAAATGCTCTGCGTGCGGTTTGAGGAGTTCGATTGCACGCTCGTAATAGTCCCTCTGCCCGAGATCCGCTGCATTGTTGTACGCGCGCGCCAGCTCGGAGTCCGTCTCCGGCGTGCGCTCCTCTGCGGGCAGCGCCTCAAGCGCCTCGATGATCTTTGTGAATTCGTTCGCCTCGTGCCAGACTTGGCACTGCTCCAACAAGGTCATAGAAAAGCCTTTCTTAATCCCACCAGAAATACCAGATATTCGAGCTGCGCAGCTCGTTTGCCAGCTTGCCGACGCTCATGCCAGGCGTGCCCTGATCGATGATGTCGGCGCAGAACGCATACTGCTCCTTCGCCAGATCCAAGGCGCGCTCCTGCGGCTCTATGGGCGCGGGAACGCTGTATTCGAGCGTATCATAGGTGAGGACGGCAGGCACAGCGCCGTGCCGTTCGTGCCAGTATTTCGACACCGCCATCAGCGCGGCGGTGTCGGGGCA
Source organism: Selenomonas timonae (assembly GCF_014250475.1). Classification (NCBI taxonomy): domain Bacteria; kingdom Bacillati; phylum Bacillota; class Negativicutes; order Selenomonadales; family Selenomonadaceae; genus Centipeda; species Centipeda timonae. The sequence continues at coordinate 379,919 of NZ_CP060204.1, read as the reverse complement.
GTCGTTCCACCCGCCGAACGGCAGATATGCAAACACTGTCCACGGATGTTTCACGGGAATCTTGGCGAGAATCATCGGCTGCGTTTTCTGCGTCTCGTAGTCCCAGTAGCTGATAAAGTGGTCGGTCTCACGGAACTCTTCCCCATCTCCATCGTCCGGTGCCTCCTCTCGGCTCAGTTCAAAACGTTCGCCGAGCCGCTCCGTCAGAATCAACTTGCCGTCTCCGATGGGCTGTGCAAGGATTTTCTTGCGGTACTTTTCCACGGCATCGGCATCGAAATCATAGTCCTTGAACGCGCCCTTCTCCGCTTCCACATTCATCGTCAGGCTCTCCCACAGTGTATCGCTCGGGACGATGAGCAGGGGGACATAGCCCTCGCGGACGCCAAGCCGTGCAGCGTAACTATATGCCGCGACAATCGGATCATCGTCCGCCATCGGTGGGAAATACATCAGGGAGCAGTCCGCCCTGCCGCAGTTCAGGTACTGCATGATTGCGGCAGCGACGTCGCTTGGCGCCTCATCTTCATTTTCCTTTCGCTCGTCGCTGTTCCGCTTCCATGCGTCCCATCGCTGTGCGATGAGCTGCGCCATCGCCGCATAGTAGTCCTCGTCGAACGGGACAAAGAGGTATGCCTCCTGTTTGAACTCGTTCGAGTGGTAACGCGCCGCACCGAAGTAGGAGAGGGCATAGTTGTCGATGTCCGAGGGGAAGGAGGGAGCTTCACCATCGTAGTAATACTGTGCGAACGCCGTGCCCTCCTCGCCAAAGAAACCGCGCATCAGAATGCCGTGCAGGTCGTCGCGGATAAAGGGGCGCAGGTCGGTATCTGCCGGATGCTCCCGCACAGCGCGGACGGTCGCCGCATACTGGCGGACGAACCAATCCGCCATCAGCTCGTGCTCGATGCAGTAGCGCAGATAGATCGCGAGGTGGTTGTACGCCGTGATTTCGTCCACGGGCAGCTTCTTTTCGCGCAGGCTGTCGAGGTGCCACTGCGCATTGTCCATTACGAGATCGGTGAAGTCCTCGGACGCGAGTGCGCTGCGCCTCTCCGGATCAATGACGAAGCTCACACGACGCTCGGCGAAACGGTCGAGCAGGGCATTAGCGTCATGTTTCAGTTTATATTTGAGTTCGTCCTTGTGGAGCGGGATGATCTGATAGAAATTGACCTCATCGCCGTTCGCGAGGGGGCAGACGGTGTCTCCTCCGCCTTTGACCTGCGCGCTGACGAGCAGGGCAGCGCGCAGATTGGTGCTTGCGGCATAGGGCGATCGGTTGCTGATCGTGTGTCCCCATGCGAGCCATGTATCGTTCTCGATCGGCAGACGTGCGAGGTTCTTCAGCAGGCGGATCGGCCAGTAGTGCACTTCGTCGTCCTCGTGGATCTTCCAGTCGGGGGGCAGGGCGATCGCGAGTTCCGCGCGTTCGAGCTTATATTCGGCGAGCTCTTTTGGCACGTTCATGCGGTGCGCGCCCATTCCGAGGGTGACGAGCATATAGTAGTTGCGTTCCTCGGTCGGATCGATAATGCAGATGTCCAGGTGGATGTCCGGCGAGACAATCTCATGAAAGACGTTTGCATACGTGCCGAAGTTCGTCTCAATGTAACTTTCGACGGTCTCCAGTTCTTCCTCAGTATAGACCTCTGTGGGCATGGGGGCTTTCTTTTTATATGCAGAGTTATTTCTGCCAATTTTTTTCATCGTGTTCTCCTTTATGACTGAGGAGCAGGCTCTCCAGCATCGTTTCCAGAAGGCTTGTCGGTGTGATGACGAATCCCTCCGCCGTAATTTTTTCATTGAAGAAATCAACGGAGCGGTCGTGGTCAAGGAAGTGATTCCGTGCCAGGTATTGCCTGACATCGTCGAGGGTAAAGGCACATTCCCTGAGCACCGTGTCGGTGAAGGCGTTGGCGTAATGGATGCTCTTCATCATGCGCTTCAGCTTTGTCGCTGGGTAGGCATTGCATAGTGCCTGTCGGAGAGCTGTCGCCATTTGTGCGGGCGAGGCATCCTCTGTGACCGGCATGGATGGGAGGATGCGCTCACGGCAAAGGTGCGCGTACAGTGTGCGAAACTTTTCTGCAAGTACGGTATCATCATGGTCGGTCATGGCTGCGCCTCACGTCTGCTGGTGCTGCATGGAGACAAGCTGACAGTCGGGGCAGAACTCGATGTAGAGCGTGCCCTCCATATAGTCCGTCAGCGCCTCCCAATGAATCTGCATGAGGTACTTCATCGGCTGCCCGCAGTCGGGGCACGCTGTATACTCCCAGTCCTGCCACCAGAGCGCAAAGCCACCGAGCGTGCAGGTGTCCTCGAAGCGTGCGCCGTAGAACAGAGGAACGGGCGTCTCGCCGAGGATGAGATCGTTTTCAAAAATCCTGACAAGCTCCTCTTCGATATACGTGGTATCGCCCGTATCTTCGTAGGAAAGCACCTCGCTGCCGCCGTCGAGCGTATAGCGGCTCAGTATCGGCTCTGCATAGGCAACGCAGTTCGGACAGCAGGTCGCTGTGAGGATGCCGTCGATGCCGAGGAAGCGCAGGCGCGCATCCCGTCCGTCGAGGACGAGCATATCCGCCATGCGGCTGCCGCAGTGCGGGCAGTTCTCCTCCCGTGGTCGGGCAATGCGGACGGGCGAGCGGCAGAGCTCTTCCTCCGATGCGGCGTGCACCAGCGTATAGCAGGTGTCGTAGTTCAGCGTGCGGCGCCGTCCCTCGCGGTCGAATGTCCAGCCGCCGCACTGCGCATAGACGGAGGGCTCGACGTGCAGCTTCCCGTGCCACGGGCGCGGATTGCGTTCGAGCGCAAGGAGTGCCGCAAGGGATTGGTCGTCTCCCTGCATACCGAGGCACATCATAAGCTCGTTCGCCTCATGTGCGGCATCCGTCTCCATCAGTGCTGCGATCAGTCCGTCCCGCACGTCCGTCGGTGCATGATAGTAGAGTGCCGAGGGCCAGAAGGAACGTGCCGCGAGTGCCGCGCGTGGGATCTCCGGCGCGAGCCGTCCGCGACAGCAGAGCAGATACCAGAAGTCATCGGGAACATCCTCGATCTGCGCGATGATCTCCTGCTCCTTTGCCGAGAGCTCCTCGGGCGTCCATGCGAGTGCCGCACGGCGATTCGCCGCCGTCCTGCAGCGCCAGCAGAGTCCCTTGTAGCCGAGCTCCGTGCCGCAGTCGGGGCACTGGTAGGGCAGCGTCATGATCGGCTCCTTTCCGTGATTCCTGTTGTGGGAATATTCATCTGTTTTATGATAATATAGATGTATTACGGCTTCAATAGGTCTTTTGGGTAAGATTGACCATCAAGAACAGTCTTGACATGGATCAAGGCAGTCTTCCCTACAGATATCCGTATTGCTTCCACTTCTGCCAAAGGAGCAGGAAGGTGAGCGATGCGCCGAGGAAGTCTGCGGCAGGCGTCGCCATGAATACGCCGCCCACACCGAAGATGTGCGGCAGGAGGAGCAGGAAGCCGAGCAGACAGACGAGTGTGTCCCAGACGGAGAGCAGGGCAGAGGTGCGCCCGTCGCCGAGTGCGGTGAAAAGCGACGAGCCGTACATGCTGAATCCGAGGAAGAGGAAGGCGATCGCGTGGATGCGGAAGCCGTGTACGGCGAGTTCGTAGACGTGCGTGCCCTCGGCGGCGAAGATGCCTGTGATCGGCGCGGCGATGAGGATGCTGAGGGCGGTGGTAAAGAGGGAGAATGCGGCGATGAGTGTGAGACTGCGGCGCAGAATTCCACGCAGGGCGTGCGTGTCACGTTTGCCGTAGTTGAAGCTCGCCAGAGGTGCGACGCCCTCGGCGTAGCCCATGTAAATGGCGGTAAGCAGACCGGAGATGTACTCCGAGATGGCGATTGCCGCCACACCGTCCGCGCCCGCCAGACGCATCATCGTGTTGTTCATGACGATCATGATGAGGCTCATCGAGAGCTGCATCACCATCTCGCTTGAGCCGTTGCCCATCGCGGAGAGGACGGCACGCAGCCGCCAGACGGGACGTACGAACCGCAGTGTGCCGCGCCGATGAATGGAGAAGTAGTAAAGTCCTACGAATGCGGAGATGGAGTAGCCCGTTGCTGTGGCGATGGATGCTCCCTCCAGCCCCCAGCCGAGGATAAAGAGGAGGAGGTAATCGAGCACCATGTTGACGATGCCGCCGACGAAGGAGGAGAGCATCGCGAGACGCGGCTGTCCCGCCGCAACGAGGAAGATGTCGAGGATCAGCCCCGCCATTGTGAGCGGTGTCGAGACGAAGAGAGGTACGGCGTACACTTCGCAGAGCGGATAGAGGGCATCGTCCGCGCCAAAGAAATAGAGAATCGGGTGCAGGAAGGTCATGCCGAGCACGGCAATCATCGTGCTGAGAATGACGCAGACGAGGACGAGCAGGGAGAAATTTTCGCGTGCATGGCGATTTTCGCCCGCGCCGAGCTGTGCTGCAACGAGCGCACTCCCGCCCGTGCCAAGCATGGTTGCAAGCACAATCGTGAGCGGGATGAACGGCATGACGATGTTGATCGCCGACAGCCCGTCCGTCCCGACGGCGTGCGCCACAAAGAAGCCGTCGACGATGAAGTTCACATTCATAAAGAGTTGAGACACGATCATCGGCACGGCAAACGCGAGCAGTGTGCGGTAGGTGATGGGCTGGGATAGCTGCGGCATTTCGTCTCCTCCGTTGATAGTAGGCGCTATCATAGCATGGAACACGGGGGAAAGCAAGCGCGGAGGATTTGCAAAATCCCGCCGCTTTTGGTACACTTGCGGGAGTGTTGTAAGGAGAGAATATCGTACATGAGTGATCGAAAGAAAGCCCGTGCCGCCGCCGAGCGCGGGGCGCGGCTGACGAGGGAGGATGCGCTCGCCCTCTATGAGGATAACGACCTCCTCGCGCTCGCCGCATGGGCGCGTGCGGCGAAGGAGCGTGCGAGCGGGAAGAACGTCTACTATACGGTGAACCGCCACATCAACCTCACGAATATATGCAGCGCGAACTGCCCTCTCTGCGCGTTCCAGGTGGAGCAGGGAGATACGCGCGGCTATATTATGGAAACGGATGATGTCGCACGCGTGCTGGAACTGGCGAAAAATACGCCGCGCCTCACGGAAATCCATATCGTGAGTGCCCTGCATCCAGATCGTCCCTTCTCCTACTACGAGGGCGTGGTGCGGCAGGTGCGTGCGGCACTTCCGCACGCGGATATCAAGGCGTTCACGCCCGTGGAGGTTGTGAACTTTGCAAAGACGGAGGGGACTTCTGTCCGCGACATTCTGCGTACGCTACAGGCGGCGGGACTGTCATCCCTCCCCGGCGGCGGCGCGGAGATCCTGTCCGACCGCGTCCGCGCAATCATTTGCCCGAACAAGGCAACGCGTGCCGAGTGGCTCGACTGTATGCGTACGGCGCACGAACTTGGCATCCGCACAAATGCGTCCATGATGTACGGGCACATCGAGACGGTGGAGGAGCGCATTGACCATCTGCTTGCTCTGCGCGAACTGCAGGATGAGACGGGCGGCTTCCAGGCGTTCATGCTCTTTCCGTTTCATCCCGAGAACACGGCTCTCGGTGCAGAGAAGAAACTCATGCGCGTCGGCTCGTGGGAGGATATGAAGATGCTTGCGCTCTCACGCCTTGTCCTCGATAATGTCGCGCATTTTAAGGCGTTCTGGGTCATGTTGACGCAGCCCATCGCACAGCTCGCGCTTGGCTTCGGCGCGGACGATCTCGACGGCACGATCGGCGAGGAGAAGATCATCCACGCAGCGGGCGCACAGACGCAGACGGGCATCACGCGGCGCGAACTCGACGCAATGATTCGCGAGGCGGGCTATGAGCCTGTGGAGCGCGACACATTTTATCAGCCGATTGCGGCGGGGGAGGGCGCATGAGACTTTCGGAGCGGGAGGCGGCAGACCTCCTCACGAGCGGCGACCCCATCGACCTCGGACGCGCGGCGGACGCGGAGCGGCGGCGGCGGTTCGGCGATACGGTGACGTTCATCGTTGACCGCAACATCAACTACACGAATATCTGCGTGAACGAATGCCGTTTCTGTGCGTTCTATACAAAGGTGGGCGCGGAGGATGGCTACCTCCTGCCGATGGAGGAGATTCTCGCGAAGGTCGGCGAGACGGCGGCAGCGGGCGGCACGCAGGTCATGATCCAGGGCGGCATTCATCCCGATCTGCCGCTTTCCTACTATGAGAATATGCTGCGTGCGATCCGCGATCGCTATCCTTCCATCGTGATCCACTCCTTTACGGCGACGGAGATTCTGTACTTTGCCGAAAAGGAGGGCATTACGATTGAGGACACGCTGCGGCGGCTGCAGGATGCGGGGCTTGCCTCGCTCCCCGGCGGCGGTGCGGAGATCCTCGTCGACCGCGTGCGAAGGCTCATCGCACCGAAGAAGATCATGACCGAGGATTGGCTGCGTGTGATGCGGACGGCGCACAAGATTGGGATGGAGTCGACGGCGACGATGGTGATTGGTTTTGGCGAGACGATGGCGGAGCGCGTGGAGCATATGGAGCATATCCGGCGGCTTCAGGAGGAGACGGGCGGCTTCCGCGCGTTCATCACGTGGACATTTCAGCCGGGCAATACCGCACTCGGCGGGGAAAAGACTTCGAGCTGGGACTATATGCGGACGCTTGCCGTCACGCGTCTCTACATGGACAATGTCGCGCATATCCAGGGATCGTGGGTCACGCAGGGAGAGCGCATCGGACAGCTGACGCTCGGCTTTGGCGCGGACGATCTTGGGAGTATCATGCTTGAGGAGAATGTCGTGCGTGCGGCGGGAACGCGGTACAATATGTCGATTAAGAAGATGATTGATCTGATACGCGGTGCGGGCAGAGAGCCGGCGCAGCGCGACACGCGCTACCGCGTGATACGGAGGTTTTAGCATGGCAGAGCAACAGGTTCCTGCGGCGGGATATGCCATCATCGGCGGCTCGGGGACGCTGTCGAGCGACTTCCCGCGTGCCTCGATGGCGGACGATGTGGAGATCCTCGCAGATGGGCTGCACTTTGCGACACCGTACGGCGAGAGTCCCGCATTCCGCCTGTTCTCCGTCGCGGGGCGGCGCGTGCTGACCTGTCGTATGCACGGCTGGCGCAGCGGTGTGACGCGCGCGGACGCATCGCGGCAGGTGTTCTGGGTGCTGCGAGACGCGGGCGTGCGGCGCATCCTTTCCGAGGGCGGCGTGGGGACTGTGAATCCCCTGCTCGATCCGCGTGACTTCCTCATCCCCAACGACTATCTCGACCTCTCCGTACGCAAGGATGTCATGCTCGACGGACGCTATCTGCTCGTGATGCGCGACGCACTCTGCTCGGAACTTCGCACGACGCTCGTTGCGGAGACAAAGAAACGCTATACGGGGCGCATCTTTGACCGAGGCATCTACGCCGTCACAGATGGGCGGCATTTCGAGAGTCCCGCCGAGATCGCCATGCTGAAGGGGCACGCGGACATCGTCGGGCAGAGCCTTGCACCCGAGGTCTATCTCGCACGTGAGATCGGCGCGTGCTATGCGGGGCTGTACTTCGTCGTCAACTATGGCGAGGGTATCCGCCCGTGGTCGCACGATACACTCTCACAGATTTTCTACGACGATGCGCCCATGATCGGCGACATCCTGCTCGCCACCATCCGCAGCGTCCCCGCCGAGGAGAGCGCGTGCGAATGCCGCAGCCTGCGCAAAGAGACACTGCTCAAGGATGTCTACAATGCAGAGTCGGATAAGGGTTGACGGAAATACACGGAAATTGTATAATAAACAGAGAAAAAGGTGTTGCCGGTAAACGGTCAGCCCCGTAATCTAAGAAATGGTTATAAGAAACCCGCCTAGAGTTGGTGACTGCAGGCGGGTCTTCTTATGGTCTCAAGGCTACGATACAGATCGTTACAAGAAAGATGAACGACAGAAAATCGTACAGAGTCACAAGTATCGCCTCCTCTCTTGAGGAGACTAACCGCCTACCGCTGTTGACAACACCTGCGTGCATTATAGCACGAAAATATTTGTCTGTGAACTGTCGTTTCACATTGACCCATCGACAATAAAAACCATCTTGTATACACGTCAAACTCCGTCAAAAATCCATTGACAATGATTCCCTGTGGTGCTACTATGATGGCGCAGGAAATCCTGCGGCAATGTCCTACTGAAAAGAAGTGCAATCCACCATGAAACGGCTGGTTTCCACGCAGTTCGTCATGAGTCCATAGCGTCCAAGCGCATATCTATGCGTTCGGACTTTTTTGCATTTTTGGGAGGTTTTACCATGTCAGTCAACAGGGGAAAAGTCGTCATCATCGGAACCAGCAATGTCGGCTCCGCCGTGCTCAACAAGATCACGGATTTTCAGCTCGCATCGGAGATCGCACTTATCGATCTCGATATGGATCGCGCGCGTGGCGAGGCGCTCGACACAAGTCACGCCATGTCCTCGCCGTACAGCACCAATATCAAAGTTCATACAGGCACCTATGAGGACTGCCGGGACGCGGCATTCATCGTCATCACGGCGGGTCCTTCGATCCTGCCCGGTGAGACGCCTGACCGCCTAAAGCTCGCGAGCACAAATACGAAGATCATGCGCTCCATCTTCTCTGAGATTGTGAAATACACGAAGGAAGCCATGATCATCATGATTACGAACCCGCTCGATGTCGCGACCTACGTCGTATCGACGGAGTTCGACTACCCGCGCGAGAAGATCCTCGGCACGGGCACGATGCTTGAGACCTACCGCTTCCGCTACATTCTCGCCGAGCACTACGATATGGATCCGAAGAACATCCACGGCTACGTGCTCGGGGAGCACGGCAACGACGCCTTTGTCGCATGGTCGACGGTCAACTGCGCGGGGCTTGGCATCGACCATCTCGACGAGTACTTTCACTTTAAGAACAAATTGAGCCGCAAAGAGGTCGAGCAGGGGCTCATCCAGACCGCGTACGATGTTATCAACCTCAAGGGCTTTACGAATACGGGCATCGCGATGGTTGCCTGCCGCTTCATCAAAGCGATCCTCTACAACGAGCATACAATTCTGCCCTGTGCTGCCGTTATGAATGGCGAGTATGGCATGCGGGACGTGGCGCTCTCCATCCCGCGCATGATCTCGCAGGACGGTATTGTACGCTCCCTCGAGGTACATCTGCCCGAGGACGAGATGGAGAAACTCGTACGTGCACAGAAGAGCGTCCGCGCCGCGCTCGATGGTGCCGGGGTGAAGTGAGCGCTTGACGGACAGACTGTGCCATCCTATAATAGGAATAGTTGAAACGAAATGAGAAGAGCCGCCTGTATGACCGATAGAGGGCGGCTCTTCTGATGTGTATGTGATTGGTGGGATATATGGAACATGGCAGCTGTGTCCCGCAGGGGACGGAGATCACGCGGACGGGATTTCACTACACGCTGTCGCTCATCGGCGGCAAATACAAGATGGCGATCCTCTATCTGCTCACAGAATGTGGCGTGCTTCGTCACAATGCGATCTATCGCCGCATCGAGGGAATCTCGTATAAGACCCTTTCCGTCATGTTGAAGGAACTCGCGGCGGACGGTCTTGTTGTGCGGAAAGAGTATCCGCAAGTGCCGCCCAAGGTGGAGTATATGCTCACGGAACGCGGACGCTCTCTTATTCCGATTCTTCACAACATGTGCGATTGGGGCGAGCGCCACAGGGGTGATGTTCCTGCGTCACGATAGCGCCTCTGCAAAGCGAACATAGTCTCGCGCACTTTGTTCGATCTCCTCTGCGCCCGAGTGATACTCCTCGCCCGGCACGCACTCCGCACCGTAAAAGGCGAAGAACGGCCGATAGTCGGCACGGCAGTAGTATCGCAGTGTGGTCTCAAACGGGGCGAGCAGCTGCGCGAGCGTATAGTGGTATCGTCCGTCGATGTTGTAATCCTCCGCGCGCACGCCCGTCGTGACCGCGAGCGCGACCTTGCGCCCCTCCAATTTATCCCCGCCGTTTCTTCCATACGCCCAGCCGTGCGTCAGCACCTCGTCGAGCCATGTTTTCAGCAGCGGCGGGCAGGAGAACCAATAGATTGGGAACTGGAAAATCAGACTGCCGTGTGCCTCGACGAGCCGATGCTCCTGTTCTACGTCAATCCGACCGTCTGGATAGCACGCGGAAAGCCTGTGGATCGTATAGCGATCGGGCTGTTTGCCCAGTTCCTCCAGCCATCGCTTCCTAAAAAACCTCCCGCGTACTTGCGAGAGGTTTTTGGCTGTTTAGTTCTTTGCCGCCTCGTAGCCGACCATGAGCGCCTGCATATTCGCGTCGACGGTGTGCGGCGGGACACGGCTTGCGACGGCGGTCTTGACGGCGTCGAGCGGGACGAGCCCGGAGACGCGCGTGATTGCGCCGAGGGCGACGATGTTCGCAAAGAGTGCCTTGCCGATCTTCTCAATCGCGAGCGTCGTGATGGGCACAGCGACGACGTGTGCCGCCTGTGGGACGTTCGGAACCAACTCGCTGTCGACGATCAGGATGCCCTTTTCGGAATCGAGGTCGCCCGCATATTTGTCCGCCGCTGCCTGTGTCATCGCGAGCACGATGTCGGGATGCTCGACGTGTGGATGGTAGATCACATCGTCGCTGACGATGACCTCCGAGCGCGATGCGCCGCCGCGCGCCTCGGGGCCGTAGGACTGCGACTGTGCGACGTTCATGCCGCACGCGGTCGCCGCCTCGGCAAAGATGATGGCGGCAGTGATGACACCCTGCCCACCCGAACCTGAGAGACGAAGTTCCTTCTGCATATCACAGCCCTCCCGCGCGCCGCTGGATCTCAGCGTTCGCCTTGCCGTACTCCTCGCCCTCGCACGCATAGAGAAGCCCGATGGGGAATTTCTCGGGCGTGCGTTTCTCGGGCGGCAGCTTGTCCCACGCCGTCTTCATGACGGCGGCGTCGCGCATCCATTCGAGCATTGCGGCGGGTGAGCCCATCTTGTTTTTGCGCCCGTAGGCAGTCGGGCAGTGCACCATCGCCTCGATGAGGGCAAAGCCATGGTCGGCAAGCCCGCCCGCAATCATCTGCGTGAGATGCTTGACGTGGAATGCGGTCGAGCGTGCGACATAGGTTGCGCCCGCCGCCTCGGCGATGCGGCACGCGTCAAGCGGGCGGTCGATCGTGCCATAGGGCGCGGTCGTCGTGTTCTTGCCCGGCGGCGTGGTCGGCGAGGACTGCCCGCCCGTCATGCCGTAGATATTGTTATTGAAGAGAATGACCGTCAGATCGACGTTGCGGCGGCAGCCGTGCAGGAAGTGATTACCACCGATGGCAGTACAATCGCCATCTCCCGTAATGACAATGACGTTCAGCTCGGGACGTGCGAGCTTGATTCCTGTTGCAAATGGAATCGCACGTCCGTGCGCTGTATGTACTGTGTCGAAATCCATGTAGCCTGAGCCACGTGAGGAGCAGCCGATGCCCGAGACAATGACGGTATTGTCCTGTGTGAATCCTTCCGCACCCTCGATTGCCTGCGCGATGCACTTGAGCGCCGTGCCGTTGCCGCAGCCCGGACACCAGAGATGGGGGAGGCGGTTCTGACGGAAGAACTGCTCGAAGCCGCGGTCGATCTCCACGTGTGTGTTCATATCCGTGCTCATGCCCGCCCCTCCTCGCTCATTTCGCGGATTGCCGCCGCAATCTCCTGCGGGGTGAAGTCCAGCATATTGTATTTGAGACAGGGGCGGACGGGCGTGCCATGCGCCGCGCGCGTGACTTCGCCCACGAGTTGACCGTAGTTCAGCTCCGCGACAAGGATCTTCTTCACGCGATCTGCGAGCCGTCCGATCGCTGCATCCGCGAACGGCCAGATGGTCTTGAGGCGCAGGAAGCCGACGCGGATGCCCTCCGCGCGTGCCTCGCGTACCGCCTCGTACGCCGTGCGCGCGGTGCCGCCGTAGCTGACGACGGCGAACTCCACATCCTCCATGAAGTACTCCTCTGTGTGGATGATCTCCTCGCCCACGCGGTTGATCTTTTCATGTAGACGGTGGAGCATTGTCTCCGTCACCACGGGGCTGCCCGAGGGGAAGCCCGTCTCGTCGTGGAGCAGTCCCGTCACATGGATGCGGTAGCCATCGCCGAAGCGCGCCACATCGGGCACGAGATCCTCGCCCACGGCAAAGGGCTGATACCCCTCGGCGCGTGTCTTGTTCGGCAGACGGCGCGGATAGATATCGAGTTCGTCAGCGGAGGGGAGGACGACATTCTCGCGCAGATGTCCCACAATCTCATCCGTCAGAAGGATGACGGGCGAGCGGAAGCGCTCCGCGTAGTTCACCGACATCACCGCCATATCGAACGACTCGCGCACGCTCCACGGCGAGAGCGCAATGATCGGATGGTCGCCGTGCGTGCCCCAGCGCACCTGCATGACATCGCCCTGCGACGGTGCCGTCGGCTGTCCCGTCGAGGGACCGACGCGCTGCACATTCACCACGACGCAGGGAATCTCTGCGCACGCCGCATAGCCGATCAGCTCCTGTTTCAGCGAGAAACCGGGGCCACTCGTCGCGTCCATCACCTTTGCGCCCGCGAGCGATGCGCCGAGGATGGCACCCATCGCCCCGATCTCGTCCTCCATCTGGAGAAACGTGCCGCCAATCTTCGGCAGCATTTTTGCCATTTGCTCTGCAATCTCCGTCGACGGCGTGATTGGATAGCCCGCGAAGAACGTCACACCTGCGGCAATCGCGCCCTCGGCGACCGCCTCGTTGCCCTGCATGAGCCGCGCTCTCGTCTCAGCCATATCACGCCCTCCGTTCCACGAATATCGCAAAATCGGGACAGCGCATCTCGCACTGCCCGCACGCGATACAATCATCAGGACGGACAGGCGTGATCTTGCCGAGGAGGCTCACCTCGAGCACCTTCTTCGGGCAGAACGCAGCGCAGATGCCGCAGCCCTTGCACCGCTTCTCCTTGATAAACAGCTCACCTTTCATGGCGTTCAACTCCCGCCGGGATGCGGAAACACATCCCATATACACAGATTTTCTAGCTCCATCCGTTCGTTGCCGTCGGATGATTTCATCATTATAACAGAAAATATAGACGAAATATACTGCGGGTAATGAATACATGGGGATGAAAAATCTTTTTGCGGGTGTTGTTGACGAACACCTCCCGACGTAGTAATCTGTGAGCGTTTGGAGGTGTTTCTTTGTCATTCTATACATATGACTACATCACAGCGCACAGCCAGTTTAACGATACCCTGTGGTACGTCCTGTCATTCCTCGCGCTCGCAGCACTCTTCGTCATGAGCGTCAAACATCTGCGCAGACGGCTCGTCACGCGTGACCGTGATCTCATCGTCATCCTCTTCCTTGCCGTCGCATTCCTCGGCGGCGTGCAGTGGAACAGCTACAATGCGGCGCAGAGCGACCACGAGCAGACTTCGCGCATGGTGACCTTCCTCCATAGTCTCAGCGAGGATCTGAACGTGCCGGTGACACAGATCCGCACGAACTCCACCTATCTGAAGCAGGGGATGCTCGTCGATGTGCAGGGGGCGTTCTACGCCGTGACATTCAATGCGGACTTCACCGCGTTCCAGTACGAACGAACACATCTCCTGTATCGTGACGTGAAGATTGTGGACAAGGAGGACTGACATGCTCATCTACTCGCTCATGCTTGCAAAGCTCGCGCTCGGTCTCCTCTGTCTCATCGTGCAGATCAACCTCCTCGGCAAGGGCAACCTTGCGCCGAACTCCGCGACCGATCAGGTGCAGAACTATGTGCTCGGCGGCATCATCGGCGGCGTCATCTACAACAACAGCATCTCGATCCCCGACTTCCTGCTCGTCCTCATCGCGTGGACGATGCTCGTGCTGATCCTGAAATATCTGAAGTCGAACAGTGCCGTGGTCAAGGGCTTCGTCGACGGGCGTCCCGCCGTCCTCATCGAGCGCGGCAAACTCATGGTCGAGGAGTGCATGCGACACGGACTCCTCGCGCACGATATCATGCTGAAACTCCGCATGGCGGGGGTCTACTTCGTAAAGGACGTAAAGCGCGCCGTACTCGAACCAAACGGACAGCTCACCGTCATCCAGTACGGCGAACAGAACGCCCGCTATCCGCTCATCCTCGACGGACAGCTGGATGAGGACATCCTCGAACTCATCGAAAAGGATCGCGTCTGGCTGAACGGCGAACTGCGCGCGGCAGGGTACGAGCTGAAGGATGTCTACATCGGCGAGTACAAGGACGACGCGCTCGCAGTTTACCCGTATGAGAGTCCGTGAGGGGCATACGAAAGCCGCCCGACATTTCGTCGGGCGGCTTTTATGTGCAGCGGGACGCCTACGCCGCCTGCATAGTGCGGCTCTTCTATTCACCCTTCACACGATACGCGACTGCATACATGACAGGCAGCACCAAGAGGGTGAGTACCGTTGCGACGATGAGGCCGCCCGCGATGGCGACCGCCATTGGTCCCCAGAAGACGCTGCGCATGAGGGGGAGCATGCCGAGGATGGCGGCGGCGGCGGTGAGCATGATCGGGCGAAAGCGCAGGACTGCCGAGTCGATGATGGCGTCGAGGGGCTTCTCGCCCGCATCCTCATGTTTTTTGATCTGGTCGATGAGGATGACGGAGTTGCGGATGATCATGCCAAAGAGGGCGAGGACGCCGAGGTAAGCGACGAAGCCAAGCGCGGAGTCGGTGAGGAGCATCGCGAGCGCTACGCCGATCAGTCCGAGCGGGGCGGTGAGGAGGGTGAGCGCCATCTTGCCCATTGTGCCGACCTGCAGCATGAGGAGGGTCATGATGATAAAGACCATGGCGGGCACGGGCTGCACGAGGTAGCGCATCGCCTCCGCCGAGTCCTCAAGCGCGCCTGCGGGAGTAATGCTCGCCCCTGCGGGCAGGGAGGCGCGCAGCTCCTCCGTCGCGCGGTAGATGCGCTGCGTCGCGTCGTTGCCCTCGCCGCGCACGACATCGCCCTGCACCATGATGGTGGGCAATAGGTTGCGCCGCTTGATGAGTCCGTCCTCCGCCGCATAGGAGAGGTGTGCGATCTGGGCGAGCGGGACGTAGCCGCCCTGCGTTGCAATCGGCAGCTCGCCGAGCCGCTCGAGATTCGTGCGGTCTTCGTCCGCGAGGCGCAGGACGATGCCGATCGTGCGGTCGCCCGTGTAGAACTCTGCCGCCTGTGCGCCCGTCAGCTCGGTGTAGAGCATCTGCTTGACATCGTGCGCGCTGATGCCGTAGAGCTTCAGCTTTGCCTTATCAAAGTCGATCTGCACCGCCTTGGATTTCTCCGTCCAGTCGAGATGGATGTTCGTCGTGGCGGGATCGTCTGCGGCAATCGCTGCGACCTGCTCTGCGATACGGCGCACCTCGTCCGTTGTGGAGGCAGAGACACGCAGCATGACGGGGAAGTCGGCGGGCGGCCCTGTCTGGATGTACTGTGTGGCGACGCGCACGCCCGAGAGTTCGTTCAGCTGTGCCCCTGCAATGAGTGCGGCAAGCTCCTCGCGCTCCTTGGTACCGTTCGCTGTGATGACGAATTGGGCGCGGTTGTCCGCGTCGGCTTTGACATTGACGGGCAGGACAAAGCGTGGCGAGGTGCGCCCGACGTACGCGGCATAGTTTGCAATCTTGTCGCTGTGGGCGTCGAGGATGTCGGAGAGCACCTTTGCCTCGCGCTCCGTTGCGGCGATGGATGCGCCCTGCGGCAGGGTCAGCTCAACGAGGAGCTCGGGGCGCAGCGAGGGCGGGAAGAAGGTCTGCTTGATGTGCGGAAATGCGGCGATGGATGCCGCGAAGAGGAGCACCGTACCGATGAGGACGGCGGCGCGGTGACTGAGAAAGAGTGTGAGCACGCGCCGAAAGCGTTGGTAGAAGGGGCTGCTGTAGGGATCGTGCGCAGCTTCCGCGCCCTTTTTCACACGGATCAGATAGTAGCCGAAGAGCGGCGCAACCATGACGGAGACGATCCAGCTGAGGACGAGCGCGATGCCGATGACGGGGAAGAGACTGCGGCAGAACTCGCTCGCCATGCCCTTTGAGAATACAACGGGGATGAAGCCCGCGCAGGTGATGAGCGTGCCCGTGAGCATGGGTTTCGCCGTCTGGGTAAAGGCGTAGCACGCAGCGTCAAAACGCTCCATGCCGCGCTCGAGCTGGACGCTCATCATCTCGACGGCGATGATGGCATCGTCCACGAGGAGACCGAGCGCGATGATGAGCGCGCCGAGGGAGACCTTGTGCAGGTCGATGCCAAGCATATACATGGCGACGAATGTGCCCGCAAGGACGAGCGGGATGCAGCCCGCGACAACGAGCCCGGTGCGAAAACCGAGCGAGAGGAAGCTGACGGCGAGCACGATGATGATTGCGAGTGCGAGTGTCTCGACGAAATCGTGGATGGAGTGCTGCACGACGGCGGGCTGGTTCGATACCTCGTTCAGCTCCATGCCGAGCGGGAGATCCTGCCGTATTTCGTCGGTGAGTGCAGCGAGGTTGCTGCCGAGCGCGAGGATGTTGCCGCCGTCCTCCATGGAGACGGCGATGCCGATAGCGGGCGCGCCGTTGTAGAACATCATCGGCTCGGGCGGGGTGGCCGTGCGCCGCTTGACGGTGGCAATATCGCCGAGGCGGAAGACGTTTCCATTTGCGGCAATCGGAAGCGCGCGGATGTCCTCAAGGCTCTCAAATACGCCCGAGGCGCGCAGCTGCACGGTGTCCGTCTCCGTCTCGACCGTACCGCTCGTCGTCATTGTGTCCTGCGTATGGAGCGCGTCCGTGATCGCGGTCGGCGGGATACCGAGCTGCGCCAGACGCGCGAGGGAGATCTCGACGTAGATACGCTCGGGCTGTACGCCGAGGAGGATGACCTTCTGCACGCTCGGGACGGTGAGGATGCGGCGGCGCGCCGCCTCCGCCATGGCGCGCAGTTCCTCATAGGAGTAGTCCGCGCCTGTGATAGCGTAGATCGAACCGTACACATCGTCGAATCGGTCATTGTAGTAGGGGCCATAGACGCCGTCGGGGAGTTCGCTTTTGATGTCCTCGCCGAAATTCCGCACGTCGCGCCACGTTGGGCGGATGAGGCTGTCGTCAATGTCGGAGCGCAGCTGGATGTAGATGATGGTCTGCCCCGCGCGCGTCTCGCTCTTGATGTCCTTGAGTCCCGGCGTATCCTGAAAGCGTCGCTCGAGTTTGTCCGTGACCTGCTCCTGCATCTCCTCGGCAGTCGCGCCCGGCCATGCGGCGGTAACAACCATCTGACGGATGGTGAAGGCTGGGTCCTCCATGCGGCCGAGTGCGTTGTATGCGAAGACCCCGCCAATGGTAAAGAAAATGATGAAATACCAGACAAGGGCGCGGTGGCGCAGGGAAAGCTCTGTGAGATTCCTCATTTCGTCCGCACCTTCTCTCCGTCGTGGAGTTGGTGAACGCCCGCCGTCACGATGACTGCGCCGCGCGGGAGTCCCGTGACAACGGCGTCGCTGTTATGAAACTCTGTGACGGTGACGGGGACGAGACGCGCCGTGCCGTCCTCAACAACGTAGACCCCGGCCGTATCACTCGTCTGATAGAGCGCAGAGAGGGGGATGACCGCGCCTTTTGCCGCATCCTCGCCGAGGAAGACGCGCGCCGTCATGCCAAGCGGGAGATCGGCGGGCGCATCTGTGAGCGCGATGCGCGCGGCGTAGGTGCGGCTCACGGTGTCGGGCGCAGGAGAGAGCTCGCGGACATAGCCCGTGAGTGCGGCGTTATTCGCCCAGAGGGAGACGGCAGCGGGCATGCCGATGACGATCTCGGAGAGCTGGCTCTCGGGGACGGCGATCTCAACCTCGCGCTCGCCATCCTGCGTGAGCATCATGACGGTCTGCCCCGCCGCAACGATCTGCCCCTCCTCGGCGGTGATGTTCGAGATCACGCCGTCCGCGCCCGCGATGAGGTTCGTGTAGCCGAGTGCGTTGCTGCTCGCGGCGTTCTGCGCGACTGCCTGCCGATACGCTGCCTCGGCGGCGCGCGCATTCGTGCGGTACTGGTCGAGCATCGCCTCTGAGATTGCCTGTGCGGCGTACAGTTCCTCGTAGCGTTTGAGATTTGTCTGCGCGAGCTGCAGCTGTGCTTGTGCAGAGGAGACACTGGCATTTGTCGCGTTCGCCTGCTGCTGCACGTCGCGTGCGTCGATGACCATGAGCACATCTCCCGCGCGGACGTGCGCACCCATATTTACATTGCGTGAGAGAATCTGGCCGCCGACCTGAAAGGCGAGCCGCGTCTCGTAGCGTCCGCGCACGGCGCCCGTATAGCCCGCCTCTGATCGGGCGGCATCGCCCACCGTCATCGTCCGCACGAGGGGCGCAGGTGTCTCCTGCACCTGCTCAGTGCCGCAGCCCGCCGCAGCGAGAGCTGCCGCAAGCAGGACTGTGATATAGGTACGCTGCTGCATGATGATCTCCCTTTCGTTTGACGTAATTTCCTAAATTTTACCACTGAAACGGGAGTGTGTCCATAGAGAGAGGATTTGAACACGTGCGCGTTTTATGCTAGAATGAATGGCGATAATGATGAGAAAGGATGTCACGATGGACGAGGAACTGCGGCGGTATGAGAAGATCAGGGGGGCGTATCACTCGGTGGGGCGCCTCGCGAGTCTGTACGATGGCATGATGACGTACTCGACGTGGTCGGGGAAGTTCGTCTCGCGGCTCGTGTGGGGATTGGACAGAAACGGTGTGAGCCGCTACGTCGGTCTTGCGCTGCGTGCGGCGCATGAGGGCTTTGAGGGACGGCTGCTCGAGGTGCCGGTGGGGACGGGATGTCTCTCGCTGCCCGTGTATGCGGAGCTGCCGAACGCAGACATCACCTGCCTCGACTACTCGCCCGCGATGCTCGCGGCGGCGCGCGCGCGTGCGGATGCAATCGGCATCCATAATGTCGCCTTCGTGGAGGGCGACGTCGGACAGCTGACGTTCGAGGATGATTTCTTCGATGCGGCGGTCTCGATCAACGGATTTCATGCGTTCCCGGACAAGACGGCGGCGTGGAGCGAGGTGCATCGCGTCCTGCGTCCCGGCGGACGGCTGACGGGCTCCGTGTTCGTCCTCGGCGGGAATCCGCGCACAGAGTTCGTTGTGAAACATCTCTACACGCGCATGGGCTTCTTCACGCCGCCATATGATACGAAGACGGGACTCGAGGCGCGTCTGCGTGCTCTTTTCCGCGAGGTGGAGGTCGAGTGCGTGGAATCGCTCGCGTGCTTCTCCTGCATTAAGTAAGTTTCGATTGACATAGGAGGTTTTTATGAAATTCCGTACACTTTCCCGTATGCTTGCCGCTACGCTCGTTGCCGGCGGAGCATTCTTTGCAGCACCTGCCGCATACGCCGAGGAAAATGCGACTCCTGCTGCCGAGCAGGAGCAGACGCAGGAACAGGCGGCAGAGAAGACGCCGTTTGACGTGCAGGTGGTCGAGCAGCACGTGATGGCGACGATTGCACGCTTTGAAAAGGACGATGTGACCGGTCTGCAGGCGGAGGCGACTACGGAGCTGCGTCCGCATCTGACGGCGGAGCAGATCTCTGGTGCAAAGGCGGAGTACGCGCCGAAGTGGGGCGCGCGTGCCGGCGTTGGCAAGCCTCTTATGACGGCGGGCAAGGAGGGCGACAAGTGGTATGTCATCTGCGAGCTCGCCGTGGGCTACAAGGCGACTGCCGTTGTCTACCGTCTTACGTACGATGAGAATATGAAGCTGGCGGCCTTCTTCGTCCGCTGATTGATTGACCACATACAAAAAGCTCACGCTGTGCGTGAGCTTTTTGTATGCGTTACACGTTATCGTTGTAGACGCTCGTGTCGTTGTTCTCGCTATGCGAGGAGGTTGCTGCCGCAGCCTGGAACGGCGCAGCGCTGTCGTAGGTGGTCTGGACGCCGTAGACGGTGGTGTCGGTCTGCGTCTGGATGTAGAGCTCGGTGCCTGCGGGGAGGTCGATGTTCTTACCGTGGACGAATGCACCCGCGACAACACCGAGAGGCCCGAGGACGGCGATGCCCGCGAGCGATGCACCCGCAGCCATGGCGAGATGCTGCATTTCCTTCTTCGCCTCTTCGCCGATGAAGGTCGTGACGTAGGTGCCGTCGAGCGCCTTCGTGTTTTTGAAGTCGATGTCAACCTGCGCGTTGCGCCCGAAGTTCTTTGCCTGCTTTACCTTCGTGACCGTGCCCTCGCCGCGCGAGCCCTTTGTGAAGACGAGTGTATCGCCGACGAAGACGTCCTCCGCAACCTGATACTCGATCGTGTCGCCAACCTTCAGGTTCTTCGCGTTGACGGGGGTCACGAGTGCGACCTTGACGAGGGTGTTCGCGGGAACGGAGACGGGCGTGACGGGGATCTCCTTCGTGCCGAAGGATGCCTCGGAGAGGGTGGAGATCCGCTTTTGGAACGTGCCCTCGGCGGTCTTGCCGAGCAGTGCGACCTCCATCTCGCTCACGCGTTCCTGCACGGGGCGCAGACTCGTCTCGTGGTTGATGTTCCACTCAATCGCGTTGAGGTTCATGAGGACGGACGGCGTTGTGCTGTTCGTATAGACCTCGTCGTAGATGGCGTCGATGCGCGCCATCAGGCTGCCCGAGCGGTGCTTGCCGTCATAGTCGCGCTCAAGGCGGTTGATGCGGTCGATCAGCGCGCCCGTCTGCTCCTGTCCGTAGGTGTCCTGCTCGATGAGTGCGAGCTTGGACTGGACGGCGTTGGGCGGCTCGGCCGCGAGCGCCGTGCCGAAAGACGTGAGCGCGAGCACGAAGGTCAGCACGAGTGCACAGATTTTCTGCTGCATGAATGATCTCCTCCTACCGTGGCGGCTGCTGTTTTGTCGTCAGCAGCTCTTCAATGAAGTCCGCGATGCTTCTGAGGGGCGACGCCGGCGTGTATTTCTGCGGCACGTCCATGCCCTGCGTTGTACGCAGAACTTCCTTTGTATCGTAGATCTCAACCTGCGCGGAGACGAATTGGTACGTTCCCGCCTGCGGGTTGAGGCGTGTGCGGTACAGATAGCGGCGGTTCTCAGTCGCCTTCACGACAGCAACAACGGCGTCGCGCTCCGTATCCGAGACGCGCACGACGGTCGCTGCATCGACATAGTAGCCCGTGTCGTCCTCCGCGTCGACGAAGCGCATGTCCTCTGCCGCATTACACACGTTGAAACTTGTGAAAAACACGAGAGCAGCAAGCAGAATTCCGCCGCGCATAAAACACTGCATTTGTGGGATAGCCCCCTTCCGAATTTTTCTGTGATTCGGATTCATTATAGAGTAAAAAATTTTTTGCGTCAAATTTATCTTGTATGAGACTGCAATTTTACCTCGATGAGTATGCGCTCTTTTCAGTTGCGAAAACTCTGTTTATGATGTAGTATAAGAACGACAGAATTCTTTGTAAAAGACAGGAGAACGCGCCGATGACCAAGGCTACAAAAACGCGCATCCTACTCGCTATGACTACCGTCTGTACCGTGCTCCCACCGGCTGCACATGCTGCCTATCGCGGGGACACGGATACGGGCTTTCAGCATCTGGATTTCATCGAGAACGAGCGGCGTGAGGAGCGTGCGAATCGTCTCACGGAGGAGCAGAAGAAGCTGCTCGCCGATGTGGGGGAGATGGAGAAGTACCTGCGTCATCCCGTGGATGCGACGGCACCGTCGCCGATTGCGTTTGAGGGCGATGATTTGACCTATGACGAGCGCACGGGCGACTTCACAGCGAAGGGGCATGTGGACATCGTGCAGCTTGCGGCACGGCGTTTTCAGGGCGACTATGTAGAGGGCAACACTGTCTCGGGCGAGGTCTCCGTCCCTGATCGCGCGCATATGCTGCAGCTGACAGAGGGCGCGGCACGCGTGACGCTCGATGGCTACCGCATCAACTACAACTACAAGACACGCGAAGGCACGATGGCGGAGGCAAAGGGCAAGGTCGGCGGCTACTACATGACGGGCAAGCGGTTCGAGTTCTACCCGGACAAGATCGTGGTCTACGACGGCACGCAGACGAAATGCTCGGCACAGAAGCCGGACTATCATCTGAGCGCGGATGTGGCAGAACTGTATCCGGGCGACCGCATGGTGCTGACGAATGTGAAGTTCTGGATCAAGAACAAGGTTATTTTCAAGAAGAAGCACTATGAGGTGGATGTCTCGCATCCCATCCAACGTAACTTTCCGACGGCGGGTTATGACAGTGACGACGGTTTCTGGCTTGAGCAAGTCTTTGACTACGACATTGCTCCGCGCGTGACGGCGCGCGCAAACCTCTACGTGACGACGAACAAGGGCTGGCGCAGTCACTACGATCTCGGATGGGGAAACGGAGGAGCGAGTGCTCTTTTGACATACGGCGTCTTTGACGACGGGGATGACGACTGGGTCAAGAAGGAGCCGTCCCTGATCCTAAGCTATGGAAAACGGTTTGGAAACACCCCGATCACTTATCGCCTCTACTCCGAGTATGGGCGCTGGTATGGCAGCGGCATTCACAGTAACCATTGGCAGTACGGCATCTCCGCTGCGCATGATACGATCCCATTCCACGGCTATGGGCTTGATCTCGCGGCGGGCTACTCCATCACACGCGAGAGCTATGACCGCTCGCGCGTCCAGGGCTTTAACGCGAGTGCCTATCTCACGAAGAAGTTCAACGATCGCTTTGCCGCCTACGTCGGCGGTATCTATACAAAGAGTACGAAGCAAAATGCGCTCTTTTACTTCGATCAGGAGGATTACTCAAAGGTGCTGCAGGCGGGACTGAGTTACCGTCTCGACGAGCGCAACCGCATCGGTGTCGCCACGAAGTACGCCGTCGATCCGCACAAGTGGACGGATGTGGACTACTACTGGTTCCACGATCTGCACTGTTCGCAGATCATCCTGCGCTACCGCTCGAAGCAGGATTCGTGGAAGGTTAAATGGGAGTTTACGCCATGGTGAATGCGCTCACACAAATGGCTGATACCCCTGTCCTTATCATCGGGGATATGGTGGCGGATGTCTATCTCGACGGCACGATTGCGCGTATCTCGCGTGAGGCACCCGTGCTCGTGCTCGAGCAGCGGGAGGAGCGTGTGGTTGCGGGCGGCGCGGCGAATGTCGCAAACAATGCGGCGACGCTCGGCGGGCTCTCCTACGCCGTGGGCGTCTGTGGCACGGATGTGAGCGGCGGTGCCCTCCTCGCCGTGCTTGGTGAAAATGGCGTGCATACGGAGGGCTTTGTGCGCGCGCAGGCGCATCCGACGATCACGAAGACACGCATCATCGCGGGCGGACGTGCAACGGTCAGTCAGCAAATCGTGCGTGTCGACCGCGAGTGGCACACACCGCTCACGGAGGAGACAGAGGAGGGGGTGCTTGCGCAGATTCGTGCATTACTCCCACGTGTGCGCGGCGTTGTGCTCTCGGACTACGGCTCGGGAACTGTGACGGCACGCGTGCGCCGCCTCGTCATCGAGGAGACGCGCAGGTTGGGAATTCCAAGTATCGTGGACTCGCGCTATGACATCCTCTCCTACGAGGGCATCGGCTACGTCAAGCAGAACGATGCGGAGCTGGCAGCAGCACTGGGACGGGAGCTGTGCTGCGAGGAAGAGATCTGTGCGGCGGGGCATGAACTGCGGCAGCGGCTCTCTGCAGACGGTGTTCTCATCACGCGTGGAGATAAGGGGATGACACTCTTCCTCGCGGACGGCACGGCGACGAATATCCCCGTGAGCGACCACAGCGAGATTTTCGACGTGTCGGGTGCGGGCGATACCTGTGTCGCCGTTGTGATTCTCGCACTCGGGGCGGGCGTTGACCCGTTGACGGCGGCACGCCTCAGCAATATCGCCTCGGGGATTGCCGTGCGCAAGCGCGGGACGGCGACCGTCTCATACGAGGAACTGCGTGCCGCACTGACGGCGGGGAAGGAGGCGGAGCGATGCTGATTCCAAGCGAGCGGATTGAGGAGTACGCGGCGATACTGCACGCGGCGGGGCTGCGCGTCGTCTTTACGAACGGCTGCTTTGACATCCTGCACGCGGGACACGTCCGCTATCTCGCGGCAGCGCGCTCTCTCGGCGATGTGCTCATCCTCGGGCTGAACAGCGACGCATCCGTGCGCCGTCTGAAGGGCGAGACGCGCCCCGTGAATATGGAGGCGGATCGTGCGGAGGTCGTGGGTGCGCTGAAATCCGTGGACGCTGTCGTCATCTTCGGCGAGGATACGGCGGAGGAGCTGATTGCAAAGGTGCGCCCTGCGGTGTATGCGAAGGGCGGCGACTACACGCGTGAGACGCTGCCCGAGGCGCGCATTGTCGAGCGTTACGGTGGCGAGGTCGCCTTTATCCCGCTTGTGGCGGGGAAATCTACAACGAACATTATTGAACGGGCGGGACGGAAGTAGGGGGCGCGTTCGCGTGGGACAAGCACCAGAACCAACCTTTGACGATGAAAGGAGGGCAGGACATGAAGAACATCTTGGTTGTCAAACTGAGCGCAATCGGCGATGTGATTCATGCCCTGCCCGTTTCCTATGCCATCAAGGAGCGCTTCCCCGAGGCACACCTGACGTGGGTTGTCGAAAAGCCCGCCTATCCGCTCCTCGAGGACAATCCCTACATCGACGACATCATCCTATTTGAAAAGGCAAAGTTCCGCAGCGTCAGCGGCTTCCTGCACGAGATCGGTCCCTTTCGCCGCCGCCTGCGCGCGCGGCGCTATGACGCCTCGCTCGACTTGCAGGGACTGTTCAAATCGGCGGCAATCGTGTGGAATGCGGGCGCACGCCAGCGCGTCGGGACGGCGAATATGCGCGAGGGCGCACATCTCGTGAGCCGCCCCGTACGCGGCGCACACGCAGAGGGGCACATTGTTGAGCGCTATCTGGATGTGGCGCGTGCACTTGGCTGCACGGTCGACGAGGTGCGCTTTCCCGTTGCCGTATCCGAACGCGACCGAGCGGCAGCAGAGACCTTGCTTGCGCGCGAGGGCGTGCAGGAGGGGCGCGCGTTTGTCGCCTTTGCCATCGGTGCGAACTGGCCGAACAAGCGCTGGCCCGTGGAGCATTTCGCCGTGCTCGCCGACCGGCTCTACCGCGCGCATTACGTTCCTGTCCTCGTTGGCGGCGGGCGCCTCGATGAGACGCTTGCGCAGGACATCATGGCGGCGAGCGAGATCCCGCCAGTGAACCTCGTTGGGCGCACGAATCTCAAGCAGCTCGCACACATCTTCACGCGCGCCGCGCTCGTTCTCGGCGGCGACACGGGTCCCATCCACCTTGCGGCGGGGCTCGGCACGCCGACTGTCATGCTCATGGGGCCGACGGACGCGAACCGCAACGGCCCATACGGACAGCAGGAGAACGCGATCGAGGTTGACCGCCCCTGCCGCGCGTGCTGGAAGCGCGCCTGTCCGAAGGGGCTGGACTGCCTTGCGGCGATTACGCCGGAGATGGTCGTGGAAAGAATGAGACCGCTGCTTTTGCGGTAGTGTGCAGGGCAGTATTCGCCTGTGGGAGGCTGTAAGTTTGTACCGAAACATTCTCGTCATCAACCTCATGCACCTCGGCGATCTGATGCTTGTGACGCCCGTGCTGCACACGCTGCGCCAGAACTATCCAGAGGCGCGCATTACCCTGCTCGCGGACGCGAAACTCGCGGACATCGTGCAGGAGAATCGGAACATCGACGAATGTCTCCTGATCGACAAGAAGGGGAAAGACAGCAGCCTCCTCGGCATCCTGCGCTTTGCATGGCATCTGCGGGAAAAGAAATACGATCTCGTCGTCAATCTCCACCGCAACGAGCGCGCCTCCGCGCTCGCGGCACTCAGCGGCGGCAAGTACATCATCGGCTATGCAAAGCCCGGCTTCGCGCTCCTCTTTGACCATGTCAGTCCCGATCAGCATATGATGATGCACGAGATTCACTCGCACTATGCGGCACTGCGCGCGGCGGGCGTAATCGACGAGATTGCGGATGCAGGGCTCGAGATGTGGCTCACCCCTGCGGCAGAGGAGGAAGCGGCGCGCCTCTGGGCGGCGCATTTCGCGCCGGAGGACAGGGTGATCGCGCTCAACATCGGCGCAAGCTGGCTGACGAAGCGGTGGGTGGACGAATACTTTGCCGAGGTGGCGGATACCTACCTCACGCGCGGCTATCACATTGCTGTCATGGGCGGGCCGATGGATGTGGAGATTGTCGAGCGTTGCCGCGCACAGATGCGGGATCGGGACAACGAGCGCCTGCACATCTTTACGGGGAAGGTCAGCCTCGGCGTTCTCGCAGGGCTCCTGCGGCGCTGCATCCTCTTCATCACGACGGACTCGGGTCCTATGCACGTCGGCGTTGCGATGCATGTGCCCGTCCTCTGCATGTTTGGCGCGTCGCCCATCCCTGGTTTCTACCCGTACGATGCGCGCAGCATCTCCGTGCGCGCGCCCGTGCCGTGCCATCCCTGCCGCATTCACGAATGCCCGCTCACGGGCGAGGAGCATATGAAGTGCATGAAGGGGATGCCGCCCGATCTCATCATCCGCTATGCCGATCAGATGCTTGCGGAGTGCGGGGAGCAGCCCGCCTATGCGCTTGCGCCGCCGACGGCGTTCGAGACGCGGGTAGTGGAGCAGGTGGACGGTACATTCGTCCTCGCGCCAAAGGGGGCGGCGGGGCGCGTCGTTCGTCCCGTGATGCCCGCAGGGCTCAAAGCCCATGGGTTTGATTGAGGGAAGCATTGATTTTCGATTTCCACAAAAGATAGGAGCGTTCTCATGGATATGGCAAAGATCCGCGCAACCGTTGCGGAGAAGAGTGTACGCAGCAACATTCTCGTCGTCGGCGATGTCATGCTCGATAAGTATTACTCGGGCGAGGTCACGCGCATCTCGCCCGAGGCGCCTGTGCCGATCACACATGTGACGGGGACGCGCGAGACCCTCGGCGGTGCGGCGAACGTCGCACACAACCTCGCGCTGCTCGGGACGAATGTGAGCATTGCGGGCTATGTCGGCGATGATGCGCACTGCAAGAGCCTCCTTGAGAAATTCGCCGCGCGCGGGATTGACTATGCGGGGCTTGTCCATACGGATCGCCCGACCACGACGAAGATCCGCATCATCGGCGGGCATCAGCAGATGCTCCGCCTCGACTTCGAGGACGCCAGCCCGATTGACGGCGCGTATGCGGAGCAGTATCTCGACTACATCGACAAAAAGCTGAACGAGAGCATGGACTGTGTCATCATCTCGGACTATGGCAAGGGCGCGTGCACGGAGTTTGCGTGCCAGCACATCATCCGCGCGGCGCATGATCACGGCGTGCCCGTCATCGTCGACCCGAAGGGGGCGCAGTGGGCAAAGTACCGCGATGTCGACTACATCACGCCGAATGTCAAAGAGATCAATGAAATCATGCTCGAGCCAATTAAAAATGATGATTTCGAGGTCGAAAAGGCGGCGCGCTATGCCATCCGCAAGTTCGGCATTCGCAATGTCGTCCTTACGCGCTCCTCGAAGGGGCTTTCCCTCATTCACAATGAGGAAGTTGTCCACGTTCCAACGCGGGCACAGGAGGTCTTTGATGTCTCGGGTGCGGGCGATACGGTCATCGCCGTGTTCGGGCTGGGGCTTGCAGGCGGACTGAAGCCTGCAGACGCGGCATATCTCGCAAATCTGGCGGCGAGCGTTGTCGTCTCGAAACTCGGAACGTATGCCGTGAGCAGGGAAGAACTGCTGCAGGTGCTCGACCGTCAGGAGGGGGCAAATTCATGATTATCGTTACCGGTGGTGCCGGCTTTATCGGCAGCAATCTCGTCCACGCGCTGAATGCGCGCGGGCACAAGGACATCCTCATCGTCGACGATCTTGCAGACGGCGAGAACTACAAGAACCTGCGCGGGCTGCATTTCATTGACTACCAGCAGAAGGACGACTTCCTCCACCTCATCGAGGAGGGGGACTTCGACGGCACGGACATCGACGCAATCTTCCACGAGGGCGCGTGCTCGGATACGATGGAGTATGATGTCAACTACATGATGAAGGTGAACTACTCCTACTCCAAGGCGCTCCTGCACTTTGCGATGGGGGCACGCATCCCGTTCTTCTACGCCTCCTCCGCCTCGACCTACGGCGGCGGGAAGCACGGCTTTACCGAGGGCGGACGCTGCGAGGATGCGCTCAATCCCTATGCATTCTCGAAGCTCGCGTTCGACCGCTATGTGCGGCAGGTCATTCCCGAGGCGCGCAGCCCCATCGTCGGGCTGAAATATTTCAACGTCTACGGTCCGCAGGAGCATCACAAGGGAAAGATGGCATCCATCTTCTACCAGCTCTACCATCAGATCATGGAGACGGGCGAGGCGCGTCTCTTCCGCGGGACGGACGGACTCGAGGACGGCGAGCAGCGGCGTGACTTTGTCTATGTCGGCGACGTGGTGCGCGTCAACCTCCATTTCTTCGAAAATGGCGGCGAGAGCGGCGTCTACAACTGCGGCACGGGCGTCGCGCACAGCTACAACGAGGCGGCGCGTGCCGTCATTGCTGCGCTCGGCAAGGGCAAAATCGTCTATCGCGACTTCCCCGAGGTGCTGCGCGGCAAGTATCAGAACTACACGCAGGCAGATACGACTGCGCTCCTTGCGGCGGGCTATGACGGCGGCTTCACGCCGATGGAGGAGGCAGTCAAGGACTACTGCGACTTCCTGACGGCGGGCGGGTACTTCTCCTATGCCGAATAAGGCGATCTTCTTCGACCGTGACGGCACGCTCAACGTCGACGTGCACTACCTCCACGAGCCTGAGAAATTCGTCTGGATCGAGGGAGCAATCGACGCGATTCGCTGGGCGAATGAACACGGCTATCTCGTCATCGTCGTCACGAACCAGAGCGGCATTGCGCGCGGCTACTATGATGAGGCTGCCATGCACCGCCTTCACGACTGGATGAATGCGGAGCTTGCCGCGCATGGCGCACATATCGACGCATTCTACTACTGCCCCCATCATACAGAGGGAAAGCTCCCTGCCTATGCGAAGAGCTGCGACTGCCGCAAGCCCGCCCCCGGCATGATCCTGCGCGCGATCAGAGAGCACAATATCGACTCCGCCGTCTCGTGGATGTTTGGCGATGCGGCGAGTGATGTTGCTGCTGCTGAAAATGCGGGGGTAAAGGGAGTACGGTATACGGGGGGAAGTCTGTGCGAGCTTATAAGAGCAACGATTGAAACCTCATAGATAACGGATGGAAATAAAATGAAGCTGAGACTGAAGAATTTTGCAAAGATAAAAGAGGCAGAGATTCATTTTGATGGCCTGACTGTCATTGCCGGGGATAATAATACGGGAAAGAGTACGATTGGCAAGGTTCTGTTTACTCTGTTTCATTCGTTGCGGAATATGCCTCAGCAGGTTCTTGAGGAAAGAAAAGAAGTGATAAGAAACTTTTTTTCTGTTTTATTTAGGCGTGAGGTTGAGCAGTATCGTTTTCTTCGGTACGTAGAGACAGGGCGGTGGTCTGCTCTATTTCATGGACTTGATGAAATAGACAATCCTGTACAGTCATGGTATGAAATTCTGCTCCGTAATATCAAGGAAGAACTACAGCTAGAGCTATCAGAGGAAAACAAGCAAGAACTTAGAGATGTGATTGAAAACGCATGGACTCCTTCTGATGATGAGATAGAAAAATCCCTTGTTGGCAATGGCTTTTCTGATATGTTTGCAGGACAGATCAATTCAGTCCATGATGATGACGAGGCTCGTGTATCCATATATGTGCAAGGAAAATCGAAAGATATTTTCTTTTGGTTAAACGAATGCGAAAATTATAAGAGCGACATAGAGTTGCTTGAAGACGCTATTTATGTGGATGATCCTTTTCTGATAGACCAGTGTTTTCAGGTGAGCCTTTCGGAATTCGGGATAGACAATAATCCCTCGAGAGAAGGCTTGCTCAGATATTTGGAAACAGATGGGCGTCCGGGTGTCATTGAAGGACTTGAAATCAAAAGGAAACTTGCTGAAATACTTTCTCTGTTTCAGCAGATTGTGCCTGGCAACATTGTACGTCAGAGAAGGCGTTTTGCTTTGGAACTGGACGATCAAGACGGTGTACTCAACGTAGAAAACTGGTCAGCCGGCATCAAATCGTTTGCCATTCTGAAGCGTTTGTTGGAGAATGGCACACTGCATCAAAAGGGAGTACTCATTCTCGATGAGCCGGAAATTCATCTGCATCCTGAATGGCAGATGCGTTATGCCGAAGTCCTTGTCCTGCTCCAACGAGAGTTTGATTTGACAATACTCCTGACGACGCACAGCCCCTTTTTCCTTGATGCTATTGAGTTATATGCATGCAAACATGAAATTGGAGAAAAGGCACATTATTATCTTTCTGAGAATGATGGTAAGCAAGTCATGTTCCGTGATGTTTCCAATGAAATTGACAAAATCTATGAGAAGATGTCAAATCCCGTACAGGCATTGGAAAATCTTCGCGCAGAACTCCAAATGAGGCATTGAAGGCTATGGACAAAATGCCCTCATATTTGCAAGAACATCGTGCCACGCTACATGAGACTTCCTCTGATAAAACGCAGAAAGAGTATATGTGCAACAGCACGTTGACGGTTTTTGACTTTGACGGGTTGAAAGATTGGTATGTCGAGAACCACCTGCCGAAACTGACACAGACACCCTGCTCCAATGATGCACTATGGCTGGATGACAACCATGTCGTTTTCATCGAGTTCAAGAATGGGAAGATCGGACCAGTCGAAAATAACGAGATCGTTTTCAAGCTGTACGACAGTCTGCTTTTGCTCCTCGATGATAAATTTGATCTTTCGTATTGTCGTCCGGATTTCAAGCAGAACATCTCCTATACACGGGAGCATATGGACTATATACTGGTCTATAATGCAGATAAATATGATGAAGAACATCATACGCCTCATACGAAAAAAGGTCTGGAGCGACAAGGTGTTCAATTTTCAAAACTTGAAGAGGCATCGAAGCGGCAGAACCCTCAAAACGCGAAATCACGAACGGCAATCTATAAAGCATTCAGAGCATTGGGGAAAAGGAGCATCATCCTCTTCGGTCTGGATCGCTTCAAGGGCTATCTGTTTCGTCAGGTGTATACAATGAATCAGTCAGAGTTTGAACAGTATTTACAGGAACAAGGCGTTACATAGATCGGAGGTGCTCATGTGAAACTTGCCGTTATCATTCTCACGCACAATGAGGAGCGGCACATCGAGGCGTGCATTCGGAGCGCCTCGTTTGCCGATGAGATTCTCGTCATTGACGACGAGAGTACGGATCGCACGGCGGAGCTCGCGCGTGCAGCGGGAGCGCGCGTGATTACACATCCCTTGGCGGGCGATTTTGCGGGGCAGCGTAACTTTGCTCTCACGCAGACGGATGCGGACTGGGTGCTTTATGTAGATGCAGATGAGCGTGTGAACGAGGGCGCGGAGGAGGAACTGCGCCGTGTGATGACGGAGGATGCACGCGCTGCGTACGAAATCAAGCGTATCAATGTCGCCTTCGGTCAGGAGATGCACTACGGTGCGCATCGCCCCGACTATCCCTGCCGCTTCTTTCCGCGCGATTCCGTGCGCTGGGAGGGGCTTGTGCATGAGCGGCCTGTGTCCGGCCTGCCCGTGCGGCGTCTTCGCGCCAGCCTCCTGCACTATACCTATACAGACTGGGATCGCTATTTTCAGAAATTCAACCAGTATACGACACTGATGGCAGAGCGGCAGTACAACGATGGAAAGCATGCATCCTTCCTAAAGGTTCTCCTCGATCCGCCGTTTGCGTTCTTTCGATTTTACATCCTTCAACGCGGTTTTCTCGACGGACGGCTCGGATTTATCCTTGGGATGTTCCACGGATTCTATACGATGGTGAAATATGTGAAACTATATTATTTGGGCAAAGAAACGTGCGTTGATACAAACGAGGCAGATTGAAGAAATGTTTTGGAGGGATATGGCTATGCGGCTGAATGAAATCAGCATCGAACGGATTCACACATGGGCATTTTATCTGCTCTGTGGTTTTGCACTATTCAGCAATATCTCGATTGCGATTGCAAATATTTTCCTTGGGACACTCACCGCCCTTGTTCTATTCCGTCTCTGGCGCAAACACGATGATTGGAAAAATGCACTGCCGGACGGACACATCGGAATAGCTCTTTTGATCCTGATGGGGGCTGTCATCCTCTCCTCATGCTTTTCTACGGATATTTCGCGCAGTCTTCGGTTCTTTGGTGACTACTATGGCTATCGTATGCTCGCGCTGTACGCTGTGATGCTGATGATCTGGGAAAAGCGGCAGCTGGCATTCATCGGTGTGTGCGTTGGCATCTCGTTTTTCATCAATGATTTGGCGGTCATTTTTCAGGGGCTTGTGCAGGGGAACTATAGGGCATCGGGGTTTTCTATTTACATGTCAGTGGGCGGTTTTCTCTCCATGCTGCTCCCCGTGCTCGTTCTGCTCCTCCTAAGCGGGCGGCTCGATATGCGCTATCGGATTCTGGCGGCAGTTACGCTTGTGATCGGCTGTATGGCGCTCCTCTTCAATGGAACGCGCGGCGCGTGGCTTGCCGTTCCGATTGCAACGTTCATTTGTGCAGCGTTCCTCATCCGTGATAGGAAGAAACTGCTCGTCGGCACGGCGATCGGCGCACTCATCTTTGCGGGGATCTTTGCCGCCTCGCCTGCCCTCTCCTCGCGATTTGCAACGATCGGCGATACGAAGATGCAGAGCAACTCGGAGCGTTTCCTCCTCTGGACGAGCGCAGCTCATATGTTTGCGGATCATCCTGTGTTCGGAATCGGTTTCGCGGGATTCAAGGAGGCGTATCAGGGGCAGTATATCCTGCCGGAGGCAAAGGAGCCTTATCTGGAGCATGCACACAGCAATGTTATGCATATGCTCGCGGAGTGCGGGATCATTGGTCTTGCGGCACTCCTCTTCTGGTGGTGGACGTGTCTGTCCTATGGCTTTCGTACATGGTTGGCGACGCACGAGATCGCAGCGCTGCTCATCCCTGCAATTCTCCTTGGTCTGATTTTGCAGGGGCTGACCGAGTACAATATGGGGAACTCTGCCGTGATGAAGCTGCACTGGCTCCTCATGGGGCTGTGTCTCCAATGGCTGCAGCTGAATGAGGGGGCGCGGAGATTCTCTCGCTAACCGATACGATAGTATATTGACTCAATGTGGGTGAATACATGAAGATTGCCATCTTTGAAAACATCATGACGCCCGGCGGACATGAGGTGGATTTTGACCGCATTCTTGTGGAGGAGCTGAAAGCGCTCGGACATGAGGTCATATTCTACGTGCCCGAGGTCTTTCGTTTTGGCATGGACTATCATGTGCCTGTGTATCACCTTCCCGGCGCACCCGTCCTCTATACAAATGCACGCGGAATCCGGAAGCTGTTTCTCTCTGTGCAGCGCGAGCGCCGCCGGTTCGGATGGTATCGCGCACTCTATGAGGCAGCGGAGAAAGGGGCATTCGATGCGCTCATCGTTCCAACATCGACTTATCGGTATCTACGTGCACTGCGTCAGAGCGTGCTGCGCCGCTCACCTGTGCCTGTGCTGTTCATCCAGCATGGAATCAACCCGAGCGAGGCTCCGAGATTCCTCGGTGCTGCGGATGCGCTGGCAGAGTTCTCGAATATCCGCTCTGTCGTGCTTACGTTTGGTGATACGATTTTCGGAGAGCATCGGGCGAATGTCCGCCTCATTCCTCCGCCGACCTTCATTCCGCGAGATATAGATGTACAGCTCCGTCCGCCTGTCGGTGCGGACGATACGCTCACCATCGGCTTCTTCGGGCAGTTCCGCAGGGAGAAGAGACTTGAGGATCTCCTGAAGGTCTACCTCGCAGGGCACTATACGCGTCCTGTGCGCCTCCTTGTCCAAGGATCAACAATGCACGAGGAGGATGCGGCAGAGTTTGAGCGCATCATTGCAGCCTACGAGGGGCAGGGCATCACCTTCCTGCATCGCGGGCTGATCGGCCCAGAGTGGCAGCGCGCGATTGCAGAGGTGGATGCGCTTCTCCTGCCGTACTCTGCGCCGCGCTATCGCTATCATTGGGGTGCGATGCTCTTCACGGCGATCGGCTTTCAGAAACCTGTGCTCACGAGCGATGATATGAATCCCGAGGTCTTCGAGCGCTTCCCTGTCGGCGTGACATTTCCGAGCGGCGACCTTGCGGCGCTTGGCGGCGCGTTGGAGCATTTCATCAACGAATATGACAGCCTTGCGCCGCAGTGGCATACAGCGCTGGCAGCTGCCGCACGTTGCTATGCGCCCATGCAATTTGTTGCACAGATTGCGGCGATCCTTACAGAGAGAAATTGAAATGGAGTTCGTCTATGCTTGCTGAGATTCGCGCTGTCGCACACCGTGCCTATCGGTTTGAAAATCCACGCGAGCGCCACCGTGCGCTCGTCTTTATGGTGCGCGGACTCCTGCATAGAAAACAGCTGCGCGAGCTGTATGAGTTCTTTCAGGAGACGGGAGCACGGCGCGCCGTCTACGAGCGCAACCCGTTTCCCATGGAGCAGGCGACGCGCGCCTTTTTTTATGCAGGTTCGACCGTGCGCACGCGGATTGCACTCATCAAGGAGCATTATGCCTTTCTTGAAGCACGTCTGAAGCCTGCGGATTTTGTCGATCTCGCACTCGACCGTCCACGCGAGATCTGGCGTTCACCGGAGACGGATATAGAGTGGACTGCCTGTCTGAAACTCGAGCCGGGACAGCGCAAGGAGGGGCTGCTCTCCGTTATTATGGCTGTGAATGGGACGCCACTCTACCAGATT